>JBCDDH010000008.1:0-65594 GCA_039180415.1 Planctomycetota bacterium | reverse complement strand
CGCGGGCACGTTCGAGCTGCTCGAACGCGGCGTGTTTGACCCCGAGCTGTTCGGCGAGTTCATCTACAGCCAGCAGACCGCCAGCGAAACCGACCGCGGCACCGGCGACCAGTTCGCCGTCGATTCCGAAGACAACTTCGCGGAGGTCGGCGTCCGCCAACGCCTGCCCACCGGCACCGACGTCGAGGTCACGGTTAGCCAGGAACGCGACACCTCCAACCGCGCCCCCGAGCAACAAAGCGCCCGCGTGGGCCTCACCGTCACCCAGCAGCTGCTCGCCGGCTTCGGCCCGGCGGTCAACCTCGCGAGCATCCGCCAAGCCCGCGTCGGCACCCGCGCGTCCCGCTTCGAGCTCCGCGCGTTCGCCGAGACGCTGCTGGCCGAGGTCGAGTCGGCGTACTGGCGGACCGCGTTTGCCAAAGAAGAAATCGCCATCGTCGAGCGCTCGCTCGCCGTGTCCCGCCAACAGCTCCACGAGGTCAAGCAGCGCATCGAGCTCGGGGCCTTGGCCGACTCCGACGCGGCGGTCGCCCGGGTCGAGGTGTCGACCCGGGAGCAGGCGCTGATCGACGCCGAAGCCTTGTTTGAAGAAGAGGCGCTGCGGCTGTTGCGGCTGATCGACGCGGAGCCGGGCGACATGGGAGACCGGCGCGACCTACGGCTCGTGTCCGACGTCGTGATCGAGCCTATCCCGCTCGACGACCTGCCCGACCGGCTGCGGCTCGCGCAACGCCAACGCCCCGACCTGGCCGAAGCCCGCCTGCGGCTCCAACAAGACCGCCTCGAAACGGTCGTCACCCGCAACGGCCTGTTGCCGCGGCTGGAGGTCTTTATCGCCTACGGCGAAACCGGGTTCGCCGACCGCTTCGACCAATCCTTCGGCAACCTCGACGACGACACGTTCGACGTCTCCGCGGGCCTGCGGCTCAGCCAGGAACTGGGCGACGACGCCGACCGGGCGGCCAATCGTGCCGCCTTTGCCGGCCGGGCTCAATCCGCCGCGGCGGTCGACAATCTCAGCCAGCTGGTCGATCTGGATGTCCGTCTCGCCGCGAACGAACTCGAACGCGCCGAGCGACAGATCGACGCCTCGCTCGCCACGCTGCGTTTCCAAGAACAAACCGTGATCGCCGAGCGGCAGCGGTTGGAGGCCGGGGTCAGCACGTCGCTGCTTGTCGCCCAGGCCGAGCGCGACCTGCTGGAGGCCCAGATCGAGCGCGTCCGCGCCGTGGTGGCGTACCGCATCGCGCTGATCGACCTGTATCTCGCCGAGGGCACGCTGCTCGACCGCCGCGGCTTCAGCGTCGCGGGCGTGCCCTGACGGTCTCCCGATCCGCCGGCCCGTTGCGTCGCCGCCGATCCGCGGGGACACTCTGCGGATGCTCAAGCCTCACCTCTTCTTGTTGTTGCTCATCTCGCTCTTGGCCTTCCCGCTTTCCGCGTGCGCCCAAGTCGCCGCCGTCGAGCAGACCGCCCCGGGTACCGCGGACGCGACGGCCCCGGAAGCGGTGCCGGTGTTCGCCGACACGCTCTGGTTGGCAAACGGCACGATCAAGCTGGGTGTCAGCCCGTCGGTCGGTCGCATCACTTGGTTCGGCTACGCCGAGGGCGAGAACCTGCTTTGGATCAACCCCGACACCGTCGACACCCCGCCCGACGGCGACCCGCTCGCCTGGATCAACTACGGCGGCGACAAGCTTTGGCCGTCGCCCCAACCGCTCTGGCCGTACTTCCTGCCGCACGGCAAGAACTGGCCGCCCGACGGCACGATCGACGGCGAAGCGTGGCACGTCCTGCGGAGAGACGCCGATTCGATCCGTCTTCGCAGCCCGTACAGCCCGGTCTTCGGCGGGCACCTCGACCGCACGATCGAGTACGTGCCCAACGAACGTGACAACCGATCCACCAAGGTGCGCATCACCAACCGGCTGGTCCGCACCAACGCCAGCGCGATGCCCGCCCAAGCCTGGACCGTGACCCAGACGCGGCCGGCCGACGAGGTCTGGCTCGAAGACGCGAGCGGCGGCCGGCTGACCGACGGCTGGATCGGCCTGGACGGCACGGAAAAGTTCGGCGACGACGTCCAAGCGGGCGGCGGCTTCGTGCGGTGGATCAACCAACCCGCGGGCGAGGTCTACAAAAAGCTCGGCACGCTCGGCGGGGAGATCTCGGCTCGCTACGGCGACACGGTTTTCTCCCAGCGGCATCGGTTCGTCGCCTCCGGAAGTTACCCCGAGCACTCGTCGCTTCAGCTCTACGTAGCCGGCGATTACATCGAGCTCGAAATGCTGAGCCCGATGCAGCCGCTATTACCCGGCGAAACGTTGACGCATGTCGTCGAGTGGTCGCTGAACTTGATAGAAAACCCGAGCGACGCCGAACCGAGATGACGGCTACTTGTCCATCGCCTTGAGATCGAACGCCAACTGCTCGGTCCCCGGCACGTACTTCTCGCCGAACACGCGGACGTGCATCATCATCGTGTTCAGCCAGTACACCCGGCAACGCCGGGAAAAACCCGACCGCAACGGGTGACGCCGGCGATACCGCTCGAAGAATGAGTCGTCGGCCGTGTTGAACATCCGCAGGTACGCCAGCTCGTACTCGGGGTCGCAGTACGACGCGCTGACGTCGATGAAGGCCTGGATCTGCGGCTTCTCGGGGTGGCCGTCGTCGACCATGATGTTGTTGGACCACAGGTCGCCGTGCACGAGCGTGGGCGTGCTCTGCTCGGGGAGCCAAGCCTCGAGGTTCTTAATCACGTCGTCGACGATCCAACGGACTTTCGAAGGGAGCAACTCACGGACCCGGAAGAACTCTTCCGAGATCACCGGCCCGAACGAGTCGATCCACCGGGCCGGGCCCTCCGGGTCCAGCGCGCTGCCGTAGGTCGCGCGGTGGTGGCTGTGCAGCGCGACCACGTGCTTGGCCAGGTCGCCCTGCATCGCGTGGACGCCCTTGGGCGTGACCTTGGCTTCGGAGAGGTTGATGCCGTCGATGCGTTCCATCAGCAGGCCCGAGCCGTCGAACTCGGGCTCGTCCTCGAGGTAGGCGATGGGCGTAGGTACGGGAAGCGCCGTGTTCTCCTGGTAGACCCGCAGCGAAGCCATCTCCCGGCGGAACAGCTTGGCCGACCGCGAGTTGTTCAGTTTCGCGACGATCGATTTGGGGAACACGCCCGGCTCGTTCACCCCGTGCGTGTCGCCGACCTTGGGCCCCTCGAGGGTCCATTCGATCACGCGGTTGATCGATCCGCCGTACAGCTTCCGCAGGCCGGTGACGGTCAGCGACTCGTCGAGGTGCCGCCGAACGATCGCGGTGGCGGCGGCCTGGTCGATGTGCGAGCCCCGGCGGGACATGCGGGCCTGGTAGCTGAGCTGTTCCAAAAGCGGCGGGCTCCCGGCGGGGCGGTGCGTGGAAACGCGAGGCACACGGGCCGCGTCACCGACCCGTGAGGTTATCGTCCAATCGTGACATCTACGGCGAAAAACGCCAATACGATCGACGGATTTCGTCGGAACCCGACACCATGAAAAACGCCGCCCAGAGTGGGGCGGCGTGGGGTTCCGTCGGGGTCGGCGTCGGGCCAGTGGAGCTGAGGAGGCTCGAACTCCTGACCTCTTGTATGCCATACAAGCGCTCTCCCAACTGAGCTACAGCCCCGTTTTCGAATCGGATCGCGTCCGGATCGATTCGGCGGGTGAAGCCCGAGCGCCGTCCTTCGACGGATCGCGGAGTATAGCCGGCGCTTCGGCGCCTGCAAACCAAGCGGGCGGCGAGGGAACCGTGGTTCGCCTTCTCAGCGTGAACGCCGTGACCGTCGTTATAGTGAAACGTTCGTTCCTACCGTAAACCCTCCCCGGACCCCGGACCCCGGAGCCGCACCGTTGACCCTGCAAGCGAACCTCGACGAACTCTCCGCCCGCGATTCGCGCCTCCGCGCCCTGCGGAGCCGACTCGACGCCGGCCTCCGCCGTCAAAAGGCTCAGGAACACCGCCTCGATCAGCTCCGGCAACAACACGACGAGTTGGCCGATCAGGTCAAGCACGCCAAGGCCCACGCGGGCACGCTTGAACAAGAGGCCAAGTCCGCCGAATCCCGGACCGACAAGCTCCGCGAGCAGATGAATTCGGTCAAGACCAACAAGGAATACTCGGCCCTGCTGGTCGAAGTGAATACCCTCAAGGCCGAGCAGGGCAAGCTCGAAGAGTTGGTGCTCGAGCAGATGGAGAAGATCGAAGAGCGTCAGGCCGAATTGGCGGAGATCGAAGCAAAGGTCGCGGACCAGCAGAAGCTGGTGGACCTGGCCAAGTCCGAGGTGGACGAGGCGCAGGCCGAGGTCGGCGACCAGCTCACGGAGGTCACCGCCGAACGCGACGAAGCCGCCAAGCTCATCCCCGAGGACGTGCTGGCCCTGTACCGCAAGCTGCTGGACGACCACGACGGAGAGGCGGTCTGCGGCGTCGAAGAGCAAAACAAACGCCGCATGGAGTACACCTGCCAAGGCTGCTTCATGGCCCTGCCCATCGAGAAGGTCAACGCCGCGATCACCAAGCCCGACCAGGTCACGCAGTGCAATTCGTGCGGCCGGATCCTGATCGTGCCCGCGGAGATCCGTGAGGGCCTGTCGCCGAGCAAATCCTGACCCCTCCGAAAGCGGAGCGTGTGACATGGCCTCCGGGAACTCGCCATCCTTAACCGTCCACATCGACGGCGGTGCCCGCGGCAACCCCGGGCCGGCCGGCGTGGGCGTCGTCGTCTCGGCCGACGGTGTGGCCGTCCTGGAACGCGGCTACTACCTCGGCGAAACGACCAACAATGTCGCCGAATACACCGGCCTGATCCGCGGGATCGCGCTGGCCAAGACGCTGAGCCCGGCGAGCGTGACCTTTATCAGCGACAGCCAGCTGATGGTCAATCAGGTCCACGGGCGTTGGAAGATCAAAGCGGACCACCTGCGAGAGCTTTGCGTCGAGGCGCGGTCGGGGTTGGCGACGCTGGATCATTGGGAGCTCACCCACGTCAGACGAGAGTTGAACCGGCGGGCCGACGAACTGGCGAACCGGGCGATGGATGCGCGGGCCGACGTCGAAGGTTGAGGCAAGGCCGGCGGCCGCCAGGAAATCGGCCCGATCCATCTTCTGCGTGCGTTTTTCGGAGCCCGGCGCTCTTCGTGGCGTCTCACTCGCACGGCGCGGCCTCCAATCATTGAAAATCGTGCCGAAGGGAGCGACTTAGAGTGGAGTTTCGCGGATGATTGGGTAGGTTTTGCCTGGAGGCCGAGAACCTGAGATTGCGGACCCCTCGAATCGTGCCCCGCCGGTGGCGGAAGAACGGCTGGACGCCCGGGCGTCTGGGCGGGTTGGCGTTGTCGATCGCGACGGCGGCAGCGGTGTGTTGGCCGGGTTGGCGGACGATCTGGGACGCGGCGACGACGCAGGACGCCAACGGATACGTGCTGCTGGTGCCGCTGATCGTGGTTTGGCTGGTGTACGCCCGGCGGATGCGATTCGGCATCGTGCGTCCCCGCTTCGATTGGATCGGGCTGCCGGCGATCGCGGTGGGGCTGGCATTGTTCGCGCTGTGGCGGGCGACGGACGAGCCGCAGATCGGCGGGACGATGGGGACGGTGTTGGTGCTGGGCGGGGCGGCGGGGTGTGTGGTGGGACGGACGCTGATCGGGCCGTTCGCGTGGGCGTGGGTCGCGTTATTGTTTTTGAACCCGATCCCGGGTCGGATTCTGGAGCCGTTCAGCGGGGCCCTGCAGATCGCGGCGGCCCGGCTGGCCTGCGGGGTGTACGAGTTGTTGGGGGTGAGCAGCCTCGTGATCGACGGGCAGATCGTGTGCGGGCTGGGCGGGGTGCCGCGGAAGCTTCCCTTAAACGCGACGCCGGACCTGCTGCCCATGGCGACGGCGTTGGTGCTGGTGACTTACGGCTTCGTGTTCGCCTCGCCGATCCGGAGCGTGGTTCGGACGATTTTGCTGCTTTTGACGCCGTTAGCGGCGATTTTGGGCGGGACGCTCGCGCTGGTGGCAACGATCTGGCTGCAGTATCGGGCGGGGCTGGGGCCCGAGGCGGCGGACGCCTCGGTGGACGGGGTGTGGCTATTTGTGGGGCAGGCGGTGGTGCTTCTGGGCTCGTTTGCGGCGCTGCTGGGCGTGATGCGGCTGCTGGCGTGGGCGGCGGTACCGACGCGGCCGTACTCGCTGGCCCAGGGACGGTGACCACGACGAGCATGCGGCGAGCGGAGCGGGCGGAGCCCGGCGATCGGCGCGACCGTTGCGACCGTACCGGGTCGGCCGCAAAGCGGTAGGTCTGGGGCGTGGGATGCGGTAGATTGATGGGTCGAGCGATCGGCGTCAGGGTCAATCTGAAGTCCGAATCGGTCGAAGATGGCGGAAACCGCTGGAGGTGCCGCCGTGGTGCGTGGGCTCCACGGCCTCCAAACGCCGATAAAGGCTTCTAGAGCGCCGTATGCGACCCGCGGGGCCGCTCGGTGCGTTTAGACCCGCGGCGACGACCGGCCTCACCGGCCTCGGAACGTGGACCGACCGCCGCCCGCACGATTTGCTCAGGAGCCGCCGTCGGCGAATTCCCGGAGCGGAGAACGACCACCCGATCGGGAACGGCCCCGCAGCGCCGCTCGATCTCAGGGAATCCAGAAGATGAGCCAGGACCCCAACGCCCAAGCCGCCCTCGAGTTCGCCACCGCCGAGGAAGAAGCACGGCGCCGGCGCGAGATGATCATCGCGCTGTTCCGTGGCCGGCTTCATTGGGCGGTGATCCTCGCCCTGTTGCTGGGCTCGGCCGCCGCGGTCGCGGGATACTTCAGCCAGAAGCCCGTGTTCCAGGGCGGCGGCGTCGTGCAGGTGCAGCCCGAAGTCGAGGGCCCCGTGGACGGCGAGCTGCCGCCGATGTTCCTGGCGTACCTCAAGGGCCAGATGGCGACGATCGTCAGCCACCCCGTCGCCGAGCGCGCGATCCAGAGCGACACGTGGAAAGAAGCCGTCCGCGTCGCGGGCGCCGACGAGCTCTCCGCGGCCCGGTTTGCCTCGACGCTCGAAGCCGACATGGTCAGCTCGACCGACTACAACATCGCCGTCACGTTCACGCACGAGTCACCGGCCGTCGCCACCGCCGCGGTCAACGCCGCGCTCGAGGCGTACAGGCGTGTGTATCAGCAGGGCGAGGCCGCCGACACCGACCAGCAGCTTCAGAAGATCAAGGCCGAGCTGCGTCAACTGCGCCAGGAAGAGCGCATGCTCATGGACCAGATCGGGGCGCGGCTGGCGACCGAGCAGGACCTGTTCCGCGACCGGCTGGAACGGATGAACAAAGACCTCAGCGACGTGCAGTCGGAGCTCCGACTGACCCAGGCTCAGCTGGCGTTCATGGCGCCCGACGCGGCCGCCGCCGCGGGCATGGAGGAGTTCCAGGACCCCGCCGTGTTGGAGATGGAAGAGGAGATGGCGCGGATCGAGATGCAGGTCGACATGCAGAAGTCGCTGGGCAAGGGCGAGCGGCACAACGAGGTGCGAGAACTGCGGGCCATGCTGAACGTGCTCAAAGCCCGCAAGCAGAACTACGTGCAGCAGCTCAAGGCCGGCGAGACGCCTAGCGGCGCAAACACCGAGGTCGCCAAGCTCCGCCGAGCCGAGCAGTCCCTCCGCCAACAGGAAGACGAGCTCGAATCCAAGATCGCCGAGGCGGACGCCTTGCTGCAATCGATCGCGCCGTACAACCTGCAGCTGGAAACAGCGGCGGGCCGCATCGAATGGCTGGAGGCCCAGGAATACGAAACCCGGCTTCGCGGCGAGGCCAACAAGGATCGCGTCGAGATCGCGCAGTGGGCCAACGAGCCGACCAAGCCGAGCAACGCCTCGGCGCGGATGCAATTGGGCGTGCTGGGCTTCATCGGCGGCGGCGGCATGGGCCTGGCGCTGGTCGTGATGGTGGGCCTGCTCGATTCGCGGCTGCGGCACGCCGCGGACGCGAAGAACGGCCTGCGCGACGTGCGCATGCTGGGCGTCCTGCCTTCGCTGCCGGACAACCTCGCCGATCCCGAGCAGGCCGAACGCGCCGCCCATGCCGTGAACCACATCCGCACGCTGCTTCAGATCAGCGGCAGCAACCGCCGGGTCTTCAGCGTCACCGGGCCCGCCGCGGGCTCGGGCAAGAGCTCGCTGACCGTGGCGTTGGGTTTGTCCTTCGCCGCAACGGGCAACAAGGTGCTGCTCATCGATTCCGACATCGTCGGGGCCGGCCTGACGCGTCGCTTGGGCGCCGTGGTCAATAAGCCGTTCGAAGAAGTCGTCCGCAGCGACGGTCGGGTGTCCGCGCTGCAGATCGAGGAAGCCGAACAACTCGCGATGAGCAAGGGCATCAACCTGATGGACGCCCTGATCGAGATCGGCGCGCTGTCGCGGGAAGAAGCCGAGAAGCTCGCGCGTCGCCGCAGCGACGCGGCCCTGGGCGTGCTCGACGCGTGCAACGGCGCGACCATCGAAGAGTGCATCGCCGAAACCGGCATCCCACGCCTCCACGTCCTGCCCGTCGGCTCGGCCCGGCCGGAAGACGCCGGCCTGCTTTCGCCCGAATCGCTCAACTGCATGTTCAGCTCCGCCCGCGAGGCCTACGACATCGTGCTCGTGGACACCGGCCCGGTGCTCGGCTCGCTCGAAGCATCCATGGCCGGCGCCAAGGCCGACGGCACCGTGCTCATCGTTTCCCGCGGCGACTCCAAGGGCGTCGCCACCAAGTCGCTCGAGCACCTCCAGAGCGTCGGGGCCCGTGTGGTCGGCGTCGTGTTCAATCACGCCTTAGAGACCGATCTGGGCGAGACCAGCTACGGCTCGATGGTCAGCCAGGACCGCCGCGGCGGCGCCATCCAGGTCGATCCGGCCGCCGCCGCCCGTTTCGGCCCGCTCGGCTCGGCGGTCGCGACCTACGCCCCGTCTTCCGCGCTGCGGGAGCCGGCCCGGCCCACCAACGGGCGCGCGCTCGCCACCGCCGGACGCAACGGCGATCATTGAGCCGGCGGCCCCAGAACGCGGCGCGGACGACCGGCCCGGGTCCGCCAGGACCCCGGGATTCCAAGGGAGACCCCCGAACAGACCGATAAACTCCTATCGGATATTCCGGTCACGACCGCATGATCAGCAACGTCAAAGAGCCCGCCGCCGACCCGATCCGCCTGCACACCGTGTGGGGCCTGGACGCGCTGCAGCTCCACGACCGTTTCTGGGCCGCCCGCGGCGTGCAGGTTGTCCGGCAGGGCGAACCGATCGATCTGGTTAAAGACGCGGAGCTCTACCTGCTGGCCGACCGGCACTGCCTGTCGATCTTCCGGATGCAGCAGATCGTGGACACGATCTCCTGGCTCAAGCCGAAGATCCTTTTCGTTCGTCTGCATAACACGCGCGATCAGGGCTACCGCGAGCGGGTGCTGACCGACCGCGACGACAAATTTGTGAAGTTCGAGCGGGTGTACGGCGCATCGGACTGGCGGCTGGGCCGGGTCGCGCTCACGCCGCACCGCGAGTTGGCCGTCGCCTGGCAGCAGGCCACGGACCCGCGTAGCGGTTGGCAGACCTTACGCCGCCGTATCGACGCCAACGCCCGCACCACGCTCTCGGTCAAGGGACACGTCTTCGACGCCGGCGACGAGCACGAGGTCATGGAGTTCGTCCGCGAGTTGGTGGCGATGTGGAAACGGCCCGACGCGACGATCCCCCGGGCCAGCAAGATCCATCAGGACGCCTGGGCAGACGCCTCGGTCAAGCCCGACGACAACACGCAGTTCGTGGGTCCGGTGTGGGTGGGCAGCGGGCGCCGCCTCGACGGCGTCACCAGCGTGGTCGGCCCGGCCGTCCTTTGGGACGCGCCCGAAGCCCGGCCCAGCGTCGACCGCCTCGAATGGAACCGCATCGAGCCCACCGACGTGCTCGTGCGCCCGGTCAAGACCCGCGCGCTCTCCACCCTGCAACGCGGCACCAAGCGCGCCTTCGACCTCGCCTTCGCGCTCACGTTCGGCCTGCTCAGCCTGCCGCTGTACCCGCTGATTATGTTGGCGATCTACCTCGAAGACGGCCGGCCGTTCTTCTTCGGCCACGTCCGCGAGTCGATCGGCGGCAAGGAGTTTCGGTGCTGGAAGTTCCGCACCATGTTCAACAACTCCGAAGAGATCAAAGCCAAGCTCATGGCCGAAAACCAGGCGGACGGCCCGCAGTTCTTCATCGACAACGACCCCCGCATCACCAAGGTCGGCCGCTTCCTCCGGAAGTTCAACCTCGACGAGTTGCCCCAGTTCTGGAACGTGCTCGCGGGCCACATGTCGATCGTCGGGCCCCGGCCGAGCCCGTACAAGGAAAACCAGTACTGCCCGTCGTGGCGTGAGGCGCGGCTGTCGGTCCGCCCGGGGATCACGGGCCTGTGGCAGGTCAAACGCTCGCGTCAAGCCGGCAAAGACTTCCAGGAATGGATCCAGTACGACATCCAATACGTCGAGACGGTGTCGTGGAAGCTGGACCTGTGGATCATCTGGAAGACGGGCTTAGCGTGTCTGGGTAAGTGATTGCGAAAAAGGATCACCACCAAGACCACGCCGGGCCACTCCACAAACAAAACCGCATCTGCGACCTCAAGACGATCCGTTGCCGCACCGGATGCAAAGGATCAACGCTTGCGGTGCGCACTAAACCTCGTCCGGGCTTGCTCGAATCGGCTAAGCGCGATCGGCGCCAATGCCACGCGATCGATCGAAGGCATCGGACGACGGGTTTTCCCGCTTTTTCATTCCTGGCGAGGTCCGCGGCCATTCGCAATGAATTCTCTTCGCAAAACCGGTAAATGGTTCTAGAATTGTTGTTCTCGTCAATCAAGCTGTTTCGAGAAAGATCGCCATGCCTCAATCTCCGTTGTCTGCCACCCCTTGCCCTTTCGAGCGGCTGGAACCGCGGCATTTGCTCTCGTCGGCCCCGCTCGTGCCCGTCGGCCAGCAGCCCGAGGGCGGCCTGTCGGACAAGATCGTGTACGTACACGCCGGCCACGGATACACGGCCAACAACCTGGGCAACGGGTCGTGGGGGACGCAGCGTCCGCTGACCACGGGGGTCGTCGAAGACCTGGGCAACCAGGACCAAATGACGTTCTTCGCCGATTACCTATTCAACGCCGGGGCAACGGTGGTGCCGCTGCGACCGATCGGGCATCAGCCGTTTGAAGTCGTGCTGGACAATGATGATCCGGGCGTGAGCTTCAGCGGCGCGTGGGGCGATAGCAGCGAGAGCGTCTACTTCGGCGATGCCGGCGACGTGCCGTACCGGTTCGCGGTCACCAACCCCGACGAAACCGCGGTGGCGACCTACCGCCCGGACCTGCCCAGCGCGGGCGAGTACCCGGTCTACGCCTGGTCGCCCTCCGGATCCAACCGCGCCGCCGACCAGATCTACCGCGTCCATCACAGCGGCGGCGCGACCGAGGTGACGGTGAACCACCGCCGGGTGGGCAACGGGCTGGTGTACCTGGGCACCTACCACTTCAACCGGGGTACCGAGGGGTACGTCGAGATCAGCAATCAGAGCAGCGAACGGCGCCGCGTGGTGGTCGCCGACATGATCCGCTTCGGCAACGGCGTGGGCGATATCGACCGCGGCGGGGGTGTGTCGGGGCAATTGCGGGAAGACGAGGCCGGGCTCTACTGGGTGCAGTGGCACGTCGAGCGGTCGCAGGGGATCCCGACCAGCGAGTACCGCACGAGCAGCTCGGACGGCAGCGCGACCGTCTCGCTCTCTCCGCGCTACGCTGAGTTCATGAACCGCGAACAGGACGGCAGCCTCAGCGACCGCGTGTTCGTGAGCTACCACTCCAACGCCGGCGGGGGCAGCGCTCGCGGCGTGCTCGCGCTGGTCAACGGCAACAACCGCGCCAGCGCGGCCACGCCCAACCAGCAGCTGCTCGCCGAACTGCTCGGCCGGGAAGTCAACGACGACCTGGTCGCGCAGAACGGCCAGTTCGAGCACAACTGGGCCAACCGCAGCGTGGTCACGCTCGACCGCAGCGACATCGAGTTCGGTGAAATCAACAACGAGCGCATCAACGGCGAATTCGACGCGACGATCGTGGAGACCGGCTTCCACGACAACGTGCAGGACGCGCAGATGCTCCGCGACCCCGAGGTCCGCGACGCGCTGGCCCGCGCGACGTACCAAGGCCTGATCAACTACTTCCGCGCGGTGGACGGAAACACGACGCCGGCGACCGAGCTGCCGCCGCCGGTCGAGAACCTGCGCGCCGAACCGTTCCCGATCGATGGCTTGGTCCGGTTGAGCTGGGACCGGCCTCTGCCCAACGCTTATGCCGGCGACACGCCCGACGGGTACATGATCTACACCTCGACCGACGGCAGGGGGTTCGACGGCGGCACGTACGTGGACGGCTACTTCACCGAAGAACACGTGCTGACGGGCTTGGACCCGGCCCAGGGCGTGTATTACTTCAAGGTCGCCGCGGTCAACGAGGGCGGTGAATCGCTCGCGGCGGACGTGGTCGCGGTTACGCCGTACGAAGCCGACCAGCGAGTGCTGATCGTCGACGGCTTCGACCGCAACGACCGGTCCCTCAACCCGACGCAGCCGTTCGGCGGATCGGTGACCGATCGGGTGCGGCCGTCGCTGAGCAACAGCCAGAACTACGCCATCCAACACGCCGAGGCCATCGAAGCCTGGGCCCCACGCGGCCTGGCGATCGGCACGGCGATGAACGAAGCGGTGGTGGCCGGCGACGTGGATCTCGACGACTACGACGCGGTGGTCTGGATCTTGGGCGAAGAGTCCACGGCCGACGACACGTTCAACGCGGCCGAGCAGGCGCTCGTGAGCTCGTACCTCGATGGCGGCGGCAAGCTGTTCGTCAGCGGGGCGGAGATCGGCTGGGACCTGGACGCGCAGAACAACGGCCGATCTTTCTACAACCAGACGCTCCGTGCCGACTACGTCGCGGACGACGCGAACAGCTTTGAAGCCAGCGGCGTGGACGGCTCGATCTTCGAAGGGATCTCACTGGGCTTCGACGACGGCACCTTTGTCTACGACGTCGACTTCCCGGACGTGATCAGCCCGATCAACGGATCGACCGTGGCGATGACCTACGGCAGCGGTTCCCAGGGAGCCGCGGTGCAATTCAACGAGCAACTCGTCATGCTCGCCTTCCCGTTCGAAACGATCCTCAGCGAACGCGACCGCATCGACGTCATGGGCGCGGCCCTGGCGTATTTCGGCCTGGACGCGGGGCTGACTCACTTCGACCGCGTCGCCACGACCGCCGACCCCCGCTACGGCGACACGGGCGGCTGGTTCAGCCAGAGCGGCGGGTTCGACGGCGCCTCGCAGCGGGTCATCCAGAACCCCGGCGGTTCCGACGCGGCGGCTTGGGAGTCGCTGATCCCGCTGAACGGCAGTTACGAACTGCTGATCCACCACGGCGCGGTGGCCGACGCGGCGACAAGCGTTCCCTACGCGATCGAAACCGCGGACGGCAATGTCCTCGTGAGCCTGAACCAACGGGTCGATACGGGCCAATGGCGGTCGGCCGGGGTGTATGAGCTCGAAGCCGGGGTTAACACGGTGACGCTGATCGCAGCCGCGGCGACGGGCGGCACGCAGGTCTCCGCCGACGCGGTGCGGTGGGTGGCCAAGTTCGAGAATCTGACGCCCGGCGACGCCGACTTGGACGGCGACGTGGATTTCCGCGACGCGATGGCGGTGGTCAACGCGTTACGCACCCCAGAAGCGGAACGCACCTGGGCGGAGGGCGATTTCGACTTCAACGGACAGGTCGATCAGGCCGACCTCGCGCTGCTGCAGGCGAACTTCCAGGGCTTAAGCAACGCGCCGGTCGAACCGGTCGCGCCGAGTTCCACATTGACGCCGCGCGCTGCGGACGCATCGGTGCTGGCCGACGGAGAACGCATCACGCCGCCAACCGGTGGGGTGTCGGCCGCCGCCGTGGCGTTCTCCGCGGCGGCGTTGGAAGACGACGCGTTGATCCAGCCGTTCGTGCGCGCGGGGGCGTCAACGCAGCCGGGGCAGCGTCCGCAAACGCAAGCTGATCAACCAGCTATACCGAGCTTGCCCGCCGCGTCTCCGACGACGCTGGCGGTTTCTGACGCGGTCGTCGTGTACGAAGTAACACGCCACGCGGGCGCTCGCGGGGCGGCCTACGTACCGTTGACCCCATCGTCGTCTCGCCCGCAGACGGTCTCGTTGTTGGTGTCCGCGGATCGACCGAGCGACCTCGACGAACGTGAAGAAGCGCTCGCCCCGGGCCCGCGGCGTCTGCGCTGATTTAAGCGCCAAGCCCCCTTGCAAAATCCAGCCAATCATCGATGATCGCGGTATGGAAAACGCGACGTCGACGCTGCTGCACGAAACAGACGCGCGGGCCTGGGTGGACCGGCTCGTGCGGTTCGACGGGCCGCCGGATCAGTTTCTGCGGGAACTGTTGGTGGTGCAGTGCCGGTTCGCGGAGGTGCCCGCCGGCGCGGTCTTGCGGCTCACCCAAAACGCCCCGGCCGGGCCTCCGGAAGCCAACGACGGACCGCAGGACGACGCTCCGCCGAGTGCGCCGGCGGTGCGGGTCGAGGTGCTCGCCGCGCAGCCCGCCTTGTCGTCCCACGACACGCCGCCGGTCTGGCTCGCTCAGGCGGTGGATGCGCTCAAGCGGGCGACGGTCGAGCGCCCGACGCTCGACGCGGCGCTGGTCGTGCCGGTCGGCTGTACCGACGGGATGTACGGACAAGCCGCCCGGGAACACCTGATCCTGCTGCCCACCGCCGGGCTGACGAGCCTCGACGGGGTCGAAGCGTTCCGCGTCCCCACCGGCAACCCCGAGGAAGCGCAGCGCACCCGCCAACGCCTCGAGCTCTCGCTGGCCTTGCTCACGCTGTACGAGATGCGGCGCACGCTCAACCAGCGGGACGCCGACCTGGAAGGCCTGGCCACGGCGACGCGGGCGCTTACGGCGGCCAACGCCCAGCGGAAGTTCCGCGCGGTGTCGCTGGCGTTCTGCAACGAGATCGCGTCGCGGTTCGGCGCCGAACGGGTGAGCTTCGGGATCCTCGAGGGCAAATACGTCAAGCTCCGCGCGATGAGCCAGACCGAGCACGTCAACCGCAAGATGGCGGTGGTGCAGCGGCTGGAGGCGGCGATGGAAGAATGCCTCGATCAAGACGTCGAGGTGTATGTGCCCGCGTCGTCGGAAGCGGGGTTCGTCAACCGGGCGCACGACGCCCTGGCGCAAGAACAGCGGATGAAGGCCGTGTGCTCGCTGCCGGTGCGGCGGGACGGCGACCCGATCGCGGTGGTCACCGTCGAGAAGACCGAAGGGCAGGCTGTGGTGCCGGGCGAGATGGATTTCCTGCGGATGGCGTGCGACCTGGCGGGGCCACGCCTGCTCGAGCGGCACGAACGCGACCGATGGTTCGGCGCGCGGTGGGCGGCGGGCACACGGGCCGCCCTGGCGGGGCTGGTGGGCCCACAGCACACGTGGGCGAAGGCGGCCGCGGTGGGGCTGCTCGTCGCGGCGGTGCTGCTGACGTTCGTGAAGATCCCGTACCGCATCGACGCGCCGTTCACGTTCGAGGCGGTGACCCAGCGGGCGGTGCCGGCCCCGTTCGACGGCTTCCTCGCCGAGGCCGTTAAAGACCCCGGCGACCGCGTCGACGTCGGAGGCACGTTGGGCCGTCTGGAGACCGATGAGCTGCGGTTCGAGTTGGCCGAGCGACAGTCTGAGGTGGCGACGTACCGAAAGCAAGCGGACCTGGCGCGGCGCGAGGGCAACGCCGTCGACGTCCAGATCGCGCGGGCCCAGGCCGACGAAGCCCAGGCCCGGATCGATCTGCTGGAACACCGCCTGGAACAGGCGACGCTCCGGAGCCCGATCGCCGGGCGGGTGGTGGTCGGCGATCTCCGCCAGCAAGTCGGTGCGCCGGTTCGCCGCGGCGACGTGCTGTTCGAGGTCGCGCCCCTGGCGCAGCAGCGGGCGGAGATGCTCGTGCCCGATGCGGACATCACGGAGATCGCCGAAGGCATGACCGGCACGCTGGCGGCGGCGTCGGTGCCGGGGGACCCGATCGGCTTCACGGTCGAGACGATCCACCCGATCGCCGAGGTGCTGGACGGCGGCAACGTGTTCCGCGTCAAACTGAACTTGCACGAGACGCGCGCCTGGCTCCGGCCGGGCATCGAAGGCGTGGCGAAGATCGACGTCGCTCGGCGTGCCGCGGGCTGGGTGTGGACCCGCGACGCGCGGAACTGGTTGCGCCTCAAACTCTGGTGGTAGTGCCGCATGGATCGTCCGACGTTTCACGAATCCTGGTACCGCGTCGCCGAGCTCAAGCCGCGGCTGCGCGCGGTGGTGCAGGTGTACCGGCAGGACTACCGCGGCCAGGCCTGGCATGTGTTGCGCGACCCGGGCAACAACCAATTCTTCCGGGTGGACGAGTCCGCGTACCGCCTGGTCGCGCTCCTGGACGGCGAGCGAACGGTCGGCGAGGCGTGGAAGCTGGTCGGCGAGCAGCTCGGCGACGCGGCGCCGACGCAGGGCGAAGCGATCCAGCTGCTCGGACAGCTCTACACGAGCAACCTGCTCACGGCCGAGCTGCCGCCCGACGCAGAAGGCATGTTCGATCGGTACAAGCGACGGATCAACCGTCAAGTCGGCGGGTACCTGATGAACATCATGTTCGCGAAGATCCCGCTGCTCGACCCGGACCGGTTCTTAGACCGATGGAAACCGGCGGTGTCGTGGGTGTTCGGCCCGGTGGGCATCGCGCTGTGGTGCGTCTTGCTCTTCGCGGGCGGGTGGCACTTGGCGGGACGGACGGGAGACCTGTTCGATTCGGCGGGCAACGTGCTGGACCCGAGCAACCTGCTGTATCTCTACGGCGGGTTCGTCCTGGCGAAGGTGATCCACGAGCTGGGTCACGGCTTCGCGGTCAAGCGGTTCGGCGACTCGGAGGGCACGGCCTCGGAGGTGCACACGGTCGGCGTCATGCTGCTGGTGTTGATGCCCGTGCCCTACGTGGACGCGAGCAGCAGCTGGGCCTTCCGAAGCAAGGCGCGGCGGGCGTTCGTCGCGGCCGCGGGGATGTACGTCGAGCTCGCGCTGGCGGCGATCGCCGCGATCGTTTGGGCGCAGACCAGCGAAGGCGCGGCGATCCACGCGCTGGCCTACAACGTGATGTTTATCGCGTCGGTGTCGACGATCCTGTTCAACGCGAACCCCCTGATCCGCTTCGACGGCTACTACATCCTCAGCGACCTGACCGAGACCCCCAACCTGTACAAGCGTGCTAACGACTACCTGAAGTATCTCGTGAAGAAGTATGTGTACCGGGTACGGAACCCGCGCAGCAGCGCCCATCGTCCGGCCGAGCGCTGGTGGCTGAGCGCGTACGGCTGTTGCTCCCTGGTCTATCGGGTGTTCCTGTTCGCGGGGATCCTGTGGTTCGTGGCGGACAAGCTGTTTTTCGTAGGGATCATCATGGCGGGGGTGTCGATCATCGCGTGGGTGTTCGTGCCGCTGGGGAAGTGGATCAAGTACCTGGTGCTCGACGCCGAGGTGGAGCGGACGCGGGGGTGGGCGCAGTTCTCGTCGCTTGCCTTCGTAGCGCTGGTGGTGGGCGGGCTGGGGTACGTGCCGGTGCCGGACCACGCGCGGGCGACGGGCTTGGTGGAGCCGGTGGTGTTCGAACCGGTGTACGCGGGGGCCGACGGCTTCGTTACCGAGGTCGCGGAACGGCGGGCGGTGGAAACCGGATCACGCCTGTACGCGTCGGACAACGTGGAACTGCGGAGCGAGCGGGACGCGTTGGACGCGCGGCTGCGTCGATTGGAAGCGGAGTGGCGCAAGGCCCGCATGGAGGGCGTCGCCGAGTCGCGGATGGTGGACGATCAGATCATCGCGTTGGGGCAGCGGCTGGAGCGGGTGCAGCGGGATTTGACGCGGCTCGAGCGGGACGCCGAACGGCAAGCGACCTGGGTGCCGCGTTCGGCCAGCCGGCAGGTAGGGCGGTTCATCCCTCGGGGCGAGGGGCTGGGCGTGCTGGCGTCGCTGGACGAGACGATCATCCGAGCGGCGGCGGACCAGTATCTCGGGCCGCAGTTGGACGACGCCGCGGCGGACGCGCAGCGGGTGGAGATCAAGGCGGCGGGAAGGGCGGGCGTGACGTATAGCGGAGTCATCGAGCGAATCAACCCGGCGGGGTCGGAGCAGCTCCCATCGGCGGCATTGGGCTACGCGGCGGGCGGGCCGGTGGCGACGGACCCGAGCGATCCGGAAGGGACCAAAGCGATGGAAAACTTTTTCGAGGTGCGGATCCGGCCAAGCGACCTGCCGGAAGGGGCGCCTCCGCTGGTGGCCGGGCAGCGGGTGACGGTGCGGTTTCGATTTGAAGACAAGCCGCTGTTACAGCAAGGCTGGCTGGAGTTGCGGCGGTTGTTCCAGAAGCGGTTCGGGGTTTGATGGTTGGTTTCTAGCGATGACGCCACGTTCCAACCAGCGCGTAAAGCGATCGAAAGCCGAGTTAAAGCGGCTGGTGGATGGCGTTATCCGTGAGCATTGCGAGACGGACGGGCGCGGCTTGACGTTCTTGACCGAAGAAATCGAAACCCATGGGCATCCGGTTCATACGCTTCGGGTGTGGGGAGCTTTGCACTTCTTCGCCCGCGACGAGCCGTACTGTTGCATGGAGCCGGGGTGCCACCTTTGGCCGTTCGAAGACCGGCTAGCCCGGATGGAGACAGCGCTTCGGCGGGCGATGCGGTTCGAGCATCGCGTGGCTTTGGAATTGGTTTCGATTCGATCGCAAGTCCACCAAGCAGCCGCTTTCCGGGAGGTGCCGGCGTGACGAGTTTTTCGGTCAATCCCGGCGGCGTGGAGCCCGCGGCGGCGGAGCCGAGGCGAACGGCGCAGGAAGCGCACCAGCCGGGGGCGCTTTACGCGCCGCCGTCGGCGTGGTGGCGGACGATGAGCGACCCGCCGACGGCGCGGAAGAACCTGCGAGGGTTCGACGCGGCGTGGGACGCGGTGCTGGCGCGGGCGGTGCCGTGGGTGCCGCGGACGCGGCGGGCGCTGCGGCGAGCGGCGGCGGTGCTGCGGCACGACGCGGAGCTTTCGTCGATGGCAGAGGCGGACCTGGCGTTGTTGCAAACGCGTCTGAGACAGGCGGTCCGGCGGGGGCGGGACACGGCGGCGGACCGCTTGATGGCCTTCGCGGTGGTGCGGGAGTTGGCGGCACGGACGATCGGGCTGCGGGCGTACCCGAATCAAGTGGCGGCGGCTTTGGCGATGGCGGATGGGTGCTTCGCGGAGGTGGCGACCGGCGAAGGCAAGACGCTGGTGGCCACGATGCCCGCGGCGGTGGCGGCGTGGCGCGGGCGGGGCGTGCACGTGGTCACGGCCAACGACTATCTGGCGGAGCGGGACGCGGAAGAGATGCGCCCGGTGTACGAGGCGTGCGGCTTGAGCGTCGGCTCCGTGGTCGGCGAGAGCGACCCGATGGCGCGGCGGGCGGCGTACGCCTGCGACGTGACGTACACGACCAACAAGGAGGCGGCGGCGGATTTTTTGCGAGACCGGCTGGTGCTGGGGCGCACCCGCGGGCTGCCCGACGCGATGCTGGACCGGCTCACCGGTGACCGCCGGGCATTCGGCTTTGCGGACCGCATGGTGCAGCGGGGGCTGGCGGTGGCGATCGTGGACGAGGCGGACGCGGTGCTGATCGACGAGGGGGTGACGCCGCTGATCATCTCCGGCGACGCGCCCAACGCCGAACTCACCGACGCCTTCGAGCGGGCGGCCACGCTGACGGATCGGTTCGAGCGCGAAAAACATTTCAAGGTGAACCCGCAGTTCCGCGACGTGCGGCTGACGGCGGCGGGACGGGAGCAGCTGGCGGCGATGGCCGACGTGGTGGAGCGCTTCCGCGGGCTTCGGCGGAGCGAAGAGCTGGTGACGCAGGCGTTGACCGCGAAGGAGTTGTTTCACCCCGGGCAGCACTACGTGGTGCAGCAGGGCAAGGTGGTGATCGTGGACGAGTCGACGGGGCGGCTGATGCCAGACCGCACGTGGCGCGAGGGCCTGCACCAAGCGATCGAAGCCAAGGAAGGCCTGGAAGTCACCGCGCCCAAAGACACGCTCGCGCGGATCTCGTTCCAGCGTTTCTTCCGCATGTACGGCACGCTGTGCGGCATGACCGGCACGGCGTGGGAGGCGCGTCACGAGTTGTGGCAGACGTACCGCACGCCGACGGTGCGGATCCCGACGAACCGGCCGTGCGTGCGAAAGCAGGCGAAGGACACGGTCTGCGGCGATCGGGACGCGCGGCGGAACCGGATCGCGGACCGAGTCCAGACCATGCACGCCCAGGGGCGGCCGGTGCTGGTGGGCTCGCGGACGATCCACGAGAGCGAGGCGTTGAGCGTCCTGCTGGATCAGCGAGGGGTGCCGCACGCGGTGCTTAACGCGGTCCGGCACGAAGAGGAGGCCGAGATCGTGAAGCGGGCCGGCCAGCCCGGCACCGTGACGATCGCGACGAACATGGCCGGGCGGGGCACGGACATCAAACTCGGGCCGGGGGTGGCGGCCGCGGGCGGGCTGCACGTGATCGCCGCGGAGCGAAACGACGCGCGGCGGATCGATCGGCAACTCTTCGGCCGCGCGGGGCGGCAGGGCGACCCCGGTTCGGCCGAAGCCGTCGTGGCGCTGGACGACGAGGTCGTACGCCGATTTACGCACCCGTTGGTGCGCGCGGCGGTGCGGCGCGTCGCTCCGCGTTGGGTGGTGCGGCTGGCGCAGCGGCGTGCGCACGCGCGAGCGGTTTCGCAGCGACGGGGCGTACTCAAGCGGGACCAATGGCTGAGCGAGTCGCTGGGGTTTGCTGGGCTGGAGTGAGCGCTTGCGTTCAGAAAAGGCCGCCGCCGCGAAGGACGAAGCGTTGGGCTCAGCGGTCGGTTTGGTCGAGATCGAACGACACCTCGAAACCCGCGGGGAGGGCTTCGTCGGGGTTGGGAATCTCGAAGACGCAGCGGAACGTACGGCTGGCCGAGTCGATCAGCGGGTCGATGGTCTTGAGCGTCGCGGTCAACGGCTCGTCCCGGATCGACGGGTCCGGCGTGAGCTCATACGTCGCGCCGGCTTGCAAGTCGCCGTAAGCCTCGATCGGCATGAACACCTCGGCTTCGAGCGGGTCGAGCCGGACGATGACGAGCATCTCGCCGCCGCGCTGGAGCGTCGCGCCGGGCTCGACGAGTTGACGCAGCACGCGGCCGTCGAACGGGGCTTTGAGTTCGTGCTGGGCAAGGATTTCGCGCTGCAGCTCGAGCTCGGCTTCGGCGAGCTTCATCGAGTCTTTGGTGCTATGGACGCTCGCGATCGCCTGGTCCCGCTGCAGCTTCGCACGACGAACCTCCCAGTTGCTCGCGGCGTTGCGATCCATCGCGTCTTCGGCCCGGTCGAGCATGATCTGCATCTCCTGCTGAATCAACTCGGCCTCGACCA
Source organism: Planctomycetota bacterium (assembly GCA_039180415.1). GTDB lineage: Bacteria > Planctomycetota > Phycisphaerae > Phycisphaerales > Phycisphaeraceae > CAZIXN01. The sequence continues at coordinate 44,033 of JBCDDH010000008.1, read as the reverse complement.
GCGCGGCTTCGCTCTCGGCGCGGACGGTCGCCTTGAGCACTTCGACGCGCTGGATGGCGTCGTCCATGCGGGCCACCACGTCGCCGGCTCGAACCGATTGGTTCTCCTCAAAGGGCAACGCCTCCACGATGCCGTCCAGCGGCGCGGCGAGGGTCACGCGCGCGCTGGGGACGACCAGGCCTTCGACGACTTCCGCCCGCGCGACCACGCACGAAAGCGCGGCGGCGCAGAGCCCGAGCAGGATGGCGCGGCCGCTCACGACGCCGGCCCCGCGTTTCCAGGCGTGCCGTTCTGGGCGGGCGGCTTGATCTCGCCGAAGCGGTCTTCGTAGGCGCGGATGATCCGGCCGAGCTCGATGGCCAACCCCTTGGCGGTGCGGTAATTCACGATCGCGCGGTGCTGCCAATCGAGTTGGACGACGCCCGCCGGGGCTTTGGTATCTTGATTGGGTTGGCGGTTGACGCTGACCATATTGAAACCCAGGTCGATCAGGACTTCGTCGGTGGTGGTGTTGACGCGGAACGCGTTGGCGTAGTGGCGGGCCATGTCTTGCTCGTTGACCCGGAGCTGGAACTGCCGTTGGTCGCCAGCGGGCGCTTCGGGGGTGCCGGGGTTGGGAGTGGGATTGGATTCGTCAGACATCGCGGGCCTCCGGGGTGGGTCAAAAAAAATGTGCCAGGCGGAACACGCGGTGAGTTCGGTGTCACCGCTTTGATCTTGACTTTATAGCCGAATCTGCGGACTCCGCTTCGCGTCACGCCAGCGATTCGCGAGAAGCTCAGCCTTCAAAGGGGACCGACTGGTTATCCCAGCCGGACCCAGCGGGAAGGGCGGTGTCGAAGCGCTCGCGCGGGATGCCGTCGGGGTTGAGTTCGGGTTCGATGAGGCGAAAAACGGTCAGGTCGCCGTCGGGTTCGCCGAACCGCACTTCGAGCGGCAGCAGCGAATCGGCGTCGAAGGTGATCCGGACGGGCCGAGCGTCGACGCCAGGGCGGGGCGTAAAGGCGAGGCTGATGCCTTCGGGCGCGTCTCCGGGCCGGGCGTCGCCGAGGAGTTGCACGATCTCGAAACGTCGTTGAGCTTCGGCACGGTCGAGGCGAATCGGCACGGGCAGCGCGGCGGCCGGTTGGTCGTCGCGCTCGGGGCGCAACGCGCGGCGCGTCGCACGGCGGGCCGATTCGTCGCGTTCGAGGAAAAATGAGCCGTCAAAAATGAGCCACTGGTCAGCCGGACCGAAGCGCCCGTCGATCTTTTCTCTTTGCAGGTGCACCGCCAAGCGTTCGGCGGTTTGCCCGGGCGGGTCCTCGGGGAACGCGTCCGGCGCCGCGTACCAAAGGTCGCCGAACCGGACTTGCTCGTCGCCGAGCAATCCCTGCACAACCGTGTACCGCAGGCGGGCCCGCAGCGTGCGGACCTGATTGGTTTCCGCCTCGATGCGATCCAGCAGAGCCGTCACCGGATCGGCGGGTTCGGGCGGAGCCTCGGGTTCCGGCTGGGGTTTCTGCTCGGCAGGTGATTCCGGCGGGTGATCCGCGGGGGACTCGACGGAAGCCGCGGGAAGCGTCGTGACTTCGGGCGTCGGACTTGCCGAACCCGGCGATGACGGTCGGTTTGCGGGAAGGGGGGGCGCTTCCGCGGTCGGCGGCGCGGAATTGACGGGAACCGATGGTGGGGCAACGGGAACTACACCGCTCGTCCCGGACGCGGGCGGCATGGCCCGGTCTTCCGCCACCGCCGCTTCGCAGCCCAGAAGGAGCACACAAAGCGACAGGCCGATCGTCACGTTAAGAAAGCCGCTCACGGTTGAGCCGGCTCCGCCGCGGACCTCAGCGACGGGCGACGGAGTTCGGCCGGCGTCGACGTTTGCCGGGTGTGCACGCCGGTCGCCGCGGCGGGCAGGGGATGCCACCGGTCCGTCGCGATGGCGGAGGGGCGTTCGAAATCCGCATCCACCGCGGCGCCGCCGATGGGCAGCAGCAACGGGAGCATGAACAAGCCGACCTTTAGCCGGAATCGGTTGGTTAACCAACGTGGCACACGCGGAGTATACCGGCGACGCCGAGATCAGCGAAGCTGGGTAAACCTTAGTCAGCGACGTCGGTATCTCTCAAGCCGCTTCGTCGAGCGGGAAGCGGCGGAACACCGCGCGGGTGGGATCGAGTTCGCGGAGCGCGTGCTCGACGCGTTCGCTGAGCGGGCCGAGGTGGCCGACGAAGTACCCGGCCAGGCACGGGTGCGACGCCAGGCGGTCGAGTTGGTTGCGCACGGCCAGAGAGGGCGTGCCGTCGCGGTCGATCGGCACGGACTGGACGAGGAGGATGCCCGCGCGGTCGGCGGCGTCGTAGAGCGTCTGGTCGCCATAGTGATCGCGCACGAGCAGCAACGATTCGCCGGTGGCCGGCAAGAGCGCCGCGGCGTCGGCGTGATCCACGATCAATACGTCGCGGACTTCGCAGATCCGGCCGTTAACCAGCAGCACGGGAGGCAACTCCTGTCCCAGCGCCCGGTCGCGGCGGACGCTGTTGAGGCCGAACGTGACTTCCTGTTCGTCCAGCAGTTGGTGGTCGGAGGCCAGCAGCGCGAGTTTGACGGTGTACAGCGACTGGTCGCCCATGCCGGCGGGCCACCACCGCTCGGGGGCGTGCAACTCGAAGCGGACCGAACCCCCGCCGTCGCGGACGCGCATCGCGGTGTCGCCCTCGTCGAAGAACCCTCGGTCGCCTTGGATTTCGACGTGAACCGTCACGGCCGGGTTCGGGTCGCGATCACGACCCGTGCCCAGAAGGCTTGGCCGGAGCCGAAAGTGCGTATCGACCACGGCGAGGTCTTGGTCGACGTAACGCACCAGCGGGCGGATGGATGCCAACGACAGACCCGAGGGCGGAGGCTGAGACATGGCGAAGAACTCCAGCGGGCGGGGTTCAAAAAGAACCGCCGAAAATGCAGGCCGCTCCACTATCTTGAGGTCGGCTACGCCTCGGCGTCAAGATCAATTTCGACACCGATTTTGGTTTTCTTACCGCCCGACCAACGCCGTTTCCCCGTCTTCTCCCACTTCCCACGAGCCCGACATGCGATCAACCCAACCCGCCATGATGCCGCCGCTGAGCCTGCTCATGGCCATCTTCATCGCCCTGTCCGCGTCCGCCCGCGCGCTGGACCTGGACGTCTACGAGAGCCGGCACTACGAGATCCACACCAATCTGTCGCGTGACGAAGCCATCGACCTGGGCCGGCACATGGATTTGGTGTTCCGTGAATACGACCGGGTCCTGCGGGCACTCAAGGGCTCGGCCCGTGGGCTGCAGCCGATCTACCTGCTGCGGACCGAGGCCGATTACCACGCGCTGCTCGCCCAACGGTTCGACATCGACGGGCGCGGCAGCGGCGGGATGTTCTTCTGGCGGGGCAGCCGCTCGGGGTTGGCGGTGTTCGTGGAGGGCCGGGACCGCGGCGACCTGCTCAGCACGCTCCAGCACGAGGGGTTTCATCAGTTCGCCTGGATCAAGATGCGCGACAACCTGCCGATCTGGGTCAACGAGGGTTTGGCCGAGTACTTCGGCGACGCGATCGTCGTGGATGGGAAGGTCCGTCACGGGATCGTCAACGCCAACCGCCTCGCCCGTTTGCGGGCCGCCGGAGTGCGCGGCCAGCTCATCCCGTTCGGCGAAGTGCTCAACCTCGATTCGCAGCGATGGTTCGATCATCTTCGGTCCGGCTCGGCGCGTGGGTATCTCCAATACGACCAGTCGTGGTCGATCGTGCACTTCCTGATCCACGACTCGCCGAAACGCATCCGCCCGGCGTTCGAGCAGTACCTCAAGCTGCTGAGCACGAACCGGAACCCGCAGCAGACGTGGAACGAAGCCTTCGGCGAAGACTCGACGCCCGCGTTCGAGAAGCGTTACGCCCGCTTCCTCGACAAGCTCGAACCCGACGCGTACAGCGCCGCGCTAACCCGCCTGCGATTCCTGGCCAGCGGCGTGGCGATGCTCCACAACGACCCGGAGGCCGAAACCCCCGCGACACTCGACGCGCTCCGCGCCGCCTTGCGCGGCCGCGGCTTCGGCGTGACCTACCGGGCTCACGGCCAGACCACCAAGTACCACAGCGACGACGACGCCATGTTCGCTTACCAGGACCGCCGAGACGGGACACACGCCTTCACGCTGACCCCGTCGGAAGGCGACCTGCCGCCGATGATCCGCGCCGACCGGCTGTCGCCGGCTGCGCGGATCGAATGGGTCCGCGACGAAAACGGGTCGCTGCGTAGCGACGTGAAATTCGGGCGCTGAGCGACGCTAACCGTTTCATGCGGGCACGGCGTGCGGCACCTCGGCCCCGGGGACGACGCCCCAGTCCAAGCCGTTGCGACGCACGGGGCGGTACAGCGTGTCGCGCTCGATCGGTTGGTACCCCGCTTCGCGGATGGTGCGGCGCATGAGATCGACCGTGACTTCCTGGTGCGTCGACGCGCCGCCGACCTTCGTGATGTCGTACCAGACGACCGTGCCGTCCACGTCGTTCGCGCCCCAATCGAGCATGGCCTGGGCCATCGGCAGCGTCTGCATGATCCAGAAGGCTTTGATGTGCTCGACGTTGTCGAGCATGATTCGGGCGACGGCCAGCGTGCGGAGGTTGTCCAGGCCGGTCGGACCGGGCAGGTGTTGCAACGCCGAACCGTCGGGGAAAAACGGCAAAGGGATGCAGCACTGAAACCGCGCGGGGAGCCCCTGCTGTAACGCGTAGTCCTGTTCTTCACGCAGCTTGATCAGATGCTCGACGCGGTTCTCGGTGGTCTCGAGGTGGCCGTAGAGCATGGTCGCGTTGGTGAACAGACCCAACTCGTGCGCGACGCGGTGGACGGTGAGCCACTCGTCGCTTCGGATCTTGCCCCGCCAGGCTTCGTCGTGGACGCGGTCGTCGAAAACCTCCGCGCCGCCCCCCGGCAGCGAATCGAGCCCCGCGTCACGAAGCTCTTCGAGCAGCGAACGCACGCCCGCTCCGAAGTCCTTCCGAATCGCCCGCTTGCTCACCCTGGCCAGGTGTACGACCTCGACCGCGGTAAACGCTTTGAGGTGCAGCTTGGGTGCTTCCTGTTTGAGCGTGCGGAGCATGCCCAGGTAGTAATCCCACGGCAATCTGGGGTGAAGGCCGCCGACGATATGCATCTCGGTCGCGCCGCGCTCCTGAGCCTGGCGCCCTTTCTCGGCGATCTGTTCGAGTTCGAAGGTGTAAGCCCCGTCCTGGCCTGGTTTGCGCTGGAACTCGCAGAATTTGCAGGACAGCACGCAGACGTTGGAGTAGTTGAGGTGCTGGTTGACGTTGTAGAACGCGGTGTCGCCATGCTTTTCGCGGCGGACCCGGTTGGCCAGCCGGCCGAGTTGCATGAGGTCGGGTGTGGCGAACAGCGCGGCGCCGTCGGCGGCGTCGAGGCGTTCGGCGCGATCGAGTTTGGCTTCGATCTGGAGCAGGGCGGGATCGGTCTGGAGCGCGGGCATGGCGAGCGAGTTTAGGCCCGCGTTAGAAGTAGAAGTTCGCGGTTTCCCGGCGATTTGTTTATCGTTAAACTTCTGACCGTTTTTCCTTCCCACTCATCCGCAAAAAGCCGCTAAAGTCCGTTTTTCCGCGATTTCCCTCTTCTCCCAAGGTGCCTGCCGTGTCCCAAACCTACTTCCCCGCCGTCGCCGACAAGGTCCGTTTTGAGGGCCCGGATTCGACCGACCCGCTGAGTTTCAAACACTACGACTCCGACGCCGTGGTGGCCGGCAAGACCATGCGGGAGCACCTGCGGTTCGCCGCGTGTATGTGGCATTGCATGAAGCAGGGCAACGCGGACCCGTTCGGCGTCGGCACCCGTGCATTGCCTTGGGAAGAAGCGCCCGACGCGATGACCGCCGCCCGGCAGGCGATCGACGCGATGTTCGAGTTCTGCGTCAAGCTGGACATCGGCTTCTGGTGCTTCCACGACCGCGACATCGCCCCGGAGATGCCCACGCTCAAGGAGAGCCACGCCGCGCTCGACGAGATCGTGAAGTACGCCAAGGGCAAGCAGGACGAAACCGGCGTTGAGTTGCTCTGGGGCACCGCGTGCCTGTTCATCCACCCACGCTTCATGGCCGGGGCCGGTACCGCGCCGTCTCCGCAGGTCTTCGCCCACGCCGCGGCACAGGTCCGCCGAGCCTTGGACGCGACCAAAGAACTCGGCGGCCATGGCTACGTGTTCTGGGGCGGCCGAGAAGGTTACGACACGCTGCTCAACACCGATCTCACGGCCGACCTCGACCACCTCGCCAAACTCCTCCACCTCGCGGTGGACTACAAAAAATCGATCGGCCTGGACGTGCCGTTCTACATCGAGCCCAAGCCCAAGGAACCCACAACCCACCAGTACGACCACGACGCATCGGCCTGCCACGCGTTCCTGATGAAATACGGCCTGACCGACCACTTCAAGCTCAACATCGAGGCCAACCACGCCACCCTGGCCGGCCACAGCTTCCACCACGAACTCGAGTACTGCCGCGCCAACGACTTGCTCGGTTCGATCGACGCCAACCGCGGCGGCGAGGGCATCGGCTGGGACACCGACCAGTTCCCCACGAACCTGTACGACACGACGCTCGCCATGCTCACCGTGTTGCGGGCGGGCGGATTCACGACCGGCGGGCTGAACTTCGACGCGAAGGTGCGGCGACAGTCCACCGAACCGATCGACCTGATCCACGCCCACATCGGCGGCATGGACGCGTTCGCCCGCGGCCTCAAGGCCGCCGCGAAGATCATCGAAGACGGCAAGATCGACGCGCTGGTCAGCGAGCGGTATTCGGGCTGGACGACGCAACTCGGCCAGGACATCGAAGCCGGCAAGCTGACCCTCGCCGACCTCGACGACATCGCGACCCAAAACGACGTGCAGGCCGCGCCGGTCGGCCGACAGGAGCTGCTCGAGAACTTATTGAACGAATATCTGTGACCCACGGCGCCCGCGGTGCGTAAGCTCCGACATGTTGCACGGACCGCGAAACGAATCGAACCTCACCCGATCCCGAAACGGCGGAGCTTTCCGGCTCCGTCGTTTTTTCGTGGCGGCGTCCCTGGCTTGGGTGGCGCTATTTTCGCCGAAAACCACGACCGCCCACGCCCAACTCGAACCGCACGCCGACTGGCTCGCGGAACCGATCCGTGGCGTCACCATCAGCTGCTTCCGTTGGGGGCCGGGCGAGTGGGACGGCCCGCACATGGCCGACGCACTCGACGAACTGAAAAGCCTTGGCGCCAACTGGGTCACGATCCACCCGTACGCCCAGGTGACCCGTGAGGGTCGGCTGCGCTGGAGCCCCCAGGACGCGAGCACGGTCGAACACACCGCGCGGCTCGCCAAAGAACGCGGGATGCGCGTCATGATCAAACCGCACCTCGCGTACTGGCGGGCGGGTTTCGGCTGGCGCGGCGACATCGTCTTCCCCGACGCGGCCCACGAAACACAATTCTGGCGGGACTACGAAACCTGGATGCTGCACCACGCCATGCTGGCCCAGCAACACGACGTCGACCTGCTGGTCGTCGGCGTCGAGCTCAAGCAGTTCCACGACGCGGGCCACGAATCGCACTGGCGGCGCATCATCCGTCGCACGCGAAAGCTCTACGGCGGCCCGCTCACCTACGCCGCCAATTGGGACGACTACACCCACGTCCGCTTCTGGGATGCGCTCGACGCGATCGGGGTGCAGGGCTACTTCCCGCTCGTCGGCGAAGAGAACATGTCGCCCACCGACGATGAGTTGCGGGCCGGCTGGGTGCGGGTGCGGCAAGAGCTCCACGCGTACCGGCAAGCCCTCGGGCTCCCGTTGCTGCTCACCGAACTCGGCTACGCCACGTCGACCGCCGCCGCGTCGAGGCCGTGGGATTGGCACCAAGCCGGCGAGCCCGACGCCGGCCACGACCTCAAAGCCCGCAGCCTGAAGACCGGCCTCGACGCGGTGGCGAGCGAACCCGCCATCGCCGGTGCTTTCCTCTGGAAGTGGTTCGCGACGCCACACATGCTCGACCACGAGTTCCACTTGCAGTACCCGAAAATCAAAAGCGTGATCCGCGAGAAGTGGCGCTCGTAGGTCTCCGCTTTCTCTAACGCGACCCCTCGCATGCAACGCTACCTCGGCCACGTCGAACGCACGCTTTCGAACGGTCAAACCGTACGCGCGGCGGTCCGGAACCCGCGTTCGCTTACCGACGCGCGTCTGCAACTCCATTGGGCCGCACAAGCCATCGTCGCCGTCACTGACGCTCTGCTGCCGCGGCGAGGCGACGACGGCCAGTCCAACCTTGGCCCGATCGAACGCGTGCCGGGCGTCATGTGCTCGCACCCACTGTCCGACGGTCGACGCGTCGGTCTAAACGCCGGCCGCGGGTCTTCGCCGGCGCTCGTCATGTTGTCGGGACGCCCCGAAGCCAACCCGCCGCGACTTCCGATCCACGGCCAAACGCTCGGCCAACTCTTCGACTGGCTACAAAAACAGTTGCCGGAACTGAGCGGCCAAGCGCTCACGCTCCGCGATTACGACCTGCCCGATCACCCGGTCCGGCGCGGCCACCCTTTCGACAGCGAGGACGACCCCGAAGCCTTCGAGCAAATGTGGGAGCATTTGCTTACCGGTCACGCCCAACTCGAAGCGCTCCGCCGACGCGAACCGTTTGCGACCGAGCCTCGGCTCTGGCCACACCATTTCGATACCGGGCTGCTCATCGGCCTCGAGCCCGACGCCGACTTTGCGAACGCCCCGTCCATCGGCGTCGGGTACGCGGCGGGCGACGACACGTACGATCAACCGTATTACTACGTCAACGCCTACGGTGCCGAACGCCCCGACCGGCTCCCAGCTTTACCCCTCGGCGGCTTCTGGGAAGACGACGGCGTCCGCGCTCGACTCCTGCAGATCGACCTGCCTTGGGACGGGTCGAACAACCCTGACACTCACGCGCAAAGCTTCCTCAACCGAACCGTCCACCTTTGCCGCGACTTGCTCCGGCCGTCTTGACAAAACCCATCAAGGGTTCGAGGCCCGGTACTCATCCGTCAACACGCCCGCGAACCCCCAATTCTCGGGCTCGACCTCATCGATCACGATATGGATGTGTTCCGGGCGTTTGCCCAGGCGTTTCACCAGCGACGCGGTGACGTCGGCGACGATCGCACGCTTTTGTTCGTAAGTGACGCCGTCCCGGGTAATCTTGACGTTGACGTAGGCCATCAACCAAGCGTATCGCGGCGCGTGCAATCGCCGAACGCAACGTTATTATAGAATCTTGAAAGTCGGCGATCGCACCACAATTTGCGGTATTTTCCGGCGCGCGAGTCTTCGGCGCCTCGTTCTGGTCGTGACGGTGGTATGCGTCGTGCCCGCATTCGTGCGTGCCAATCCGGCCGCCACCACCATCCGGGCCGAGGGGGTGCCCGACCCCGAGCGCACCGACGTCCCCGCTCAAGCCCTGCGTGCCACCATCCGCGCGTTTCTTGAAGCCAACCCCGACATCAACGTCGAACCGTTCACCATGCCTCGCATCGGGGGGTCGGCGATGGATTCCGGCCCACTCATGGCCATCGCCGCCGGCGTCCCGCCCCACGCGATCTACGTCAACTTCCGTCAGTCCTCGACCTACATCGGCCAGGGCTTCCTCGCGCCGATGGAGGTGCTGCTCGCCCGCATCCTGGCCGAGGACCCGAGGCTGCTCGAACACGACGGGCGACGCTTCACCCACCACCCCACCGCGGAGCAAATCGACGACGCGCTCACGCAAATCCGCCAGCGTGTCCCCGACAACGCCTGGCCCGTCGTCCACCGCCCCGACGAATCCGGCCGGATGCTCAACCCCGACGGCACGCCCAAGACCCACGTCTGGGCCATCCCGTACAACCCGGTCATTATCGCGTTGCTGTACCGACGCGACCTTTTCAACCAGGCCGGCCTCAACCCCGATGCGCCTCCGGAAACCTGGGAGGAGTTGTTGGAAGCCGCCCGACGGCTCACCGTTCCGCAGCGCCAGCAGTACGGCATCGCCGTGGGCAACCTGCTCAGCTACACCACCTACGGCTTCCTCGTCAGCCACGGCGGCCGCGCCGTCACGCAAGACGACGACGGCCAGTGGCGTGCCGCCTACGACACCCACGAAGCCGCCGAGGCGTACAGCTACGTGTGGGAGCTGCTCCGTGGCCCGTTCCCGCGTGACGGCCAGACCATCCCGGGGGCCGGCTACATCGGCGGGGCCGAAATCAAGCTGCTCTTCGACCAGGGCCGCATCGGGATGCGCTTCGAGTACCTCACCGAAGAGTTGCTCGGCGATCTCAATCCGCAACTCGTCGGCATCGCGCCGCTGCCTAAGTCTTGGGCCGGCACGCGCGGCAGCGAGATCAACGCCATGATGCTCGGCGTCTTCGCCGGCGCGACGCCCGACCAGCAACTCGCGGCCGCGAAGTACATCTGGTTCATGACCTCCGACGAAGCAAAACGCATCCGCACCCGCGTCATGGTCGACCAAGGCTTCGGCGAATTCGTCTCGCCTGCGCTGCTCAAGAGGTACGGCTACGACCGCATCCTCGAGCGCGTCCCCGCCGGCTGGCAGGAGGCCTACGAAACCGCGCTGGCGAACGGGGTGCCCGAGCCCTACGGCCAGAACACCCAGAACATCGACCTGCACATGAACCTGCCGGTCAGCCGGGCGATGGACCTCGATCTCGCCGACGTGCCCCAGGAGCAACGCGTCGCGATGATCCGGGAGTTACTCGCCGAGTCCGCGGCCGACGTGGACCGCCGCGTGCTCGGCAACCTCAGCGACGAAGAACGCATGACCCGCCGTGCGTGGGCGTGGGTCGTGCTCGTTGGCGTCGCCGCCGCGTTCCTGCTGGGTTTCGGCCACGTCTGGCGCTTCTTCACCAAGCTCGACCGAGCCAACGCGCCGCCCACGCCGCAAGGGCAGAAACGCTTCCGGTTTTCCTGGGGCTGGGCGCTGCTCACGCCGGCGATGCTCCTCATGCTGGCCTGGCAGTACGGCCCGCTGCTGGGCGGGGCGGTCATGGCCGTCTCCGACTATCGCGTCGTGCAGCAGTCCACTCTCGTCGGCGTGGACAACTTCGCCAACGTGCTCTTCGACGAACGCTTCTGGGCGTCGCTCGGCCGGACGTTCTACTTCGTCGCGCTCATGATCGTGTTGGGCTTCTGGCCACCGATCCTGCTCGCGATCCTGCTCGACGAAGTACCCACCAACTTCCTGAAATACGTCTTCCGCACCGTCTACTACCTGCCCGCCGTGATCTCGGGCGTCATCATCATGTTCCTCTGGAAGCAGCTCTACGAGCCTTCCGCGTTCGGCATCCTCAATCAACTGGTCCTCTCGCTCAACACGCTCCCCGCGGCCGTGGCGACGCTCGTGAAGCTGTCGGTCGCCGCGCTGTGGCTGAGCTTGTTCGTCACACTCGTGATGCTACCGATCAAGCTCGACGAGATGACCAAGCCGCTCAAGCTCGGGCTCTGGGCGGTAGCCGGAGTGGTCGGGTGGGGCGGGCTTTCCGCTTTAAATTCCGTGGGGTTTTCGGCCGTGTTTGGCGCGTACGCCCTCGAGCCGCTGCGCTTCATCGCCGGGCCCGACACCGCGATGTTCTGGACCGTGATCCCGATCGTCTGGGCGACCATGGGCCCCGGCTGCCTGCTCTACCTCGCCGCACTCAAGACCGTGCCGAGCGATCTGTACGAGGCCGCCGCGATCGACGGAGCAGGCGTGTGGGCGCGCGTCTTCTACATCACGCTGCCCCGCTTGAAGTTTCTCATCGTGATCCAGTTCATCGCGGCGGTGGTCGCGGCATTCAAAGGCGGCGTCGACTTCATCCTGGCGATGACCCAAGGCGGCCCCCAGGACGCGACGACGGTGCTCGCGCTGGAGGTGTTCAACCGCGCATTCCTCGACCTGCGCTTCGGCATCGGCGCGGCGATGGCCTGGATCCTCGGCGCGATCCTGATCGGGTTCACCGCCTACCAGCTCAAGATGCTCAGCCGTGCCGAGTTCGCGGGAGGGCGAAACTAAACCGTGGCCATCCTGCTGCCCACCGAGCAAAAGAGCACGAAAGGCCGGCTCATTCACGCCGGCATCGTCGCGCTGCTGCTGCTCGGCGGGGTGACGATGGTGTACCCGTTTCTCGTGATGCTCTCGGGGTCGGTGCGCAGCGCGGTCGACGAATCCGAGCTCGACTTGCTCCCCGATTATCTCGTTGAGGACGAAGCGCTATACCGCAAGTTCCTGGAGTTTAAATACAACGGCGACATCAACGCGCTGAACCGTGCGCATCGCGAAGCGTACTTCTCGTTCGCAGAGGTCTCGCCGCCGCAGGCCTCCGAGTTTGGTTTGCCGCATCCCGATTCTTCGAACCAAAATTTCTTCGAATTCGTGCTCGGCGGAACCCAAGCGAACAAGGCCGTGCCCGGCAACCTTCGCCGCATCCGTGAAAAGCTGGTCGAACGCTTCGGCGGCGACTTAATGGCTTACGTCGACGCGGGCGGCGACCCCACGCCCAGCTGGTTGACGGTCGTGATGCCGCCGCCGCGTTGGTTTGATCGGCGGTACGACCACCCGACCGGTCCGATCTTCGACGCTTACCTGGAAGTCGCCCAAGAGCGCCCGCCCGCAGAAAGGCAGCCGTTAAGTATCACCGGGCACTTCCTCGAAACCATGGTGTTCCCGACGTTCGGCCGGGACGAAGCGGCCTTGGCCGCGTTCTCGGAGATCGTCGGCCGGCCGCTCGAACGGTGGTCGCATTTCGCGCTGCACCACGCTTTGGCGGCCACGCCCACCTCGGAGGGCTTCCACCGGCTGTGGATCGACTACCTCCGCCAAGAGCTGAACCCGACGTTCATCACGGTCAACGGCGGGCCCGGAGAGGACGTCAAGGCCGAGTGGCATCGGTTCCTCCACGACACCTACGGCGGCGTCGCGGCACTCAACCGATTATGGGGCTCGGAATTCGGAGCCATCGAAGACGCGCCGCTCACCGGCCACGGCGCACAGCCCTGGCTGCGTGGCCCCCAACGTCAAGACTACTTGCGGTTCCTCGATCGCCAACCCGACGAACGGCTCAATGTATTGCACGTCGGGCTGGCGTTTGAATCCGGCGATCAGCCCTCGCTTTCTGAGTGGCGGTACGTGCGAGCGCATGCCGGTCAACTCCGTCGCCAATTCGCCTTCCGCAACTACGTCAACGTCTGGGACGAGCTGGCCGGAGAAGGGCGGGCGCTGTGGAACACCGTCGTCTACTGCACGCTCTCCATCGCCCTCGCCCTGCTGGTCAACCCGCTGGCCGCGTACGGGCTTTCACGTTTCCGACTACGCGGCGGATACAAGGCGTTGCTCATCCTGATGGCCACGATGGCGTTCCCACCGATGGTCACGCTGATCCCGCAGTTCATCGTCTTACGGAACCTCGGACTGATGAACACGTTTGTCGCGTTGCTGCTTCCGTTGATCGCGAACGGGTACTTGATCTTTCTCCTGAAAGGGTTTTTCGACTCGCTTCCGAAGGAGTTGTACGAGGCGGGCACGATCGACGGCGCATCCGAACTGCGGATGTTCTTCCAGATCGCGATGGCCCTGAGCAAACCGATCCTCGCCGTGGTCGCGTTGCAGACGTTCACGGCCGCGTACACCATGTTCCTCTACGCGTTGCTGGTCGCGCCCGACCGCGACATGTGGCTCATCTCCGTCTGGTTGTTTCAATACCAAGAACGCGCAAGCAGTTCCGGCGTGTTCGCGTCGGTGGTCATCGCGAGTGTGCCGACGCTGGCGCTGTTCCTGCTGGTGCAACGCACGATCATGCGCGGCATCGTCGTGCCCACCGAGAAATGATCCCAGGCTTTACGCAGGGAGCGGGCCCGCACCGCTGGCTCCGCCCGCGTCCGTGGCGGCTTGCGTATCCGGGATCGCAGCCTGGTCGGGACGGACTTGCATCATCAGCGACAGCAGCAGCGGGACCAGTACCAGCGTGAACACCGTCGAGACGACCAACCCTCCGACCACCACCGCGCCCAAACCCCGGTACAACTCCGATCCCGAGCCGGGGGTGAGCACCAGCGGCAGCATGCCCGCGACCGAGGTCGCGGTGGTCATGAAGATCGGCCGAACGCGGGTCTGGACTGCCATCGCGATCGCGTCGGGCATGGGCACGTTGACGCCGTAGGTGTCGCCCGAATCCCCCAAGCCCCGCATGAAATTCAGGCTCTGGTGCACCAGCAGGATGGCGTTGTTGACGACCACGCCGATCAGGATCACGAAGCCGAGCATCGTCAGCGTGTCCAAGAGTTGCGTCGGTTGGATCAATCCCCAGCCGCCCGGCCCGAGCGCCGCGTAAAGCGACTCGCCGACGATCGGCCAATCCGCCATCCCCCAGCCGTCGTGCACGAACTTGAGCCCGACGAACCCGCCCACGGCCGCGAGCGGCACGGAGAACAGGATGACAAACGGGTACACAAAACTCTCAAACAAAGCCGCCATCAGCAGGTACGTCACGAGCAAAGCCAGCAGCAGCCGGGACGCGCCGACCGACGCCACAGACGCGGCGTTGAAGCCCGACCACGCGCCGACCATCTGCTCGCGGACCTCTTCCAGCTTGCTCGCCGAGCCGGCCAGATCGATTTCGACCGTGGGCGCGATCGCGCCCGAGGCCCGCATGCCGGCGATGACGTTCTCAATATCGGCCGTCGCGGTTTCGAGCGGCACTTCATCGGGCGGCGTGACGGCGAGGGTAACCGCGCGTCGTTCTTCGATGCGGCGGATCTCTTGGGGCGCGACGGTGCGCCGGATGTTCGCCACGGCCGAGAGCGGGACGACGCCGGTCTCGCCCGCGCCGTTGCGGAAGGCCAGCGGGACTTGGGCGAGCCGTTCGGGTTGCGGGCGGTCGCCCTCGGGGATGCGCTGGCGCGCGAGGATGTCGATCGCTTCGCCGGACAGCCGGAAATCGCCGACGCGGACGCCGTCGACCATCGCCGCGACCGCGCCGCCCAGCGAGGTCATGTCCAATCCGAGTTCGGTGGCCTTGACACGGTCGAGTTCGAGCCGGACCTCGCGGGCCTGCTTGTCGAAGTTCGTGGGCGTGGGCTGAACGCCGGCGAACCCGTACAAACCACGCATCGCGCCCAACACCGCCGCCCCCGCGTCCCGCACCTCGGCCAGATCGCTGCCCGACAACTCGATATCGATCTGTCGGCTGCCGGACGAACCGCGTCCGAACAGCGAAGACTGCGCCGCGAATCCGAAGCCCCACGGCCCGGTGGTCGCCGAGCCGAGCAACGCCTCGATAGGTTTGACGTTGTTCTTGTCGACGCTGGTCGCGCCGTTAAACACCAGCCCGTTGAACCCGACAAAGAAGTAGTTGTCGAGCGGAGGCACGTCATCGACCTGCTCACCCGTAAAGAAATCGATAACCGGCGGCAGGCCCTGGAGTTCGTCGGACGACTCGGCCTCCCAGTACGGGCGGATCTTCTCTTCGACGCGGAGGCCGATGTCCTCGGCTTGTTCGACCGCGTAGCCCGGCGGGGTGAGCAGGATGCCGAACACGAGGTTCTGGTTCCCGCGCGGCAGGTAGTCGGTCGGGGGCATCAGGAACCACGCCCCGCCGACCGCCGCCATCGTGAACAGGGCGACCACCGCGACCCGCGCGGAGACGCCGGCCGCGCCGGGATCGATGACGCGTCGGACGACACGGGCCAACGCGTTGAGGCGAAGGCCGGTTGGGGCGTCTTCGGGGCTTGCCGCGGATTGCGTTTGAGAAACGGAACGGCGTCTGAGGATGCGGGCCGAGAGCGACGGGATGACCGTGATCGACACGATCAGCGACAGGGACACGGCCGCACAGATCGCCAGCGCGATGTCTCGGAAGAGTTGGCCGGCTTCTTCCTGGATCGTGAGCACGGGCACGAAGACCGCCAGCGTCGTCAGCGTCGAAGCCAGCACCGCGCCCCACACCTCGCGGGCCCCGTCGTACGCCGCGCGGGCGGGCGGCTTGCCCATGTTGGTGTGGCGGTCGATGTTCTCGAGGACCACGATCGCGTTGTCGACGACCATCCCAACGGCGAACGCCAGGCCCGCCAGGGAGATCACGTTGAGGTTCCGGCCGAAGGCGATCATCACGACGAACGTGCCGATCACGGAGATCGGGATCGCGACGGCGATAACCAGCGTCGGCCGGGCGATCCACAGGACGCCCAACACGGCGATCGCGAGCAGGGCGGCGGTAACGTAAGTCGGAAACCCCGGGGGCGTCACACGCACCGCGATCATGAGGACGAGCAGCACGGGCACGCCGACCGCCACCAGCCAAGGCCGGCGGCGTAGCTCCAGGAACGCCAGCAGCGCAATCACCGCCAGCACGCCGCCAACTACGAGGTTGGCCTGCACCAGCCCCAACGCGTCGTAGATGTACCCGGTTTCGTCGTACACCTGTCGCAAAAACAACTCGGGCGGCGCGGCGAGGCCGCGGGTGCGTTGGATCTCGACCGCGATCGCGGGCAGCTCTTGCGCGTTGACCTCGTCGATGCGTTGCTGGACCTGCTCCATCACCGCGATCACGTTCGCGCCGCTCTCTTTGTAGACCGGCATCGCCAGCGCGAGCGTGCCACGGCTGCGGACGAAGCTGCGCCGCTTCTCGAAGCCGACCGAGACCTCGGCCAGATCGTCGATGCGGATCGGCCCGCCGGTGTCGTCGTAGGCCACGACCGTCTGGCGGATCTGGTTCAGGTCGTCGTACTGACCGACCGTGCGGATGCGGGTCTGGTACCGCCCCTCGTCGAGTTCGCCGGCCGAGACGTTGGCGTTCTCGCGACGCAACGCCGCGGCGAGTTGGTCCACCGTGATCCGCCGCTGCGCGACCGCGAACGGGTCGAAATCGATGTGCACCTCGCGCTCCCGACCGCCGTACACCCGGACCTCGGACACGCCCGCGGCCCGCTCGAGAAACGGCTTGATCCGGTCTTCCGCGGCGTCGCCGAGCGTCTGCACGTCGAAGTCGTCGGTCTGCGTCGTGAGCAGCAGCCACGCGATCGGCGAACCGGGCCCCGATTCGCCGGTGACGATCACAGGCTCCTCGGCGTCGTCGGGGTATTCGGGCACCTCCCGCAGCGCGTCCGAGACCTCGACCCGTGCGGATTCGAGCGGCGTGCCCGTGGTGAATTCGAGTTCGATCGACGCTTCGCCCTGACTCGCGGTGGCGACCATCTTGACGAGGTTGCGGACGTTCTTGAGCACGTCCTCCTGCTCTTCCACGATCTCGCGTTCAATCTCCTCGGGAGACGCGCCGGTCCATTCGGTGGTGACCGTGATGATGGTCGGGTCGACGTCGGGGGTGAGTTGCACGGGCAGGCTGCGGAGCGCGAGCAGCCCAAACAGCACCAGCAAGATCACGCCGACGGCGACCTTGACGCGGTTATGGATCGCAAAACGGATCGGGTCCATGGGAAGGCCGTAGTAGGGGCGCCGAACGAATGAACGGCGGGTGACTTGGAGGTTCAGGCGGGGCGGTCGCCGCTGATTTGGTGAGCGGTCGCGTCGGGCGGCGTGGAGGCCGGCGGGGCGTCAAACATCAGCGGCCGGGTCGGGAACAGCGATTCACCGCCTTCGATGATGACGGTCGCGCCGGGAAAGAGCGGGCCGTCGAGGACTTCGATGGCGAAACGGTCGCCCTGGCCGTACAGCACGCGGACCGAAGCGGGCAACGCAAAGGGCATGGGCTGCGGAGGCGGAGCCTGGTCCGAAACGTCGGAGGCGGGCGGGGTCGCGGAGGCGTCCTGGGATGCTTCGTTCCCAGGTGGCGGGCCGGCGTCCATGGCGACCCAGACCTGCGGCGTGAGCGTGCTGAACAGGACGGCGTCGCGCGGCACGGTCAGCGTGGGCCGGGGCTCACCGAGCGGGAAGCGGGCGGTGACGGACATGCCCGGTTTCAGCAAGCCCTCGGCGTCGTCGAGGCGGACTTTGACGGGGAAGGTCCGCGAGGCGGACGAACCATCGGGGGTAACGGCGGCGACCTGCCCGGTGACGTCCCGCCCCAACGCGTCGATCGTGATCGTGACCGGGGTGCCGTCCGCGGCAAGTCGGGCGACGGCGTTAATCGCGGTTTCGGGCACGTCCACCTCGGCATCGATCTGGCCGACCGATACGAGCCCGACCACGCCGTCGCCGGGCTCGACCCACTGGCCGACCTCGGCGTTTTTGGCGGTGACCGTGGCGTCGAACGGCGCGACCACCGCGAGCCGTTCCTGTTCTACCGTCGCCCGGCTTAGCTCTGCTTCGGCGGCCGCGACGCGGGCGCGATCGGCGATGACCGCCGTCTGTGCGTCGTCCAATTCGCGTTGATTCGCGGTGCGCTGGGCGCGGAGCCTTTCGAGTCGGACGAGTTCGCGCTCGCTCTGCTCGAGGTTCGCTCGGGCTTCGTCCAGGTCGGCTTCCGCGGCCCGCACACGCAGGTCCGTCCACGTCGGGTCGATCCGTGCGAGCACCGTCTCGCCGCCCACGACCCGGTCGCCCTCTTCCACGTTTAATGCGATCAGTTTGCCGGCCACCTCCGCCGTCACGGTGACCCGGCGCAACTCCCGGAGCCGTCCGGTCACCGCGAGGCGTTCTTCGAGCGGCTGCATCAACGCGATGCCGACCTCGACCATCGCCGGTGGCGGCCCGCCTCCGCCCGGCGCGTCGGCTTGCGCTTCCGCCGCCGGGGGCGCGGTCCCTCGGCCGATCATGAATCCACCCGCCATGCCCAGCAGCAGGGCAACACAGCCGGCGACGACCGCCCAGAGCGGTCCTTGAGGAGGCTTACTGGTCATGATGAAAATCTCGGCCAAGCGGTTTGAAGCATGGGCACCCCCGCCCAACGTTCCTGGCCCATCAAGCTTACGCCCACCGACGCGGCCGCGTTGGAAGTTTTTTGCCCGGCCCCGCATCCGCGGACCGCCGTCCGGCGAAACCCTGAATGAACCGCACGAACCGCTTATCGGAGTCCTATTCATGCAACGCTCGCTCTGGAAACCGTCTGTCGTCGCCGCCGTTTGTTCGCTGGGAGCCGTGTCTTTAGGTGGACTCACGGCTTCGCAGGCATGGGCGGATCACGAAGCGCCGCAATCACACCGATCCGCCCCGGGCGACTTGATCGAGGTGGGCACGGCCGCGGGCGATTTCAAAACGCTCGGAGCGGCGTTGGAAGCGGCGGGCCTGATCGACGCGTTGCGGGGCGACGGGCCGTTCACCGTGCTCGCGCCGACCGACGCAGCGTTCGCGGCGCTGCCCGACGGGGTGGTCGAGACGCTGCTCAAGCCGGAGAACAAGGGCCTGCTCACGTCGGTCCTGACTTACCACGTCGTGCCCGGCAACGTCCTCGCGGCCCAGGCGGCGGCGGCCGGTGAAGCCGAGACGCTCAACGGGACCGAAGTGTCCTTCGCGATCGACAACGGCCGGCTCGAAGTGAACGACGTCAATGTGATCGCGACCGACGTCCGGGCCAGCAACGGGGTGATCCACGCGATCGACGCGGTGCTGTTGCCGCCGGGCTTCGAACTGCCGGACGACCACGCAAAGCGCGCGGCGTCGGTTGATCAGATCATCGAGTTGGCGATCAAACGCGGCGTCCCGCTGTACAACCACGGACACCACGGCGCGTGTGCCGCGATCTATGAAGTCGCCCTGTTGGCGTTGACCTCGCACCCGCAGATGGACGACGCCGGACGGTCCTTGGCGATGCGAACGCTCAAGGACGGTCGGAACTCGCACGGCATGGACGCGCGGGCCTGGGCGTTCCGCCGTGGGCTCGACACGATGCGTCAGGAAATGATGGCCGCGCGGTGAACGTGGCGATCGCCCGGTTAGCATCGCCGGTTCTGTCGACCCTCCCGCGTGCCTTGGAGCGAGCCCTGCCCGCCACCGCCGACCAACCTTTGGCCACGAATCGTTCCGCCGATCCGCCGCTGCTGCCGCGGGTCGCGCGGGGCGATGGCGAAGCGGTGCGCGAATGCCTCGATCGATACGGCGGGCTGGCCTGGTCCATCGCCCGCCGGATGCTCGGCCCGGGCCAGGACGCGGAAGACGCCGTGCAGGACGCCTTCGTCGACCTCTGGCGGCACGCCGAACGGTTCGAAGAAGCCAGGGCCAGCGAGGCGACGTTTGTGGCGACGATCGTGCGTCGTCGCACGGTGGACCGCCTTCGACGCCGAACCTCGGGAGCCGAGGCGATGAAAGACGGCGGCCCGTTTGAACCCGATGCTTTGCCCGGCGTCTCCGGAGGCGACCGGCTCGAAGCGGCCGAAGAGGCTAACGCCGCGATGAGGGCCTTGGACGACCTGCCGCCGCCGCGGGGCGAACTCGTGAAGCTCTCGGTGTGCGACGGGCTGACGCACGGGCAGCTCGCCGAGCGGTTCGACCTGCCGCTGGGCACCGTCAAGTCGCACGTGCGCCGCGGGCTGCAGGCCGTGCGGGACGCGCTGGGGGCCAACCCGGAAACGAAAACCGCGGGGGTGAACCCATGAGTGCAACCCACGAACATCTCGAAGGCATCGACGACGTGACGCGGGACGAAGCCGGCCTGACCTACGCCGCCGCAGTCGTGACCCAGGCCGAGGCTCAGCGCGACGCCGACGTAGAACTGCCTGCATCATTACGGGCGAAGCTCGATGCCGACGCCAACGGTTACTTTGAGGCTCCGGCAATTGCAGGACGGATTGGTGTTTCCCCGGGCATGGCTTTCATTGCTGGAGCATTGCTGTCGGCGGCTGCATTCGCACTTGTCGCAGCTCCATTTCTCAGCTCGAAAACGCGCAACCCAATCGCAAATCCCGGCACACCAATTGTTATTGATGTGCATGAAGAAGCGTGGACGCCGCTGCAACCCACCGCCACCGGAGATTTCGCCGGCATCGCCCCGGGCTACGAAGGCGTGACCGGCGAACTGATCTGGGACGAAGACGCCCAACGCGGAGAGATGCGCTTCGTCGGCCTCCCGCCCAACGACCCGAAGGCCGGCCAGTACCAACTCTGGATCGTCGATCCGGCGCGGGGTTCGTTCCCCGTGGACGGCGGCGTCTTCGATGTCAACCTCAACGCGGACGGCGTAGCCGTCGTTGAATTCGAGCCCCGGCTGCCGATCGAGAACGCGACGCTGTTCGCGGTGACGTACGAACCGCCCGGCGGCGTGGTCGTGTCGGACGGCCCGTTGTTGGTGACCGCCGCCCCCGGAGCGACTTAATAGTTTTTAGTCCGCGTATTCCCAGACGATCACGTCGTGATCCTGGACGCCCCATTGCAGGGCAACCTCGTGGGTCGGGTACAGCAGGTCGAGCCGATGGCCCTTGATGGCGCCGCCGCGGTCGAGCACGGGGACGGGGCTGCCGTTGTCGTAGCCCGGGATGCTCACCAGCGTGTTGAACGGCAGCAGCGACGTGTCGGCCGCCACCAAGTTCCCGCCGTTGGTCCAGACGCTCTTGCCCGAAGCGGTCTGCCCGTCGGCCCAGACGCCGCAGGACTGCTCGTCGGGGCTGTAGGCCGTGGTCTTCATCTTCAGAATCTTCGCGACCCGCAGCGGCCGACCGTCGAACGTGACGCCCGGCTCGTCGCCGACCTTCAAGCCGTCGGCGGCGCGGGCAGCGCCAACGAAGCCGGCGTCGTCCGAGCCGCGGGTCGTCGGGTCGTTGGTGTGCTTCACCGCCGCCTGCTCAACCACCGACATCGTCGGCGCCGGGCGAGACGGGGCTTCTGGCGATTCCAAGGCCGTCTTCGGTTCGATCGTTTCGTAGGATTCCGGAGCCGCAACCTGCATCAGCGTCGCCGCTTCTTTGCCTTCGCTCACCGCCGACCAGAGCAGCCCACCCAAGCCGGCTCCGGCTCCGACCGTGAACACCACGACGCCGCCAACCACGAGGCGGGCGGCGTGACGGGTCTTGCGGGAACCACGAAAAGCAAACGGGCGATCGGCAGGCATTACGTAATCCATGGTAGTCGGACGGCTCATGGATCGGGGGGTTGCGCCGGGGAAAATTCAAGCCTCGCCCGACGACCGCCCGAAATTACAACGTTTCGCGGATTCGGCCACCGCGATCCCGGCCCGGCCGCGATTTGCCCCGGAACCTCGGCAACCCTCGCCCGCCGCCGCGTTCTGCGGGGCCTGGTCCGATCCGTGAAACTGGGAAAAACCGACAAACAGCGGGTTCGCAAGCAGTTATGCTGGCCGCCCGCTTCCGCCGATCCTCCCCCAAGCTCCGGAGCCGCCCCATGGAAACCACCCTCATCATCCTCAAGCCCGACGCCGTCCAACGCGGCCTGATGGGCACGATTTTGTCCCGTTTGGAGGCCAAGGGCCTGACCGTGGCGGGCGGGAAGTTCATGATGGTGCCCAAATCCCTCGCCCAGGAGCACTACGGCGAGCACGCGGGCAAGCCGTTTTTCGACGGGCTGATCGCGTTCGTGACGGGCTCGCCGGTGCTGGTGCTGGCGGTGCGGGGCGTGAACGCGATCGCGGTGTGCCGGAAGCTGATCGGGGCCACCAACGGGCAGAAGGCCGAGCCGGGCACGATCCGCGGGGACTTCGGGATGTCCGGCGGCTACAACCTGATCCACGGCAGCGACGGCCCCGAATCGGCCGAGCGCGAACTCAAGCTCTGGTTCGCCGACGGCGAGATCGTGGACTACGCGCCCGGCAAGGACGCGTGGGTGTACGACCCGTCGGACTTGACGTGATCCCGCGTCGACCTCAAGCGTAAGCCGATCGAAGCCCACGGATCGAACCCGTGGGCTTCTTCGTTTTCTGCGACAATGCCGCGATGCTTCGGCGTCCCCCGCAACTCACCGCGCACTGCGTCGCGCTGACGCTGACCGCGGTGCTGCTCGCGCTGAGCTACCCGTTGCCGGGCTGGTCTTTTCTTGCGTGGGTCGCGCTGGCCCCCGCGGGCTGGCTGGCCGCGACGTCCCGCCGGCCGTGGACGCTGACGTGGACCTCCACGGCGGTCTTCGCGTTGTGGTGGGCGTGGATGCTCCGCTGGCTGTATCCCGTGACGCTGCCGGGAGCGCTCGCGGTAGCGGGGTTTCAATCGCTGTTCTGGGTGCTGGCTTTGTGGGCGACCAACGTGTGCGTGCGACGCCAGGGCGTGCCGATCGCGGTCGCGCTGCCGCTGTGCTGGGTGAGCCTGGAGTTTGTGCGGAGCATGTGGCCGTGGGGCGGGTTCGCGTGGTTCACGCTGGCGCAGACGCAGGCGGAATTTCTAGATCAGGCGTCTTCGGACAACACGCCCGCGGCGATCCAAATCGGATCACTGTTGGGCATGCCTTTGGTGAGCCTTTTGATTGCTTCATTGAGCGGCTCGACCGCAGGATTACTCTGCAAGGCGCAACACGCGGTGCGAGATCTGATGTGCAATGTCTTGGTGGTTTGCGCCGTGATGGCGATCACACCGATCGGCTCACGGATGTTCCACGCGTCTGCCACTTCTGAGTCCCAACAAGCCCTTGTCGCCGTCGTGCAGACCAACACCCCGCACGACAACAAGCTGTCGCCCACCGCCGAGACGTACGAGGCCGACTTCGCGGCGTTGCGCCGGTTGCACGTGGAAGCCGCGACCGCCTCACTCCCCTCCCTCCGGGAGGGGCCGGGGGAGGGCGCTCGTGAACGGCTTGAATTGAAGCAGCCGGCATTCGAAACCGAATCGGACACCCTCCCCCAACCCCTCCCAAAGGGAGGGGAGATCGGCAAGCCCGCGCTGATCGTCTGGCCGGAAACCGTGATCCCCGGGCCGTTCAACGAGCCGGCGGCGTCGCGGATCGAACTTTGGGCGCTCACCCGGCCCCACGACGACCAGAGCGCCACGCTGCGTGCCCGCACAAGCAAGCCCCGCCAAACCCGCGAACTCATCGCCGAGTTCGGCGTCCCGACGATGGTCGGCTCGTCTACCGAGATCGCCACCGACGACCCGCGCAACCCGGAGCAGTTCAACAGTGCTCACCTGGTCATACCAAACGGCGCCACGTCCGAGGTAGGCAGGGGGCGGTACGACAAGATGCACCGCGTCCCCTTCGGCGAATACATCCCGCTGCCCGAAGCGCTCAAGCAATGGGTGCTCAACACGGTCTCGCCGTACGACTTCGATTATTCGATCGACGCGGGGCAGGGCGTGACGGTGTTTGAGGTGCCGGCCGGCGACGACCGCACGCTCCGGTTCGCCACGCCGATCTGTTTTGAGGACACCAACGCGGCGCTGTGCCGGGAGATGGTGTATGACCCGGAGACCGGCGAGAAGCGCGTCGATGTACTGGTCAACCTCACGACCAACGGCTGGTTCGGCCGGCTGCCGACCGAAGATCAACCCGGCGGGTTGGGCTGGGAATCCATGCGATATCAGCACTTGCAGCTCGCGTCGCTGCGGGCGATCGAGAACCGGGTGCCGGTGGTGCGTTCGGTGAACACCGGGGTGTCAGCGATCATCGACTCGACCGGCCGGATCGTCGCGGCCGCCCCCCCCGGCGGCGAAGGCGTCCTGTCGGCCGAACTGGCGCTGGACGACCGGCGTACGGTTTACGCGATCGTGGGCGATTGGCCGATCACCCTTTTGACGGCGCTCACGGCCGTTTGGGTGATCGTCGCCCGTGGCCGCCGGCCGAAACTCCGCCGCCGTCGCGCCGCCCGCCTCGCCGCGGCCGGCTGACCGAGAATCGTTGCCTTGGGTTCACGCCCGAAACGCCTTACCGCAGAGGGAGACCGCATGCTTCGCTCCGTCTCGACCGTCGTCCTGACCGCCGCCGTGTTCGTTGGGTCCGCCGTTTGGTCCCCGCTGCCAGGCACAGCCGCGGCGCGGGCTCAGACCGTATCGGCGGTCGAACCGGTCGCCGATCTGGCTCCGCACCGCGAAGCGGCGCTGGAGATCGTGCGGCAGGCCGCGCGCAGCGACAACGCCCAGCTCCGCACCCACGCGCTCGAAGCCGTGCAATACGCGCCGGACCTCGCGCTGCCGCTGGTCACCCTGGGCCTGGACGACGACTCGCCCGCGGTGCGTTTCACCGCCCTCTACGCTGCGGGCCAGCTCCGATTGACCGGATTGACGGGCATGTTCGGCGAGGCTTTCCGACGCGACGAGCCCGCGCCGGGGCGGGACCACGTCCGCGCAGCAATCATTTTTGCCGCCGCCCGCTGCGGGGCCGCCGACGACCGCATCATCACCCAGATGGCGAACCTGCTCCAGCACCCCGACCCCCGGGTCCGCTCCAACGCCGCGCTGTTGACGGGCGAATTGGGCAACCCCACCGCGATCCCGCTGCTGCGGCACAGCGTCCACAAGCCCATGGGTAACAAGATCGCCGGCATCCACTGGCAGCTGCTGAGCATCCAGGTCGCCGAAGCCCTCGCCAAGCTCGACGACCCCAACGGCTTGGCCGAGCTGCGGCGCTCGGCGTACTCGACGTTCGACGAAGTCCGCGTCCTCTCGGTGCAAGCGCTGGGCCGGCTGGGCGACGACGCGTTCTGGGCGAACATGAACAATTTTCTGGTTGAGAACCCCATCGAATTCCGACTTGCCGCCGCGGAAGGGCTGGCCCGACTCGGCCGCGAACGGGGCGGCATGCTCAGCGTGATGGCCGAAGCGGCGAGCCACCGGCTCGATACCGTGCGGGCGCAGGCTGCCTTTGCCCTCGGGCCGTACGACCACGACCTGGCGCGATCGCACCTGGTGCGGCTGATGCGAGACCGCAACCCACTGGTGCGAATCGCGGCGGCCACCGCCGTCTTGGAGGCCACCGACAGATGACGCCGTTTGGTTTTGGTTCGTGAGACACGCGAAGCCGTTTTCCCCGCTCGATCGGCCAAGCCGATGGGCGATTTCCGGAGCCGAAAGCGGCAGCATTCGTTGACAACGGCGGGGCGGACAAGTACATAGGGTTTAACGAACGGAGTTCCGAACCGGCCTCAGCGGCATATCGCGTGGGGGCCTCGCGGAAACCGTTCGTTTGTCGCCCCCGGCCCAGGCGTGACTCCCCGAGAGCCGCCTTCTCGCCGTTCGTATCCGTTGGCCCCGAAGGAAGTTGCCGTGAGCCCCCTGACCAAAGCCTTTGTCGTTCTGGTGACCATCCTCTCGATCCTGTTGGTCACGCTTGTCGTGCCGTTCGTCGCCCAAGTGGACGACCTGCGGGCGGAAGTCGACACCGCCAAAGCCATCGCCTCGGCCGCACAGGTCACCATCACCGATCTGCGGGCCGAGCAATCGCAGCAACGCGAAGGCGTCAAGGCCAAAGAAGCCGAGCTGACCGCCACCATCCGTCAGCTCGAATCCGACCTCGCATCGGCCAAAGGCAACGAGACCAACCTCGAAGCCCAGCTCGCCAAGGCCCAGGCGGACAACGACGCGATCCGCGCGACGATCATTGCCGGCGGGGAAGCTCAGAAGACCAACACCGCGCTCCTGGAAACCACGCTCACACAGCTCACCGCAGCACAGAGCGAGGTCGTCGAGCGATCCACCGAGAACACCCAGTTGATCGCTCGAAACAATCAACTCGAAGCCGACCGCGCCGCCTTGGAAAACCAAAGCCGTTCGCTGCGTGAACAGCTCGTGGCTTTGCAGGAAGAACTCGGAGCACTCGAGCAGGCCGTGGTCAGCGCCGGCGGGACGATCCCGCGGGCGACCGCCGCCGTCGCGGCCGTCGTCACGCCCAGCGAGCCGGTCTACGGGGCCGTCACCGGGCAGGGCGTCGTCGCTGGCGGCAAGGAGTATGTCCAGCTCAACATCGGCACCGCCGACGGCGTCGTGAAGAACCAGCGTTTCGTCGCTTTCCGCGGCGACAACGAGCTGGTCGCCAATCTGGAGGTGCTCAGCGTCGACGCTTCGGAATCCGTCGCCGTGATCCTCGGCCGGGCCCGCCAGGACGTCCGCACCGGGGACTCGGTCGTCTCGGCCCCGAATCTCTGATCTGCCCTTCGCCCTCATTTCCAAGGAGTCCCCCGATGGGCAACAACAACATCTACACCGTGCTCGTGTTCAGCGCGTTCCTCTCCCTGCTGTTTGGCGTGGGGTTCGTCTGGACCCGGCTGCATGACCTGACCGGCTCGTGGAGCCCGTTCGGCTAATCCACGTCACTTGCTTTCGGTCAACCGGAAAACCAAGGAAGCCCGCGGACACCATCCGCGGGCTTCTTGCTTGAGGTAGCTTGCCCGTTCATGGCTCTGCCCGTCGCCAACCTCACGGCTAAGCTCGACGAGCTCGCCGTTCAATTCGACGCCTTGGAGTCCGAGTTGCTGGACCCGCAAGTCGCGACCGATCCGGATCGGCTACGCCGGATTTCGGTCAAGCGAGCGGCTATCGCGGGCGTGGTCGAGGCGTATCGTGCGTACCGCGCGGATCGTGAAGCCCTGGAAGAGGCACAAGCCATCGTCGCGGCGGGGGCCCAGGGCGAAGACGCCGAGTTGCTGGAACTGGCCGGGGAACAGATCGAGGCTTTGCAGATGCGCACGGCCGCCGCGCTCGAAGCGATCGCGGCCGAGCTGGTGACCGCGGACGACGCGGCGGTGGGCGGGGTGATGCTGGAGGTCCGCGCGGGCACGGGCGGAGCGGAGGCCGCGCTGTTTGCCGGAGAGTTGCTGGGGGTCTACGAGCAGTTTGCCAAGCGGCGTGGCTGGCGATTCGAGGTCCTCGAAGCCAGCGCGGGCGAGCAGGGCGGAGTCCGTCAGGCCACCGCGAACGTGACCGGCCCGGGCGTTTGGCAACAGCTCGGCTACGAAGGCGGCGTGCACTGCGTGAAGCGAGTCCCGGCCACCGAAACGCAAGGCCGCGTGCACACGAGCACCGCGACGGTGGCGGTCCTGCCCGAGCCGCAGGACGTGGAGATCGACCTGAACCCCGACGACATCGAGACCCACGTGACCACGGCTCAAGGCCCCGGCGGACAGAACGTCAACAAGGTCGCGACCGCGGTGCATCTGATTCACAAGCCCAGCGGCATCGAAGTGCGGATGCAAGAGAGCAAGAGCCAGCAACAGAACCGGCAGCGGGCGATCCAACTGCTGCGGGCTCGCCTGTACGAGCGTCAACGGGCCGAGGCAGACGCGGAACGGGCCGAACAGCGGATCGCCATGATCGGCACCGGAGGCCGCAGCGAACGCGTGCGGACCTACCGCTGGAAAGAAACGGTGGCGGTGGACCACCGCCTAGGGACGTCGTTCAATCTGACGAAGCTCTTGGCTGGGGAGTTGGACGAACTGGTCGACTCGCTGATCGCCGAGGATCGGGCGCGGCGGCTGGCGGCGTTGTGAGCGGTTTGCAGAGCGGGCGGACAATGGGCCGATAACTCCGGAGTGCTTCGCTTTCACGCGATCGCTGTGCTGTGCCTATTCACGCTGATCGAAGCGGGACCGATCCTCGCGCAGGAACTGATGGTCAGCCCGCGGCGTCTCGTGCGGCTGTTCGACTTCGAAGAAACCAACGACGCGGGGGTGAAGATCGGCCGGGGCATCCCGATGCCGCGCGGGTGGTATGTGATCGGCCGCGACCCGATGTCGGAAAAACCTAACTTCCTGGGCGTGCCCCTACACCGGCAGCTCGCGGACCGCCCGGGCTACCCACCGCACGGCAGGGTCAGCTACGACGCGACGCAACAAGCCGGCGGCGACTTCTCGTTGGGGCTGACCACCAACGGCGGCAACGCGGGCGCGTACTTGGCGTCCAACACCCTCATTGCGGTGCCCGGCAGCGACTACCTGGTCACAGCCAAGCTGCGGACCGCGGACCTCCAACACGCAGGCGCGGTCGTCAAAGCATACTTCATCGACGCCGCCAACCGGCGGATCGAAGCCAGCGTCCGCGCGACCGAACCGCTGCGCAGCGAAGACGGCTGGCTGCGGCTGGACATCAAACTGCCCGGCCGGTTCCCCGATGCCGTGTCCCTGGGTATCGAGCTGCACCTGTTGCAGCCGACGCCGCAAACCGGGCACCCGCTGGGCGACCAGCAGATCGTGTTGCCCGACGTGCAGGGCGCGGCGTGGTTCGATGACATCGCGGTATGGCAACTTCCCAGCGTGTCGGTCCGGACCCAGGCCGACGCGAACCTGATCCGCGCGCCGGAGACGCCGCGGATCGCGGTGGATATCCGCGACCTGATCGGCCAACGCTTGGTGGCGGAGGTGGCGGTGTATGACCACCACTACCGGGTCGTGGCTCGGGACCGACGACCGATTTTCCCGGGTTCGCCTTCGGCGTGGGACTGGACGCCGGAGCTGCCCGGATACGGCTGGTTCTTAACCGAGCTGTCGGTCTACGACGACCTGGACGGCAGGCTCACGAAGCCAAACCGCAACGCCCCCGGGCCCGCCGCAGATCCAGTGGCGCGGACGTACGGCGCGTTCCATTACCTGCCGCCCGAACCGCCGGCCGTCGGCGAGGACGCACGCCGGTTCACGCTCGACGCGCGCGGCGTGCCCGAGGATCAGTTGGAGCGCTTGCCGGAGATCGTCGAAGCCGGCGGCTTCCGCAGCGTCGCGGTCAGCGCCTGGAGCGAAGACACCACCCTGATCAACGTGGAGCATCGGGCCGCACGGCTGGACGAGCGCATGAACTCCGCCCTGGGCACGGGCGATCGCCTGATCGTGTCGATGCATCCGCTGCCCAAAGCGTTGCAGGAAACCGACGGTGTGAACACCGACGAGTCGCTCACCGCGCTGAGTGCGGACCCGGTCCGTTGGATGCCGTTCGCGCAACCGGTCCTCTCACGGATGGGGCAGTGGGTGAACGAGTGGCAGATCGGCGACGACGCCCGTCCCGAGATTGCGGCCGGGCCAGGCCTGGACGCGGCGTTGCCACGGATCCGGCGAGCGTTAGAGCAGTGGACGCCGACACCGACCCTTTGGCTGCCCGGAGCGTTGACGCTGGAAAGCGGCGGCCTGGACGAAACGGCGTACGGGGTCGCTCGGTTCACGCCCTGGCCGCACGCCGTGACGCCCGACGCGCTGCGGGACTGGTTCGCGACACAATCTCCCAGCCACCGGAAAACGCTCCGCCTGCAGGTTCCGCCGGCCACCGAGTTAACCCAGGCCGACCGTGTCGCCGACGCGACGCGTCGGGTGCTCGAAGCGTGGCGCTTGGAATCGGAAGTCGACTTGGCGATCGGCCCGCGATGGACCCGCGCGTCGCAGCGAGAAGATGAGCCGTCCGCAGACCCCACCCGCGTGTTGCCCGACCCCGTGTTGGGCGTCTTCACCAACCTCTCACGTCGATTGGTGGGGCGGCGGTTCGCGGGAGAGATCGACCTGGGGCCGGGCTTGCGTTGCTGGGTGTTCGAGCCGACGCGCGACGCGGCCTCGAGGTCGTTTGGATCGAACGAAGCGCCACGGGGCGGGGTACTCGTCGCGTGGAACGAAACCGGCCCGGAAGACCGCGCGGCGATCGAGATGTACCTGGGCACCTCGCCTCGCGTGGTGGACGTATGGGGCAACACCTCTGCCGTAACGCAAACGCGTGGCCGACACCGCATCGAGTTATCACGTACGCCCGTGTTCATCGAGCAGGCCAACCTCCCGCTCGCTCAGTTCCGCGCGTCGTTCACGCTCGACGAGCCGTTCATCCCTTCGACGCAGGTGCCGCACCAACGCACCATCCGCTTCACCAACCCTTGGCCGATGACCATTAACGGCCGGTTCACGTTTACCGGCCCGCGCGGGTGGACGATCAACCCGCAGCGGCAGCTGTTCGCCCTGGCTCCGGGCGCGAGCGTCGAGATGCCGGTGGCCATGAGCTTCCCGGTCAACGAGCCGGCGGGCGACAAGCGGCTGACCGCGCGGTTCGAGTTCACCGCCGACCGCGACTACGTCGTCGATCTGGGCGCCCCGATGGGCGTGGGCCTCGAAGACGTCCGGCTCGAAGCGTCGCTGTACGTTGACCGCACGACCAACCCGGGGCAAGCGGACGTAGTCGTAACCTGCATCTTGACCAACGTCGGCGACGCCGATCAGTC
This sequence comes from Planctomycetota bacterium, assembly GCA_039180415.1. GTDB lineage: Bacteria > Planctomycetota > Phycisphaerae > Phycisphaerales > Phycisphaeraceae > CAZIXN01. The sequence continues at coordinate 13,043 of JBCDDH010000008.1, read as the reverse complement.
GCTCAACGTGTTTGTCAGCATGGCGGGCTTCCCGTTCCGCGAAGGCATCATCCCTCGGCTGGAGCCCGGGCAGGCGGCGATCCGCACGTTCCGTTTTGCCAACGCGGGGCCAGCCGCGGCGGCGAACCCGATCCTGTGCGGCGTCCGCGAAACAAACGGGCCGGCGGTTTTGAACAAGCACCTGCGCTTGGGCCGAGACCCGTGATCCGCGGCCGCGCCCCGGCGGCAAGTCGGGCCGGGCGAGGCGGCGTAGCCGGTCTTACTCGGGCGTCGGTGTCGGCGTGCTCTGCTCGGCTTCGAGGCGATCAAAGAGCTCTTGGACCTCGTCGGTGAAGTCGATGCGGCCGGCGATTTCGAGTTCCGCGCGAGCGGGTCCCAACAGCCCGTCCGCGAGGTGCTGGCGGGCCTTAGAGATCGACCAAGCGTATTGGGTCGCCCGGATCCGCTGGTTGACTTCGGGCGTCGCGAGGATTTCCTTGGCGTCCTGCAGACGCCGGATGGTCATCTGCAGGTTGCCCTGCGCTCGCTGAGCCTCGGCGGCGTCAAGCTTGGCCTGATACTGACGTCGTGTGGCGATGCGTTGCCGAAGCTGGATCAGTTCGGTGTGGTCCGGGCCGAACACTGCGGCACGCTCGGCCTGTCGGTCGGCGTCGTCGAACCGGCCCTGCGTGAGCGCGTCTTCGGCGGCGGCCATCGCGAGTCGACGCTGGGCTTCGTCGAGCTTGAAGCGTACCACGTCCAGCGGATCGAGCTCGAACGCCTTGCGGTACTGAGTCTCGGCGGCTTCGAAGTCGCTTGCGTCCATCGCGTCGTCGCCCGCACGGATCAGCGACTGCAACTCGGACACCGAAACCAACTCCCGCCGGAAGCGCTGCGCGTCGGCATTGCCCGGGTCCTTGTGCAGCGCGGCCTCGAAGAGCGCGGCGGCTTGTTCGAGTTGGCCGGCGTCGCGGAGTTCCGCCCCTTGCCGTACGGCGAGACGTGCCTCGAGCCGGTTGAGCTCGGCGGACACCAGCGGGTTCGCTTCGAGCTCCAAAGCACGCCGATACGCGGCGATCGCTTCGGCGAGCAACCCCTTGCTGCGAGCTTCTTCGGCGTCTCGGAGCGCCGCGGCCAAGGCGAGATCGGACCGGAAATTGGCCAGCATCCGGACGCCGTCCGGCGGAAGCGACGGTCGCGCTCCGAGCAACTCGATCGCACGGTCCAGATCGCCCTGGTCCGCAAACGCCTGGGCTTCGCGCAGCAGCAAGGCGAACCGGGCCTCGGATTCAGCGGCGGTGATGCCCGCCTCCAGCTCGTCCAGTCGCTGCGACTCGGACGCGGTAAGGTTCTCGGCTCGCCAAACCGCCACGCTGCGGCGGGCCTCGTCGAACTCGGCCGAATCGATCGCGGCTCGGATCGCGGTGAGGGCCACATCGAACCCCGCCTTGCGTTGCACGCTCTCGATCAACGGCCGAACCAACGCGCGGTCGCCCTGCGGGTCGGCGTCGAAGGCCTCGTAACCCGCGAGCGCCGCCTCGAAGTCGCCGTCGGCCTCGGCCCGCCGCGCCTCCCCGAAGGCCGACCACACGCCCGCCGCCCGCGTCGTGTTCGCCTGGCCGGGGTACCCCTCGATCACCGCGTCGAAGCCCGCGATCGCCGCGCCGTAGTTCCCGGCCAGGAGCTCCTGCTTCGCGTCGTTGAATGCCTGTACGGCTTCGCTCGCTTCGCGCCGCTCCTCGGCCTGCCGCTGTGCGGAATTCACGAAGTACACCACGCCGCCCACCAACACCCAAAACGCCAGCAGCCCGCCGAGCAGCAGCGGCAGCTTGCTGCGGGTCGGCAGCCGCGCGGTGTCGTCCGGGCCCGCCCCGACGTACGGGTCGGCGGTTCCGCCGGCCGGGTCGGCGTATGAATCGACACCGGGCAGCGCGGCGTCGGCCGTGGCGTTGGCGTACGGCTCGGTATCGGGCGAACCCTCGATGAAGTGACGGCGGATCGCGTCGATGACTTCGCCGGCGTGGCGCACCCGGCGGGCCGGGTCTTTGTCGAGCATCCGCGCGACCAGGTCCGACAAGTTTTGCGGCGTCTTGGGCACGAGCTCCGTGAGCGGCGGGGCGGTCAGGCGTTCGTTCGTGTGCCACTTCATCCACCGCATCGCGGGGTTACGCTTGTCGCGGAGCACGGTCTTGAACGCTTCGTCGAAGTGGTCTCGACCGGCGAGCAACTCGTAAGCGATCATGCCCAGCGAGTAGAGGTCCGAAGCGGGGGTGGCGGGGTCGCCGCGGAGCAACTCGGGGGCCATGTAGCGGACGGTGCCCAGGCTCAGTGACTCCTGGTCGCCGATGAGCGCGGCGAGCCCGAAGTCCGCGAGCTTGAGCCCGCCGTGCTTGGGCAGCATGACGTTGGCCGGCTTGAGGTCGCGGTGGATGATGTTCTGGTCGTGCAGGTCCTGCAGCGCGGTCGCGCCGGCGGCGAGGATGCCCAGCGCTCCGCGTTCGTCGTGGGGGTCGGTACGGAGGCGGAGGCGTTCTTCGAGCGTGACGCCGTCGATGAACTCGGTGACGAGCATCAGCCCGCGCGGGTCGTCGATCGTGTCGATGAACTGGACGAGGTGCTTGGGGCGGGCGGTGGCGGCCTTCTTCTGCAGCGCGGCTTCGCGGCGGATTTGGTCGCGGAGGCGGCCGGCGTCCACGGCGTCGCCCAGGATCACGTGCTTGATCGCGACGTACCGGTCGAGCAGCGCGTCGTGCGCCCTGAATACCGCGCCGCTGCCGCCGCGCCCGACGGGTTCCCGGATCGTGTACGCGCCGACGCGGTCGCCCGGCTGCAACGAGATCGTCGTCACGCCCCCGGCGGACGCCCCGGCATGCGGATCGGGATAATTCGGCGGAACACTCATCGGATCAACATCTTACGCGGCCGTATCCGCCGGGTTCACCAGTGGCTCCAAGGCAGGGTGAAGCCCAGAAGATGCTCGGCGGCCGCGCATCCCGCGCCCACCGCCACCGCCACCGCGAACGGAACCGTGTGCCGCGGCCGGCTTTCCGTCGGCTCGGGCAAGTCCGGCTTAACCCGTGACGCGGCCATCAGCCCCACCCCCAGCACGCCCGCCAAGGTCTGCCGGACCGCCCGCTTACGGACCATCACGAAGACCGCCATCAACGCCGCCGTGGCCAACGACACGACCGCCATATCCAGCACCGCCATCGGCGACGCCAACCAGGCCCCGCACGCCGCGAACAGCTTCATGTCACCCCCGCCGAGGCCGCCGAGCAAGACCACGGCGACGGCGGGGATCAAGGCCGACAGCAACCCGGCCAAAGCTCTCCAAAACCACTCGCCGCCGATCTCAAACAGCTCGCGGCCACGCAAGCCTTCCCAGCCGCCCCGCGCAGTCGGAGCGACGAGCCAAAACGCCAGCCCCGCCAATATGAATCCGTAAGTCAGCCGATTCGGAATGCGCCCCGTACGCACATCGAGCACGGCCGACATAAAGCACAGACCGCCAAGGGCAGAGGCCGCCAAGATGCCGATCAAAGGGCTCAACAGATCGCAGGATCGGAGGACAGATCGATCAGGCCGGGGATTCGTCAGTTCGTGGGCGTGGGCGAACTGGGATCGACGATCGGGTTGTTTTCGTCGGTCTGAAGCACGTTGTCCCAATTTCCGTTGACCCAGTCGTTGATCCGCTCGCGGAACACGATCAGTAAGCCCAGCAACGGCAGCACCACCACCGCCACAATCAGCAGCTTCTCCAACGCCTCGGCCCCGCGGTCGTCGCGGTGTAGACGGACCGCCGCCTCACGTACGGCCGACCAAGCTTGGCGGATCATTTGACGATTCATGGCACACTTCCTGATTCGGCAGCCACGCGGGCCGGGGATTGAAGTTTCGGCCGGTCTCCGGCTGGAGCCCGACGCTTTCGAGCACGGTCTTCCACGACCCATGGAGGGTGTTAAGGCGTCGGCAAGGCGTTAAGCGTCGCGATCAGCCGGAAGTGCTCGGCCACCAACTGTAAACCGAGCCGGATGATCGCGTATGACGGCAACACCACCGCCGCCAGCAGCAACGCGAACTCCAGCGTGGTCGCGCCGCGGTCTCCGAGCAGACGAAACCGTAGCTTGCGTAACCTCCGCCGGACCGGCCGAGTGGTCTGCCACATCGCGTCGCTCATACCGTATTTTACTCGTCCCCGTCGCGGTCGCCAAGCTCAGCGAAACCGGGACGATGGACGGCTTCCGCCTGGATTCGGCAGGGGTTTTACGGAGTTTCATTTTTCCCGAACAGCCCGGCCGTCAGCCGGGTGATCCGCGCGGCTTCCTCCGGCCGCAGCCGACCCGCCATGGCCGAGACCTCGCCCGTCCAATTCAGCCACATCGCCTTGCCGCCCGCGTCGTCTGCGATTTGTTCCTGGGCGAATAAATCCCGGGTCTGGTAGTAGCCGTGGTCGCCCAGCGGCAGCACCTCGGTGATCTGCGTGACCAGCCGTCGGCCGCCGATCTGCCGAGACATCTGCACGATGATGTCGATCGCCGAGCTGACCTGCGATCGCAGCGCCGACAGCGGCAGTTCGACCTCGGACATCAGGGCCATGGTCTCCAACCGGTTGAGCGCATCCAGCGGGGCGTTGGCGTGCAGCGTGCCCATCGAGCCGCCGTGGCCCGAGGTCATGGCCTGGATCATCTCCAACGCCTCGCCGCCGCGGACCTCGCCGATGATGATCCGGTCCGGACGGAGCCGTAGCGACGAGCGGAACAACTCGCGGATGCCCACCGCGCCGCGCCCGAAGCGGTCCGCCTGCTTGGTTTCCAGGGAGATCACGTGGTCCTGCTGGAGTTGCAGCTCGGCCGAGTCTTCGATCACGACCAAACGCTGGTCGCGCGGGATCATCGCCGACAGCGCGTTGAGCAGCGACGTCTTGCCCGAGCTGGTGCCGCCCGCCACCAGCACGTTCCGCTCGGCCTGGACCGCGATCTCCAGGAATTCGCGTGCTTCGGACGTGATCGTGCCCAGCTCCATCAGCCAGTCCAGATCGAGCATCGACTTCGCGAACTTGCGGATGCTCATCACCGTCCCGTGTCGCGCGCAGGGCTCCTTGGCCACGTGCACCCGCGAGCCGTCGGGCAGCCGGGCGTCGATCAACGCCGCGTCGTCCCGCAGGCTCTTGCCGGTGAACTGCAGGACGTTGTTGATCGCCGCCTCGTACGTCTCCGTGTCCACGAACCGCGCATCGGTCTTCACCAACTCGCCGTCGCGTTCGACGTAGATTTCGTCGGGCGCATTGACCATGACCTCCGACACGCTCTCGTCGTCGAGGAAGCGGCGGATCGGCGCGAGGTAGTGGTCGATCGTCTGGCTAAACAGAGCGGTGCTGGCCATAAATGGGATCGTACCGATCCGGACATCAGAAGCCAGGAAATAGGCGTTGGAAACAAGAAACGCGGAACATGCCTATTGCGGCACGGTTCCTAACGCCCCGCTTCGGGCGCCTCGCTCTTGTCGGTCCGCATGACGCGCAACGCGCCGGCGACGTACGGCAACCCGCTCAACACCGTCACCAACACGGTCGCGTACACCAGCGCGTCCCGCACCCAGGCCAGCCAACCCCAACCGTCGCGTGCCGGATCGATCGCGACGATGACGATCACCACCGGCACGACCGTCGACTGCAAAATCATCTTCCACTTGCCCAGCTTCTTCGCACTGAAGTCCACACCCATCCGTTCTGCCACCCCGCGGATGCTCGTCACCAACAGCTCCCGCGCAAGCACGACTACGACCATCCACGGGTAGACGCCGCTGACCATCGTGTGGATCGAGCCCGCGGCCACCGCGGCGGGGTCCAGAAACCGCGGGCTGGCCAGGTAGATCACCGCGCCCAAGATCAGGATCTTGTCCGCGAACGGGTCGACGATCCGCCCGAACACCGACTCGACGTGCCACTTCCGCGCGTAGTAGCCGTCCAGCGCATCGGTGACCGCGGCAAGGCCGAACAAGACGCCCGCGATCAACAAGACGATCGGGTCGTTCCCGTCCGCGTCGCCGTAGCGGTATACGTTCAGCACGCCGAAGAACGCCGCCGCCAGCACCAGCCGGGCGAGCGTCAGCGTGTTGGGGATGTGCTTGCGGTCCATGCCGGCACGATACCGGGTTGGCCGCCGTGGCTCGCCGCCAGCCCCGCGAGCCGGCCGGTGCACCAGGCCCACTGGAAGTTGTAGCCGCCGATCAGCCCGTCGGCGTCGAGCAGCTCGCCGCAGAGATAGAGCCCGTCGCAGACACGCGAACGCATCGTCCCCGGCTCGATCTCGGTGAGCGGGACCCCGCCGGCCGTGCACTCGGCATACCGGAAGCCGCGGTCGCCGGTCACGGGCAGCCGGAGCTCCACGACGGCGTGGGCCAGCGCGCGGCGGTCTTCACGCGTGAGATCGGCGAAAGCCGTGACCGCTTCGATGCCGAGTTCTCGGGTTAGCAGCCCTTCGGCGACGCGGTCGGGCAGGCGCGTCGCAAGCAGCTTGACGACCGGGCGTTTGGGTTCGTCCCGCGTCGCTCGAAGCAGCCGGGCCTCGACGGAAGCGAACGTCTCGCCGGGCATGAGGTTGGCCGTGACGCGGGCGCCGCGGGGCAGCTCCGGGGTCGCGTGTCGCGAGAGGTTCATCGCGGCCGGGCCGGAGAGGCCGAAGTGGGTGAAGAGCATCGGGCCGGTTTGGCGATGCAGCGCTTTGCCGGTCGGGCCGAGGAGCGTAAGCTCGACGGGCAGGGCGACGCCCGAGAGAGCGGTCACCCAGTGTCCGTCTTCCGTGAGCAGCGGCGCGAGCGACGGCCACGTCGGCGTCACCGTGTGGCCGAGTTTCTTGGCCAGCTCGTACCCGAAGCCGTCGCTGCCGGAACTGGGCAACGCCCGACCGCCCGTCGCCAAGATCACGTTGGCCGCTTCGAGATCCGCTTGCCCCGCGATCGATAGGACAAACCCGCCGCCGCGCCGCTCGAGGCCCGTCACCCGCGAGCCGGCCCGCAGTTCGGTGCCCGCGGCTTCGACGGCGCGGAGCAAGGCGTCCAAGACGGTGCGGGCCTTGTCGGTGACGGGAAAGAGCTTGCCCGTCTCTTCACGCTTGAGCGCAACGCCGCGTTCCGCGAACCACGCGACGGTCTGGTCGACCGTAAAACTGGCGAGAACTTTTTTGACGACATTGCGCGACCCGCCCGCGTAATCCGCGGGCCGGACCACGTCGTGCGTCACGTTGCAACGCCCGCCGCCGGCGATCAGGATTTTGGTGCCCGGCCGCTTCGCGCCTTCGAGCAGCACGGCCTTGCGACGGCCGGGTTCACCGACAAACGCGGACGCAAACAGGCCCGCGGCCCCGCCCCCCACGATCGCGATGTCGCAGCGCTCGAGGCTCACGGGTCAAGTGAAGTCTTCGAGCTTCAGCCCGCCCAGGCCCGTGCCCAAGGCCCCGGACTTACCCAGCCCGGACTTGAGTTGGTCTTTCGGGATGCGCGGCTTGGCGGGCTTGCTCGGCGGGACGTATTCGTCGCTCCGTCGACCGCCGCCCGAGCCGCCTTGCCCGGGCTCTTTTAGTGACAAAGAGATCTTCCGCTTGTCCGCGTCGATGCCCTTGATGCGGAACGTTTTCGTGTCGCCCTGCTTGACGATATCGGTGACCTGTCCGACGCGGCGATCGGACAGCTCGCTGATATGCACCATGCCCTCGACGCCCGGGGCGATCTCGACGAACGCGCCGAAGTCGGTCGTGCTCGTGACCTTGCCCTCGACCTTCTGATCGACGACGAACTGTCCCGAAGCGTCCGCCCAGGGATCGCCCGCGGCGGCCTTGAGGCTCACGCTCATGCGGTGCTTGTCGGGCTCGACCTTGAGCACCTGGACCTTCACCACGTCGCCGGGCTTCACGCCGTCTTCGGCGCGGTGGATGCGGTTCCAGCTCATCTCCGACATCGGCAGCAGCGCCTCGACGCCCGGCTCGAGTTCGACGAAGGCGCCGAAGTTCGCGGTCTTGGTCACGCGGACCGAGACCTCCTCGCCCGGCCGATACTTGCCGGGCACCTGATCCCACGGGTCGGGCGTGACCTGCTTCATACCCAGGGAGATGCGCTCCTTGTCCGGCTCGATCTTCATCACGCGGACCCGAACCTTGTCGCCCACGCTGACAACGTCCGAAGGCTTATCGACGTGGCTATGGGCCAGGTCGGTGACGTGGACGAGGCCGTCGACGCCACCGATGTCCACGAACGCGCCGAAGGCCATGACGTTGGTGACCACGCCTTCGCGTTCCTGCCCGACTTCGAGCTCGGCAAGGGTCTTGCGTTTCTCGCGGGCCCGCTTGACCTCGAGGTATTTGCGGCGGGAGAGCAAGACCTTCTTGTGTTTGCGGTCGATCTCCTGGACCGCGGCGTCGAGCTTCTGCCCGACGAACGGCTCGAGGTCACCGACCGAGTGCAGGTCGACCTGCGACGCCGGCATGAACGCCTTGATGCCGCCAACGATCTCGAGTTCGAGCCCGCCCTTGTTGTGCCCGGTGACGCGGGCCTCGATGACCTGGCCGTTGGTCAGCTGATCCCAGGTGCTGCGGGAGATCGCGCCCTCACGCGAGAGAAACACCAAGCCCTTGGCTTCGTCGACCTGATCGACGACGAAGTCCATGATGGCTTTGAGGCGGGGCGGCCGCTCGAACTGCGCGACGGGCACGACGCCCTGCAGCTTCTTGCCATCGAAATCACCGACGAGGTCGACGAACACGTCTTCGCCGCGGATCGCGGCGATCCGGCCGCGGCGGAGTTCGTGGTGCTTGGGCTCCTGTTCGGGCTCGCCGGCTTCGAGAGAGCCTTCCGCGTTGACCTGCTTCGCCGCTTCGGGCGCGACCGACGCCTCCATCAGCGCGTCGGCGTCGACCGCCGCGAGTTCTTCGGCGACCTGCTGATCGACCCCCCCGACGGGCGATAGGGGCGCCGCTTCTGCGGCGGGCTCGGTCGCAGCGACTTCCGAAGGAGCGGGGGGCGTCAACGCTTCGGAGTCGGCGTCGGCGGGCGGAGCGGGCGCGGGGTGGGGATCGGTGCTCATGGCGTGCAGTCGTGAAGGCGAAACGTTCGCGTCGGCCGGGCTTGTCCGGCGGACGGGGCAGCCTACCCGCTTCGATTCTAACCCGTCGCCGCCGGCTACCGGCGGCTGACGTGAGGATTTCCGACGACATAAAAACGTAGGGGCGCGTCAGCCCACTCCTCGGCGTAACCCACGCCGATCCGGGGTCGGATCACGATCTGCGACCGGCTTATCGCTCGTGTGCGGACCCGTTCGACGAAGAGGGATCCGCTGGTGGTCAGGTCCGTACCGTCGTGGGCGAGTTCGATGCCCAACGCGGCTCCGAGCTTGCCGGGGCCGGAGCAGAGGTCGGTGTCGCGTTTGGCTTTGGGACGGCGGGCCCGCATTTCGTCGAGGCCTTCGACGGGCTCGAGGGCGCGGAGCAGCACGGCCTGCGGCTGATCGACCCCCGCCACGACGAAATTCAGCAGGCGATGGATGCCGTAATTCAAGAAGACGTACACCGTGCCGCCGTCGGCAAACATGGTCTCCGTCCGTTGCGTCCGTCGCCGGCCGTACGAGTGGGCGGCCTTGTCGACGTGGCCGAGGTAGGCCTCGGTTTCGACGATCAAGCCGGCGACACGTCGGCCGTTCGCGACGTGAACGAGGCGCTGGCCCAGCAAGCGTTTGGCGACCGACACGGGATCGCTGCGAAAAAAGGCGCGATCCAGCCGGGGCGCTTCAGGCAAAGCTCGCCCACCGACGGGTCGGGATGAGCGCGACGCTGGCGATCGCACCCAGCGTCGCCACGGCGACCAGCATCCACATCACGGCGGAATCCATGAACCCGTAGCTGTGGAGCCCGACGCCGAGCATGTTGGTGCCGAACCACGACCAGAGCGTGACGACCGCGCCCAGCACGCAGAGCGACGCCAGGCCCGGCCCCCCGATCATCTTCGCCAACCGGGCGTGGATCACGACGGCGCCCCAGAGCACGATCATCATCGCGCCGTTTTCCTTCGGGTCCCAACCCCAGAACCGGCCCCAGCTCTGGTCCGCCCAGATGCCGCCCAGGATCGTGCCCACGAAGCTCAGCAACAGGCCGAAGCAAGTCACGCCGAACATCGCCGCTTCGATCGATCGGCGGTCCTTGGCCTTCTTGAGCGCTTGGGTGTACACGCCGGCCAGCAGGTACACCGCACCAATTAACGCCGCGACGAACATCGCCGAGTAACCCAGCGTGATAACGATGACGTGCGTCGCCAGCCAGAAGTTCGTGTCGAGCACGGCCTGGAGGACGTTCATCGTGTCGCCGTCGTCGAGGCCGCGGGCGACGAGCAGGGTGGTGACGCCCGCGACGGCGGCGGTCACGTACCCGAGCCCGAGCCGGGTGATCGGTTCGAGCAGGACGCCCAAGACGACAACACCCCAGCCCACGAACACGGCCGAGCCGTACAGGTTGGTGACGGGCGGTCGGCCGGACAGATGCACGCGGATGCCCAAAGCGATCGTGTGGACGACGAGCGCGACCAAGAGCAGAATCAATGCGGCACGGCGCAGCGGCCCCGGAGCGAAGACCCACGAGAGCAGCACCGCGATGCCCGCCACGACGTACAGCCCCGCGGCCTTGGAGAAGGGGGCGAAAGCATTGAACGCCGTCTCGAGTTCGGCCTTGCCCTTGAGCGACGGGAAGCGCTGATTCTGCGAAGCCCGCAGCGCCGAAGTCGCGGAGGCAAAAGCCGCGGCGTCGCCGTCGTCGTAAGCCTTGATGGCCGAGCCGAGCAGGGCGGCGTCTCCGGGAAGGCGGGCCAAGTCGCCGGCCGCCGCAGTCGCCGCGACGGCGTCGGGCAGAGAAACCCAGTGCTCGCCGGTCTTCTGGCCGTCCACCGCGCCCGACAGGGCGACCGCGTGGGGCGCGTTCATCGAGACCAGGCCCTGGTAGAGCGCGACGTGGCTGCCGAGGTCGACGACGGCGCGTTGGAACGGGTCGCGGTCCTTGTCGTCGACATCGGCGATCGCGTCGGACAAGCGGGCGATCTCGTTGAGGTGCGGCTCGATCTCGACGTAGCTGAACCGCTTGCGTTCGAAGTTGGTGACGCCGATGAGGCGCTTCACTTCCGGGTGATCGATACGGAAAACCTCATCGCCGCGGGCCTCGGGTTGCGTGACGGCGTCCAGCAGCCAGGCGACGGGGTGGATCTGCTCACGGCCCCGCTCGACTTTTTCGCGCCCCGCGATGGCGGCGAGCGTGTCCCGAGCCACGGCGTCCCACGGCTTGAACCGGCCGTCGTAAGACACGGCGACGTTGGCGAAGTTGGCGACGTCCATGCCCCGGTCGGTCACGTCGGGAACGCGTTGGGTGGGCCAGAGCATCGACGCGGACAGGCCCAGCGCCGCGAGCGTGGCGAGGCGTACGGGCCAAGGGTTGGTGGACGCCCCATGTCGCGGCTGCGCGGCCGCAGGCTTGGCCCGTTTGGTTTCGGTCTCGGTACGACGGCGACGCAGGTACGCCAACAGCCCCATGCAGAAGTGCACGGTCAGCCCGAGGCCGCCGACGATGCAGGCGATGTAGGGCACGGTCCAGCCCGGGTTGTCCACGACCTGAAGCACCGTGCCGCGGTCGGTGCCGGGGAGGTTTTGCGGCCCCGGGATCCAGCCGGACTGGAAGAACGTCTTGCCCGCGAACCGCAGCGGCTCGTTCATGCGGATCAACGCCGCGCGTTCGATCTCGCCCGCTTCGCTGGCGAGCACGACGTCGGACGAAAAATTCTTCGGAACCTCCGTGCCGGGGTACAGGTCGTGGCGGAACTCGCCGAGGCCCACGGCGTAGGGCAGGTACGTCCGCTCGAACCGCATCGCGATCTCGATTGGCCCCATCGGCGTGGAGACGGTCTGGTGGATCGGCCGGTAGGGCTCGTCGGGCGGCTCCAGGCCCACGGCGGTGAGCACCTGGGCGTACGTCTCGCCGGTCTTCGCGTGGAGCACGGAGACGATCGCCGCGGGCTGGTCGACCCGCATCTCGCCGACGCCGGACACCTCCGGCGCAGGCTGGGCGTAGACCTCGGCGAGGCCCAGCCCGACGGTCGCCTGCGGCGCGACGGTGGTGCGCGGGCTGCGGCGGTACAGCTGCGCGTTGGGCATGAACTGGTCGATCCGCACCGCGAGGTCGGCGAAGCCGCCGGGCAAGCCGGCCAACGCGAACGGCGTGTCCGAATCGCCGAGCCGGGCGAGCGTGGTCTCGCTGATCGCGACGGTGTGGCGGAGCTCTTCGCTAAGTTCGGCGCCGACGCCGGCGACCGCGTGCTCGCCGACCGCGGGCACCATCACGGCCAACTCGGCTTCGCGGATGTCCTGCACCCAGTTGAGCGACTGGCCGGTGTAGATCGGCATCTGGCCTTCGTCGGCGGTGAGCGCGGTGACGAACTCGCCGGCCAGCAGCAGGATCAACGAGCTGTGGATCAGCACGATGCCGTAGCGTCGACCGTAGAGCAGCCAGGCTCCGATCAGAAGGGGCACGAAAAACAGCGAGCCCACCGCGAACAGCGGAACGACGCCGTGCGAAACCAGGGCGTGCGACACGGCGGGCACGAAGAACGCGACGGCGATGGCCGCGACGCCGACGGCCGCTACGAGTAGTCCTACGGCCAACCGCTTGCCCGAAGCGATCATGGTGTAACGCACGGCCTGCGCGACGACGAGGTTGACGAACAGCAAGCCGCCCAGCGTCGCGCCGCCGGGCCAGGGCAGCACGCCCGGGATGTCCGCCCCCACGTTGCCCGGCACGAGCAGGCCCAACGGCACGGCGACGTAGAAGCTGCGGAAGTAAGTCTCCATCACCTGCCAGATCCCGGCCGTCGTCTGGGCGAGCGTGCCGAAGAAGATCAGACCGATGCTCAGCAGCAATAGGACGACGGTGAGCTTGAGGGACGCGAACAGGCCGAGGACGCGCTGGAAAAGCGACGGGGCAGACGAAACAGAACCCGTGTCAGCGCTTCGCGCCGGCGGGCTTTCGGGGTCCGCGGCCGGCGGT
>JBCDDH010000007.1:0-66926 GCA_039180415.1 Planctomycetota bacterium | reverse complement strand
GGTTGTTGATCAGCAGCGTGTAGTCGTTGTTGCCCGGAGACGCCGAAACCCCGGCGAAATCCGGAGCCGCGCCCACGTAAAACCCGGTACCGGGGATCTGCTCGATGTCGTTGCTCGCGCCGGATGGACCAGAGAAATTGACGGTCAAAGAAGCCATTCGCTTAGATTCCTTTCAAAAGCGTTGTAACAGGGGTAAATCCCAAGTACGTTGTTTCAGTCTAGTCGAATGTCTGCCGAGGAGAGACCGCAAATGCGAAGATTGTTAGGGCCGTTAGGTTTATTCCTGATTGTTTGCGTGTCGGTTTCTTCCCGAGGCCAGCAATTTTCGGAGATCCAGGTGTCGGGCGGCAGTATCGCCACGTTCATTGATCTGACGACAGACCCAACGCTCATCGGTCTGTTCACCAGTTCCCTGGACGACACTTTCATCGACCTGACGCCTGTGGTGATCGGGGCTCAATCCGCTTCGCTGACGCTGACCCCCTTAAACGGGACGAGCGACAATTGGCTCGGCTTCTCGTTCATGGTCGACTCCGGCGCGTCGTTCGCGGCGGAGCCCACCCTGGGTCCGGGGGAAGCCTTGGGGTCGATCGCGCCCGGCAGTCAAAAGGCGACGTTGCCGATCGAGGTGCCCGCGTTCACCAGCACATCGTTCGATCTCGAACTCAACATCCTCGGCCAGACCCGGCTTACCGTGACCCCGCTTGTGCCAGAGCCGGCCACCACGGCCCTACTGGGATTGCTCGCGCTGTCTGGGCTTCGAACCGGTCGGGCGCGTTGAAGAAGAACAAGGGGACGTCGTTCTCATCGAACGGCCCTTCTTCGATGATCTCTCGGCCTTTACCTTCGACGTGACCGTCGGCGAACGCGACGTTCGCGATCTCGTTGGGGTGGTGGAAGCCCACCCGCCAGTCTTGGTCCGCTCCCTTGCCGATTTCGTTGTAGATCAACGTCACCGAAAAAGACGTGTCTACGAAAGCGTCGGCGATTAGCGGGTACTCCGTAGGGCGGCGGACTGCAGTCATACGTTTGTTAGCGTTCTCACCTTCTGGGCCTCCGGGACTCCAGCGGATGTTCGCACCATAAGTGGTTCGTCCTAAAAGGCTGTACTCCGGGCCGAAGCGATTCAGCACAGTCGGGCACCCGATGCCGGCCTCAACCGAATTAGTCTCGATCCCCATCGATCGCAATATCTGGTCGTCCCACCTTTGGGCACCGGCTTTGAGCGTCTCGGGGAACCGGCCTTCGTTGTCCATCGTGACGATGAGCCAGCCATCGGCGAGTTGTCCGAGTTGGCTTTTGCAGGACACGTCCTGGGCGGCGCCGCGGGCCGAGGAGAGCACGGGCAGCAGCACGGCGACGAGCACCGCGATAATCCCGATGACGACGAGCAACTCCACGAGCGTGAAGGCGCGTCGTCGGGTCATTCCCAGAAGACCCCCATGGTCTCGCCGGCCATCATGAGGCGTTCGCCGGGTTCGAGTTGGACGCGGACGCCGGTGGCGAGGAGGCGTTGCCCGCCGGGCATGGCGACCCAGGCGTTGGGCTCGAAGTCGGCGAGGCCCCAGCGGGTCAGCTCGGCGTTGCCGATCCAGGCCTCGGTGCCGTCGGGCGAAAGCAGGACGTAGGGGGCCGCGGGCGGGCCGACGCGGGGGTTGATCTCCCGGTCGAGGCGCATGCGGCCGTCGCGTTGGCGGTAGAGCGAGAGCGTGCCGTCGCCGAACTGGAGGACGGCGGTGGCGTGGTCGGCGTCGAAGTCGAAGGCGGCGAGCCGCTGCTCGGAGCCGAGCCGGCGGTGCAGGAGCGGGGCGTGGTCGGCGTCGACGACGTGCAGCGCGCGTCGCCCGGCGTTGACGGTTTCGTAGGCGATGAGCCCGCCGCCGCCGCCGGCGGGCATGGCGTTGCGGGCGTCGTCGGGGAGCGAGCGGGAGCCGCCGAGCACGTAGGAGCGTTCGGTCGTGGCGTCGACGCAGAGCACCTGCCCGCCGCCCAGCGCGTAGGCGCGGCCGACGCGGTCCGGTGGGCGGTGCGCGACGGGGCTGAGGTCCGCGTTGGTGTCCGACGAGATCGGCACGACCAGGACCGCGCCCGACCAGTCGCAGACCGCGGCCTCGGACCCGTCCGGGGCGACGTGCACCGAGTAGACGGGGGACTCCGTGGTGACAAGCAGCTGCTGATGGAACGGCGGCGTGACCAGCGAGACGGCGAGCTGGTCGTCGGCGACGACGAACCCGGGCTGGGTCGGGTGGGCGGCGACGGCGAGGGCCTTGCCGGGGAACGGGACGCGTCGGAGTTCCTTGCCGTGGGCGAGGTCGCGGGCGTTGAAGTCGCGGGCGTGGACGGGGACGGCGGAGGGGGCCCGGTTCTGCGGGGCGAAGAAGCAGGTGGCGACGAACGCGGCGAACACCATGCTGACGGACGCGGCCAGGGCGTACCGGCCGACGGGTCGGCGGCGGGACGGGTTGTCGAGCCGGTCGACCACCGCGTTGATCTGCGCCATCACCTGGTCGTTGGCTTGGAAGTTCCGCAGCAGCAGCTCGAGGCTGGCCCCTTTCGATTCGCCCTCGCCCTCGGAGAGGTATCTCTTGCCGGCTTCGTACTGCTCGGCGTTGAGGTGCATCGCGCACACGGCGGCGACGGCTTCGCGTCCCTTGCGGTGCGGCGCCAGGATCATGCGCCTTGTATCGACGTCCAGCCGGTAGGCCAGCTCCTGCCCCGCCGACCCGACCAGCGGCTCGTCGGAACGAACCACCTCGTAGAGGTAGGCGCCGATGCGTAGACGGATTGGTGCGTGCTTCCTGATCAAGTCGAGCCCGGACTTCCCGAAGTTAAACGTTAACCACGTTGAGCATAGGGCAACACCCGACGCTTCTACAAGTACGACTCTGCCGCAGGGTTCCAATTTTTTCCGCGGGCCGTGAGGGCGATGGACGCCCGTATGATGCCTTCCCGAAGAGGCGGCGGAGTCAGGGTCACTTATCGGGTCAATGCCTGGGAGGCGGAGAACCGAAAAGAAGAAAGGCTCGTCCGCCTCGGCGACCCGCCCGACCCGCGCGGGGGCTACGGTCGACGCGGAACCCCGAGATGCCCGTGGCGTTGGACCTGGAACAAGGTTTGGGACGAGATTTTCGACGAGATCGGTGACGCGTCCGATGAGCCTGCCCCCGCCCGCCGCCGTGTCGCCCTCGCTGATCCGCGGCTACGCGCCGCAGCCGGGCGCGTATAACGAGATCGCGGACGCGGGCGGTCGGCTGCGGCCCGCCTGGGAATCGCTGGTGCGGCGTTTCGACACGCTCGGGCCGGACGCGATTCGGGAGCGATGGACGGCGGCGCAGCGGGTGATCCAGGAGAACGGGGTCACGTACAACGTGTACGGCGACCCGCGGGGGATGCACCGGCCGTGGGAGCTGGACCCGGTGCCGCTGATGCTCGGGGCCGAGGAGTGGGCGGACCTGCAAGCGGCGTTGATCCAGCGGGCCCGGCTGCTCGAGACGATCGTCGGCGATCTGTACGGACCCAACCGGCTGTTGAAGAACCGGGACCTGCCCGCGGACCTGGTGTACGCGAACCCGAATTTCCTGCGGCCTTGCGTGGGGATTACGCCGCCGCGGGGGCGGTTCCTCTCGCTCCAGGCGTTCGACTTGGCGCGGAACCCCGAGGGGAAGTGGTGGGTGGTGAACGACCGGACGCAGGCGCCGTCGGGGGCCGGGTACGCGTTGGAGAACCGCCTGATCATCTCGCGGATCCTGCCGGACCTGTTCCGGGACGTGGGCGTGAGCCGGCTGGCCCGGTTCTTCGCGCGGCTGCGCGATTCGCTGGCCGCCCTTTCGCCCCGAGCGACCGCCGACCCGCACGTCGTGCTGCTCACGCCCGGCCCGCACAACGAGACGTACTTCGAGCACGCGTACCTCGCGCGGTACCTGGGCTTCACGCTCGCGGAGGCCGGTGACCTGACGGTGCGCGACGAAGCGGTCTTCCTCAAGACGCTCGGCGGGCTCGAGCCGGTCGACGTGATCCTGCGCCGCACGGACGACAGCTTCTGCGACCCGCTGGAGCTGCGCGGCGACTCGGCGCTGGGCGTGGCGGGCCTGGTCCGCGCGGCGGCGGCGGGCAACGTGGCGATCGCCAACGCGTTGGGCAGCGGGCTGATCGAAACCCAGTCGGTCATGCCGTTCTTGCCGGCGCTGTCTCGGCAACTGCTCGGCGAAGACCTGAAGCTGCCCAGCGTCGCGACGTGGTGGTGCGGCCAACCGGGCGAACTGGGCTACGTCCTCGACCACCTGCCGGAGCTGGTGATCAAGTCGGCGTTTTCCGGCGATCCGATGCCGCCGGTGTTCGGCTCGTCGTTGAGCGCGGCGCAACTCGACGAGCTGCAGCAACGCATCGCCGAGCAGCCGCACCGGTACGTCGCGCAGGAGAGCGTCGCGCTCTCGACGGCGCCGGTCTGGCAGGACGCGGGGTTCCACCCGCGGCACTTCATGCTCCGCGTGTACGTGGCCGCGGTCGACGAAGGCGGGCGCGACGGGTACGCCGTGATGCCCGGCGGGCTGGCGCGGGTCTCGGCCGCGCAGGACTCGATGGTCGTGAGCATGCAGTACGGCGGCGGCTCCAAGGACACGTGGGTGCTCTCGCCGGAGCCCGTGAGCCCGTTCAGCCTGCTGCAGAGCGAGTCGCGCCCCACGCCCGTCGTGCGTGCCGGGCACCGGCTGCCCAGCCGGGTCGCGGACAGCATGTTCTGGCTCGGCCGGTACGTCGAACGCGCGGAGAACCTGACCCACCTGCTCCGCGCGATCCTCCTGCGTTTGACCGAAGAGACGTCGCCGTGCGGCAGCCCGGAGCAGGCCCGGCTGTTCGACGCGCTGTCGCTCGACACCGGCAGCCCGCACGAGCCCGTGGACACCGGCGACCTCTTCGCCGACCACGCGGCGGCGATGCGCCACATCGCCGGCGTCGTCTTCGAGGTCGACGCGTACAACTCGCTGGCCTCCTGCGTCGACCGGGTGCAGGAGCTCGGCTCGATCGTGCGCGACCGCATCAGCCTCGACACGTGGCGCGTGCTCCGGCAGATGCGCGGCGCGCTCCGCGAAGACGCCGCCCACCGCCTGGACCCGACGCACGTGCTGACCTGCCTGGACCACCTGGCCGTGCCGTTCGCGGCGTTCGCGGGCCTGAGCAACGAGAGCATGACGCACGGCCACGGCTGGCGGTTCCTGGACCTGGGCCGCCGCGTCGAACGCGCGTTCGCGCTGGTCCGCTGGATGAAGGCGTTGCTGGTCGAGCCGGACCCCAACGAGCCGATGGTGCTCAACGCGCTGCTCTCGGTGTCCAGCAGCGAGATGACCTACCGATCGCGGTACCGCATGAGCGTGCAGGCGATGCCCACGATCGATCTGCTGCTGCTGGACGAGAGCAACCCGCGGAGCGTCGCGTTCCAGCTGCTCAAGATGGAAGAGAACGTCTCGGCCCTGCCCGGCGACCGCAGCGAGGCCCGACGTACGCCGGAGCAGCGCGAGGTGCTGTCGATGCTCGCGTCCCTGCGTTTGGCGGACGCCGAGGCGTTGGCCAGGACCGACCCGGCCGGCAGACGCGCCAAGCTGGGCGCCCTGCTCGACTCGCTCGGCGCCGCACTGCCCGCGTTTTCCGATCTGCTCAACAGCCGATACCTCATCCACGCGCAGCCGCATCAGACGTCGTTCCAGCCGCTCGAAACCCCGCTGAACAGCGAAGAAGAAACGCTGTGATCCGCCGGGGCCTCCCGTCGCCGTAACCGCCCGCGATGCGTTACCTCATCCGCCACGACACCGAATACCGCTACACGCAACCGGCGACGCTCGAACACACCTCGGCGCACCTCCAGCCGCGCGCCGCCCCGCGTCAAACCTGCCGTCAGCACCGCCTGGAGATCCAACCGCCGCCCCTGAGCATGACGCAGCGGCTCGACTTTTTCGGCAACCCCGTGTCGATCTTCACCATCGAAGGGCCGCACGACCGCCTGCTCGTTACCGGGCACAGCCTCGTCGACGTCGAGGCCCGTCCGCCGATGATCGACGGGATGAGCCAGCCCTGGGAGCCGCTTCGGCAGGCGCTGCGGACCGACGTGTCGCCCGAAGGCCTGGACGCGTATCAGTTCACGTTCGATTCGCCGCTTTCGGCGGGTTCGCGCGAGCTGCGGCCGTATGTCGAGCAGAGCTTCTCACCCGGGCGGCCGATCTTCGACGCGGCCCGCGAGCTGACCTCCCGCATCCACGCCGACTTTGCATTCGATCCCAAAGCGACGGACGTATCGACGCCGGTGTCGCAGGTGTTCGCGGAGCGCCGCGGCGTGTGCCAGGACTTCGCGCACCTCATGATCGCCTGCCTGCGGACGCTCGGCCTGCCCGCGCGCTACGTGAGCGGGTACCTGCGGACCGAGCCGCCGCCCGGGCAGCCGCGTTTGATCGGGGCCGACGCGTCGCACGCCTGGGTGTCGGTGTACTGCACGGGCATGGGCTGGCTGGACCTGGACCCGACCAACGACTGCGTGGTGGACACGGACCACGTGACGGTGGCGTGGGGGCGAGATTACGGCGACGTCACGCCGGTGAAAGGCCTGATCGTGGGCGGCGGCCAGCACACGGTGGAAGCGCGGGTCGACATCGTGCCCGAAGGCGACGCCACAACCGTGGCGACTTGAGCCGACGCTCGCGCGCTGCGCAGGTACGATCTGTCGGTCATGGCCGACGCCACCGAGGCTCAGCGCTTCGCCGAACAGGTCGATCTCGACCCGCCCGTGCACGGCCCGGGCTGGGCGGTGCTTTGGGGGGCGTTTCTGGGCTGCTCATGGACGTGGGTGATCGGGATGGTGTTCCCGGTGCTGCTGCTGCGGGACTACGGGCTGTGGGGTTGGGTGGCCTTCGCGGTACCCAACGTGGTCGGTGCGGCGGCGATGGGGTTTGTCTTGACGTCGCCGGAACTCGCCCGATCGGTTTGGAGCCGACACCGCGGGGCGGTGCGTTGGTTCAGCGACGTGACCCTGGCCTACCACGTGTTCGTGCTGATGTGGCTGGGCACGCAGTTGTTCGGCCCGGCGGCGTGGGGGGCGGCGGCCGTCCCGCTGATGATGATGGTGCCGATGCGGCGGAGGGCGTGGGGCCCGTGGCTGCCCGCGGCCGCGGCGGGCGTGGCGCTGCTGAGTTGGGGCTGCTTCAGCTACTCGGTGCGGCTGCCCGAGGCGGGCACGATCGTGGACGACCTGTTCGGGATCGTGGGGCCGGACCCGGCCGCGACGGCTCCCGAGTTGCCGCCGCCCCGGCTCGAGCGCACCGACCTACTCGTCTTCCTGTTCGCCGCGGTCACCGGCTTTCTCTGTTGCCCCTACCTCGACGGCACCTTCCTCCGCGCCCGCGCCGCAACGTCGCGCGGGACCGGCCGCTTCGCCTTCGCCTTCGGGTTCGGCGTCGTGTTCTTCAGCATGATCGTGTTCTCGCTGGTGTACGCGGCGTGGCTGATCCCGGCCTTCGAGGGTGAAGCCGTGGCGTGGTCCAACGCCTGGGCGTTCGTGATCGGGGCCCACATGCTCGTCCAGGCCGGCTTCACGATGACGCTGCACCTGCGGGAACGCGAATCCCTGAACCCCGACGGCCGACGGCTGGGCGGGCTCACGCTCCTGCTGATCGCCGCGTTCACGCTCGTGCTCCTGCAACGCGAGCACGGCGGGCTACTGGGCGTTTCGTGGGCCGAGATCGGGTACCGCTCGTTCCTGCTGATGTACGGGCTGGTCTTCCCGGCGTACGTCTGGCTGGTCGTTTTGCGGCGCGGGGCCGGCGGGAACGGGGTGGCGGTGCGGTTCGCACTGACCTGCGTCGTCGCGGTGCCCTTGGGCTGGGTCGGGTTTGTGACCGGGCCGGTCTGGTGGCTGCTGGGAGCGCTCGTGGTGGTCACGCTGGCCAAACTCGTCCCGGTCGGGACAGGCCGTGTAAAACCTGACGAAGCCTTGGCGTAAGCGTGTCGGCAACCCGAAACCGCCCCGCGCTTGCTCTACGATCGCGGAATGCCTTTCGACTCCGGCCGCGTGACGTTCTGCCGCTTTGCCGTGACCGGCGACGGCCCCGCCAGCGTCGACGACGCGGTGCTTTCCATTCTGACCGAACACCGCTTCCGCGAGACCGAGATCGGTGCGCCCGAGGAAATCGAAGCCGGCTTCGTGACGCCCGAACACCTGCTCGACACACGCTTCACCTACGAGAAAGTGGGCTTCGGCTCGGCGGCCGGAGGGGCTTCTCGCTTGCTGGTCGGCGTACGCATCGACACACATAAAGTGCCCGCCGAGGTCAAGCGGGCGTACCGCGTCATGAACGAGCAGGCCGCCGCGGGCGAGAACCCGTCCGGCTTTGCGACCAAGGGCCAGAAGCAGGAAGCCCGGGAATTGGCCGATCGGCAGGTCCGCGAAGACCTCGCCAAAGGCATGTACCGCAAGAGCAAAGTGGTGCCTGTCCTGTGGGACTTCGCGACGCGGCACGTGTACTGCGGCGCCTCGGGGACGACGGTGATCGAGCAAGTCGTTCGGCTGTTCCGCCAGAGCTTCGCGGTGGACCTGAGCCTGCTCAGTGCCGGCGTCGCGGCGGGCGAGTTGCTGCGATCGCAAGGCCGGACGCGGGACTACGAAGACGTGATCCCCAGCGCCTTCACGAAGCCGCCCGCGGACACCGGGAGCCAAACGAACTCCGAAAGCGACGACCCGAGCCCGTCCGCGGGGCCGGAGCTTCCCTGGATCGCCAAATCGATCGACCTGAAGGACTTCCTTGGCAACGAACTGCTGCTCTGGCTGTGGTGGCAGACCGAAACCCGGGAAGGCGCGATCGCGATCCCCGGCGGCGAGGCGTACCTCGCGATCGACCGCAGCCTCGACCTCGACTGCGCCTGGGGGCTCGGCGGCAAGGTCTCGGTACGCGGGGACGGCCCGACGCGCCTGCGTGAATCGGCCGAAGCCCTGCGGACCGGCAAGTGGCCGCGAAAAGCCGGGCTCCTCCTCTCGGACGGGAGCCAGCCGTGGGAGTTGACCCTGCAGGGCGACCAATGGACGGTGGGCGCGGCCAAGTTGCCCGAAGTGCCGGACGCGCAGAGCCCGCGTGAATTGACCGACGCCCGCCTGGAACTGACCGTAACGCTCGGCCGATTGCTCGACGGCCTGTTTACCGCGTTCCTCGAGAAACGCATGTCCGCGTCGTGGCCGTCGCAACGCGACGCGATCCGAGACTGGATCCGCACCCGCCAGCGCGGCGGAAGCGGCGCAAACCAAGCGGCCATCGAGGTGCAACCGGTCATCAACGCAACGACGCCGCCCCGTCCGGCACGGACCGCCGCCGAAGTGTGATCTCCCAGGTCACGCGTTCGCCGGGCGTTCCCCGATCTCCACCGAGATCGTCGAACGGATGCCGCCGCGACCCTTCCAGTCGGTCTGGAGCACCATCCATTTCGGCGCGACCGCGGCCCGCAGATCGTCGGCGATCCGGTTGGTCACAGCCTCGTAGAAGATCCCCTCGTTCCGGAAGCTCTGGTAGTACAGCTTCAGGCTCTTGAGCTCGACGCAACGCTCACCGGGCACGTACCGCAGCGTGACGTGCCCGAAGTCGGGGTGGCCGGTCTTGGGGCAGACGGACGTGAACTCTTCGCTGACGTGTTCGATCACGAAGTCGCGGCGTTGGCCGTCGGCCGTCGGGGCCGGCGAATCGAAGCATTCGAGCAAGGAGGCGTCGGGCATCTTGTGTTTCCAAAGCAGAAGCCCACGCTCGGAGAACGTGGGCTTACGGGCGTTTCTGGATGGGTGGGACTTAGAGCGTCGCGCTGGTGAAGGGCAGCAGGCCCATGTGGCGGGCACGCTTGATGGCCTGGGCGAGCAGGCGCTGTTCGCCCGCGGTCAGCCCCGTCTTCTTGCGAGACTGGATCTTGCCGTTGGGCGTGAGGTAGCGGCGGAGCTCTTCGCTGTTCTTATAGTCACAGAAGGATTTACCGGTGGACGACTTAAAAACGACTTTGGCGGGCGGCGTGGTGGCGAAGCTGGAGAAAGCACTCATGTCAGGGGTTCCGAAATTCCGTCGTGGGTTAGGCAGCCCCGCGCGGCCGGAACGTCCGGGCTGGCGGAGCGACGGGGAATCGGAAAGTGTAGCAAGGCGTGAGAGGCGATCCAAACCAGAGAAAACCCACGGCGGAAACCGTGGGTGTAAGGCTCTCTGATATCTGGCCGCGGGATCAGCCCAGGGCTTCTTCGAGTTCGCGTTCGCGGTGCGAGAGCTGGGCCTTGAGGCGGGCGAGGATCGACGAGTGCATCTGGCTCACCCGCGACTCGGAGAGATCGAGCGTGGTGCCGATCTCTTTCATGGTCATCTCTTCGAAGTAGTACAGCAGCACGATCAGCCGCTCGGCCCGGCTCAATCCCTTGGTCATCAGGTCTTTGAGGTCGCGCTTCTGAGCGGCGGTGAGCGGGTTGACTTGACGGGCGTCTTCGAGCACGTCGATCTCACGGACGTCTTTATTCGAGTCGGTCTCGAACCACTTGCGTGAGAGCGACACGACCGAAGTCGCGCTGCCGTCTTTACGGATCTTGGCGTATTCGTCGTCGTCGACGCCGAGCCGCGTGGCCAGCTCGTCGTCGGTGGCTTTGCGGCCGGTCTCCATCTCGATGGCCCGCTTGGCCTTCTCGAGTTGGCTGGTACGCGAACGGACCAGGCGCGGCACCCAGTCCATCGAACGCAAGTGGTCGAGGATCGCGCCCCGGATGCGCGGAGCGCAGTAGGTTTCAAATTTGACGCCGCGTTCGAGGTCGAACGAGCTGATCGCGTCCATCATGCCGAACACGCCGGCGGATACGAGGTCTTCGACGTCGACCTCGTCGGGCAGCTTGGTGTGGACCCGCTCGGCGTTGTAGCGGACCAACGGGAGATAGGTCTCCATCAGTTGATTGCGGAGCGCCTCGGTCGGCTTCTTTCGGTATTTGACCCAGAGCTTTCGGGTAGCCTCTTCCTGCTCAGGCGTGGGTTTGACGCGTTGAGTTCTCGTACGGAGGGGGCGTAGGGTTGCCATTCATGTCGTCCTTGACCGAGTAAAAAGGGATGTACGTATGGTCGCGTCCTTGCGACCCGCCCGCGGGGGGCATAAGTCAAAAAGTACGGCTAGCCAACGGCCGCCTTGGATGAATCAGGATTTCGCGCGGGGAGATCATCGATCGTTTCGGGAACCGGGTGCTCGGATTCGTGTCGGGCGGTGTGTTCGTCGATCGCGTGCTGCGCCAATCCACCAAGGATCCGCCCCACCAAATAGCACACCAACATGACCCCGATTCCTCGCCAGAGAACGGTGGTCATATCGTTACCGACATAGCCTCCGACCACCACCGCGGCGGCAAAGGCGAGTAATGCAAACGAACTGGCGATCACGCGAGCTGGAATGAATCCGTTCTCCGTACAGCAGCACGCCTCGAGAAGCGCTCCCGTGCGATGCGTGGACTGCTTCGTCATTCGGACACATGAGCCCAAAATGGACTACACGAGAATGAAGCGGCCCTCTCTACGCCTCGAACTTCGGCATCCTGCCTCCGCGTCCCCCGAGGCGTACGACATAGCTTAAGGAAAACACGGATGTTTTGAATCAACTAAACGTTTTTTCGAAGAAAATTTGTAGAAATGTGAATCGACTCATCAGTTTTTCAACAACACCGCCGCCGCATATACCCAACGACCTCCGAACGAACGCGCGTCATCGGCGCAGCCAGCGCGACATCCGTGCAAGCAGGCCTTCCTGATCGCTGTTCGCATCGGTTGCTTCACGGTCTAAACGATGCGCTAATTGATGAAGTCCTTTCGCCGCCAACGCGTTGGGCGCGTCGAGCGTGAACGGCTTGCGGCGACGTACCGCGCGCTGCACCTTGGGGTCCAACACAATGTGACCGGCGCTGCGAGGCGTCATCGATAAAAAGTGTCGGCACACGTTGGCAACGCGTTCGTACACCTGATCCGCTTCGGCGGCGTCTCGGGCCTGATTGACGAGCAGATGTGTCTCGGGGATGGCCATCGCGGCCGAAGTGGAGCGCGTGTCGGGCTGATGGATCGTCTTGATGAGCGCGTAAGCGTCGGTGATCGCCGTGGGTTCGGGCGTCGTGACCACGAGCATGCGTTCGGCCGCGGCGCAAAAGGCGTGGACCGCCGGGCCGACACCTGCGCCCGTATCGATAAGCATCACGTCCGCTTCGCTTTCGAGCCGGGACATCTGCGCGGCGAGGCGGTCGAGTTGTGAACGCCCCAACGCCGCGAGGTTGGCCAGCCCCGAGCAGCCCGGGACCACCCGAAACCCGCCCGGTGCGGGGAGCGCGATATCGCTAAACGTCAGCCGTCCGGCCGCGACATCGGCGATCGTGCCCGTCGGAGTGAGGTTGCACATCACGTCGACGTTGGCGGTGCCCAGATCGGCGTCGAGCAGCACGACACGCCGCCCCATCCGCGCCAGCTGTACGGCCAGGTTCACGCTGGTCGTGGTTTTACCGACGCCCCCTTTTCCGGAGGTGACCGCGATGCTCCGGGCCAACCGCCGCCCGGGCGGAGGATCAGCGGCATCGATATCCCGGCGGGCGGGTCGATAGGTCAGGTTGAGCGTGGAAGACTCGGGCGGCTCGGTCTGGCCGACCATCTCTCGCAATGCGTTGGCTTGGTCAAACATGGCAAACAACCCCCAAACTACGATCCGTTCTCCGCCGTCGGCTTCGCCGCGACGCTTTATTCATACACGAAACCACTCAAACCACGCGGGCCGATTCCGCCGGCGGCGAATCTCCGAGCACGCGGGCAGCCAGCGCCATCGCATCGCCGGGCTCGATCTGATGCGGCACCTCTTGGCCGGTCGTCACGTAGCTGACCCGCTTGGCAATGGCGGACGCCACATTAAACAACGTGCCGCAGGTCACCGCCTCGTCGAGCTTGGTGAAAATCACTCGGTCGGGGCGGACGCGTTCGAAACGTTCGGCGATCTGCAGCATCACGCGTTGCGACGCGGTGGCGGCGAGCACTAGATGGGTCTCGTCCGGTTGCGCGACGGCGAGGAAATCGGCGAGTTCGTCGAGCTTCGCGTCGTCGCGTTGGCTGCGGCCGGCCGTGTCGACGATGACGATGTCGGATTCGCCAAGTTTTTGTAGACACGCGGACAGCTCGTCGGGCCGGCGCGCGACTTCGAGCGGGCAGCCGATGATCGAGCAATACGTCTTGAGCTGATCGACGGCGGCAATGCGGTAGGTGTCGAGGGTGACGACGCCGACGCTTTTGCCCTGCTTGAGCTTGAAAGTCGCGGCGAGCTTGGCCACGGTGGTCGTCTTGCCCACGCCGGTGGGGCCGACGAGCGCAATGGTGCGCGGCCGGCCGGCGTCGGAAGGACTGTCATCGTTCGGGGCGAGATCGTCGGCTTGCGGGATCAGCGAAGCTAGCCGGCGACGGATGCCCTCGTTGGCGTCGGCGGCACATGAAGCGTCGCCCGCGTCGTGGACTTCACGGACGATGCGCTGGGCTAGCTCATCGGCGATTTCTTGCTGGATCAGCCGGGTGTAGAACTCGACCAATGGATCCGGGAGATCCGGGCTTGCCGCGGTTCCTGCCGGGGGCATCGACCGCCGCTGGCTGGCTTCGGCTTCCTGGCGCTGAGCGACGCGTTGCACGAGCTCACGAACGGCGGCGAGTTCCTGAGAGAACCGCTCGGAGGTGTCGATCGCCGAACCGTTAGGGGGCGTGACCGCAATGGCGGGCGCAGCCGCGGGCGGCCGCTGGGTGACGGGGTGCTTCGCGCTGGGAAACGCCGCGGCGCTGCCGCGCATCTCGGCCTGGGCGGCGGCGTAGGTGCGACGGATCAGATCGCCGGCCAACGGCTCGGGGGCGACGCCGAGATTCGCGTTTCGTCTGTTTTTTCCATGGTTTTGCGGGCGAGATGCCTTGCGAGCGGGCTGGCGACGTTTGGCCAACTCCCGGCCAGACATCGCGGTGATCTCGATCACGGTTTTCGCCCCGATCCCCAGGACGCCGCCGCGCTTGTAGCTGCGGGTGTGCAGGATGACCGCGTCCGCCCCCATGTCCCGCCGGACCAGCGCGAGCGCCTCGGGCATCGACTTGGCGCTAAACGTCTTGAGGCTCAACGCGTGCCCCCGATCCCGGCACCGCCGACCCCGACCGTCTCGTTGACATTACCGCCGCCCATGGAATCCGCGTCCTGCGAAACTGCGTTCAGATCGTCGTCCTGACCGCCGGCGACCCCCGCCGACGCTTGATTTTCCAACTGTACCAGACCCAGCGATTCGACTTCGACGCCCTTGCTGACTTCGTTGTAGCCGAGCACCGCACACGTCGGCAGGTGCGGCTCGATCAAGCCGCGGACCTGCGCCCGGACCTGCGGCGACGCGAGCACCACCGGGTGACGCCCGGCGTTCATCAGCGTCTGGCACTCCTGCAAAAGCGCCGCGGTCACCCGGTTGGCGACGGCCGGCGGCAGGGTCAGGCTCGTCCCCTGCTCGCCGCGTTCGATGTAACCGTTGATCAGGTCTTCGAGGGCCGGGTCCAACGACACGCAGTACAGCTTGGTCACGTTCGGGCCGAGTTGTAGGCCCGACTCGTCGGTGCCCGCTTCCACGACGGCGTACTGCGTGCAGATCGTCCGCCGCAGCTCGTTGCGCACGTACTCGGTCAGCACGTCGAGGTCCTTGGTCCGCGTGGCCCACTGCCCGAGCGTCTCGACGATGCTCGCCAGGTCGCGGATCGGCACCCGCTCCCGTAGCAGGTTCTGCAAGACGGCTTGCAACTCATTGGTCTTGATGAGCGGCGGCTCGGTCTGCGTGCCCGCGGGTCCGAGCACGGCTTCGCAGAGCTTCGGCGCCTTTTCGCGCAGCTGCGTCACGAGGTTGGTGGTCTCTTCGTAATCGAGCATCTCGGCGGCGTGGTTCTTCACGACCTCGGTGAGGTGCGTCGAGAGCACGCTGGTCGCGTCGACCGCGGTGCAGTTCTGCTGCTCGGCCAGGTCCCGCAAGCCCGCATCGATCCATACGGCGTCCAGACCGAAGGCCGGCTCTTTGGTGCGGATGCCCGGCAGCGGCTCGGCGTCCGGATCGCCCAGCCCGCCGTCCATCGCAAGGTACTTGCCGGGGTAGACCTGGCCGGTCGCCACCGCGTTGCCGCGGATCTTCACGCAGTATTCGTTGGGGCCGAGCTGCATGTTGTCGCGGATGCGCACCGGGGGCATGACCAGGCCCTGCTCGGCGGCGAGCGTGCGGCGGGTCATGGTGATGCGTTCGAGCAGGTCGCCGCCGCGCGTCGTGTCGACGAGTTCGACGAGCTGGTAACCGACCTCGAGCTCGAGCGTATCGACGTGCAACGCCTGTTCGATGGGCATCTGGTCCGGCGGCGCGGCCTTCGCTTCTTCGGCCTGCTTGGTCGTTGCCGCCGCCTGGGCCTCTTTCTCGTTGCGGCCGGCAAAAAACGCGACGGTGCCGATGATCGCGGCGAGCGTCAGCATGGGCGTGGCCGGCAGGCCGGTCAGCGACATCGCCGCGAGAAAGCCCGCCGTGATCCACAGCGCCGAGCTGCGCGTCGCGAGCTGCCCGGTGAGTTCTTCGCCCAGGTCGGCCCGGCTGCCCGAACGCGTGACGATGAGCGCCGCCGCGATCGAGATCACCAGGGCCGGCAGCTGCGACACCAAACCGTCGCCGATCGTCAGCCGGGTGAACACTTCCACGGCCTCACCCACCGGCATCCCGCTCAACGCCACGCCGACCGCGAATCCGCCCAAGATGTTCACCAGCGTGATGATGATGCCGGCGATCGCGTCGCCCCGCACGAACTTGGCCGCACCGTCCATCGCCCCGTAGAAATCCGCCTCTTGCGAGATCTGCTCCCGGCGGGCCTTGGCGCCCTGCTCGTCGATCAGCCCGGCGTTCAGATCGGCGTCGATGGCCATCTGTTTGCCGGGCATGCCGTCCAAGGTGAACCGCGCGGCGACTTCCGAGATCCGCGTCGCCCCCTTCGTGATCACCACGAATTGCACGATGATCAGAATCAAAAACAGGATCACGCCCACCACCACCGACGAGCCCGCGACGAATTCCGCGAACGCCTCGATCACCTTGCCCGCCGCCGCTCCGCCGCTGCCCGCGTCGGCGCTGAGGATCATCCGGGTCGTCGCGATGTTCAACACCAGCCGCAGCAGCGTCGTGCCCAGCAGCACCGACGGGAACACCGAAAACTCCAGCGGGCTCTTGACGAAGATCACCGTCATAAGGATCAGCGCCGCGATGCCGATGTTCGCCGCGATCAACGCGTCCATCAGGAAGATCGGTAGCGGCACCACGATCACCGCGATCATCCCGATCACCGCGATGGGCACGAGCAGCGGCTTGTAGCGCTCGAAGACCGCCCAAAACGCGGCCACGCCGCCGGAAGAGGATGCTGGGATCGTGGTCGCCATCGTTCGCTAGATCAGCCCGCCTTCTTTCCGCCCAGCCGGTAGACGTACGCCAGGATTTCCGCCACGGCCGCGTAGTGCTCGGCCGGCACTTCCTGGCCCACCTCGACGCTGGCGTAGAGCGCCCGGGCCAGCGGCTTGCGCTCGATCAGCGGCACGCCGTGCACCGCGGCGAGCTGCCGGATACGCATCGCCATGAAGTCGGCGCCCTTGGCCACGACCTTGGGGGCCCGCATCGTGCCGCCGTCGTACTGCAGCGCGATCGCGTAGTGCGTGGGGTTGGTGACGATCACGTCCGCCTGGGGCACCGCCGCCGCGACGCGCTGCATGGCCAGCTGCCGCGCGACCCGCGCCCGGCGCTGCTTGACCATCGGGTCGCCGTCCATGTCCTTCATCTCCCGCTTGACCTCTTCCTTGGTCATCTTGAGGTCCTGCTCCTGCTGCCAGCGCTGGTACAGGTAGTCGGCTACGGCCAGGAAGATCAGCAGCACGCTCAGCACCACCGCCAACTTGAACACCAGCCACGCCGCAAGCCCCATGACCTGGGCCGGCTCGAGCGCGGGCATCGTGACCAAAACCGGCAGCTGCCACATGATGAACACGTAGCCCACGGCGATCACGACCGTCAGCTTGCCGATGCTCTGCAGAAACCGGATGCCCGCCCGCAGGTTCACCAGCTGCTTCGCCCCCTGCAGCGGGTTGAGCTTGCTGAATTTCGGAACGATCGGCTTGCCGGTCAGCAGGAAGCCCACCTGGCCTAGGCCCGCGAGGATCGCGACCAGCGCCAGCCCCACCAGCAGCGGCCCCAACGCGTTGACCGCGATCGATCCGGCGTAGCCCGTGATCGCGCTCAGGTCGTCCATCCGGGTCGGGTTGCCCGTCAGGTCGTTGCCCAGCAGGCTCCGCGTCGAAGCGAGCAGCACCGTGAAGATGTGCCGGCCGAACAGATACAGCAGGATCATCGCCGCCGCGAGCGACGCCGCCGCCGACAGGTCCTGGCTCTTGGCGATCTGGCCGTCCTGCCGGGCCTTCTGCCGCTTGCGCGGCGTCGCCGATTCGGTCTTTTCCTGTCCGTTGGTCTCGGCCATCCTGGCGCCACCACGAAACGTCTTTCAACTGCGACCGGCCTGGCATCCTGCTTGGCCCGTCCCCCGGAACCGCGCGGAACGAGAAACGCTCCGCACCTTCGCTTTTCGTCACGGTGCCAGCAGGAACTTGATTTCTCGCAGCGCTTCGTGGATGCCCGCCTGCCCCACCGCCACCACCGCCGCCACCGACACCGTCAGCATGGCCACCGCGATCAAGATCCGCACCGCGAACCCGACGCTGAGGATCTGGATCTGCGGCACCGTGCGCGTGATGAACCCCATCGCCACGGACTCGAGAAACAGCAGCGTCAGCACCGGCGCCGCCACCTTGATCAGGATGTCCATCATCGAAGACAGCAACCCGAGCAACAGCTCGACCACCGAGCCCATCGCCGTCATCCCGCCCACCGGCACGTGCCCGAAGCTGTCCAGCAGCACCCGCATCACCTGGAGGTGCCCACCGATCATGAGGAAGATCGAAATGCCCAGCAGGAAGAGCAGCTGCCCGACCGCGCCGCTCTGGTCGTCGAGCTCCGGGTTGAACGCGCCGGCGATGCCCAGGCCCATCTGCTGGTTGATGATCTCACCGCCCGCCTGCAGGCCGACGATCGGCAGCGTGACGCCGTAGCCGATGATGTACCCGATCATCAGCTCCATCGCGGCCAGCGGCAGCAACACCCAGATCGAAAGCTCCGCAAACCGCACCGCGTCCAGGTGCGCCGCGGACGGCGTGCCGGGCAGGATCAGCGAGCCGTACACCGCCAGCGACAGGCCGACCACCAGCAACGCCTTGACGTACCGCGGGATCGTGGAACTGCCCAGCACCGGCGTTAGCAGGAACAACCCCGACAGCCGAAACAGGACCATCAGCCACGGGCCGGCGTGGTGCAGGATGGGCGTCAAGTCCACCATCGTTCACTAGCCGCCGGCGAACATCCGCGTCGAAAAATCCATCACCACCTGCAGCAGCCAGGGCGCGATCACGATGGTCACGACCACCATCGCGAGGATCTTGGGCACGAAGGTCAGCGTCTGTTCCTGCACCTGCGTCACCGCCTGCAGGATGCTGATCGCCAAGCCCACGAACAGCGCGGCTAACAAGATCGGCGCGCTGACCACGATCATCAGCGTCAACATCTCCCGCACCAGGTCGCTCGCTTCGTCGATTCGCATCGATCAATACTCCAAAGCCCAATCCGTTCATCCCCGCTACGCCGAGTCCGAGTCCGAGCCCGCGAAGCGTCTGGTCTACCCCGATGGCCCACCCGGCACCCAAAAGCTGTGCAGCAGCGACCCCGCCACCAAATCCCAACCGTCCACCAACACGAACAGCAGCAGCTTGAACGGCAGCGAGATGAACACGGGCGGCAGCATCAGCATGCCCATCGAGATCAACACCGAGCTGACCACCATGTCGATCACGAGGAACGGCAGGTACAGCCGAAACCCCATCAGGAAGGCGACCTTCAGTTCGCTCAGCACGAACGCCGGCACCAGCGTGAGCATGTCCACGTCCGCCCGCGTGAGCTTCTCCGGCTCGCTCAAGTCCACGCCGCGGTACTCCAACAGCATGTACACCGAGTCCCAGTTCCCCGTGTACTCGATCTGATCGAACATGAAGTCGCGCAGCGGCTGCTTCGCGTTCGCCCACGCCTGCAGCTGCGTGATCTCGCCGGCCTGGTACGGCTGCAGCGCGGCGTCGTTGATCCGTGCGAACGTCGGAGCCATGACCAGAAACGTCATGAATAGCGACAGTCCGATGATCACCTGCGACGGCGGCAGGCTCTGGGTCCCGAGCGCCTGCCGCAGCAGCGCGAGCACGATCACGATCCGCGTGAAACACGTACACATCACGAGGATCGCCGGTGCCAGCGAAAGCACCGTCAACAGCAGCAGGATCGAGAGCGTGGCGTCGAGCCGACCGCCGGGCCCCTGCGCGTCGCTGCCCTCGGGCAGGAGCGTGCTCAAGCCCTCGATCGGGGTGATCGGCGTCATCGGCGTCGGGTCGCTCTCCTGCGAGAAGGCCAGCGGTGCCACCCACAGCGCCGCCATCACGCTCAGAAGCAGGAGCAAGCCCCGCCAACTCACGCGCCACCCCCGCGGACCCGCAGCCGCCCCGCCAAAGCCGACAGGCCGTCGCGGGCCCGATCCACCGGCGCTTCCGCCTGATCCAGGCCCGCTTCGAAGCGATCGGTCGGCGGCGTCACCAACGCTTCGGGAGACATCGCCCCGCCGTCACCGTCAGGGGCGTCGTACTGCCGGCTGAACTTGTGCATGAGCGACGAAAAGCCGCCGGCGATGCTCTGAGGCTTGCTCGATTCGACCGCCTGAAGCAGGATCGCAACTTGTTCTTCGTCCTGGACCGCGCTCAGCGTCCGCAACCCGCCCGACGACTCGCCGACCACCAGGACCTGCGGGCCCACGCGCAGCAGCAGCACGTGGCTCCGCGGCGCGACCGGCGTCCGGCTGAGTACTTCCACGGCCGAACTCGCCGAGACCATCGGCGTCTTCGTTGCCTTCGCGAGCATGAGCCGCACGCCAAAGATCAGGCCGATCACCACGCCCAACGCCGCCAGCGTCGAGAGCACGCTGCCGCCGGACCAAGCCGGCGACACACCTGCGTCAGTTTCACCTTCTTCCCCGGACAAACCCGCCGCGTTGAAGCCCGAACTCCGCGAAACCGGGGCTTGGCCCAAGGGCGTCGACTCGATCGGCGCTACTACGACCTCGGGGGTCGGGTCTCCCGCGGCCGCGGCGGCTTCGCGATCCACCCCCGCTAGGCGCTCGGCCATCTGCACCATCCGCTGCGACGCATGAGCCGACGGCTTCGTCGTCTCCACCGCCGCCGGGGGCGCCTGCGCCGACACCGCCGCCGCTAGCGAAACCGCCGCGGCTAGCGCAACGCAAGCCCGGCCACTGGGACCGAGGTTGACGCTCAATGATCTGCTCAACACCACACGGCCCTCCTTGGCCATCGCTGCACGTCCTGCTTGATCGGCTCCGCCGACCGGCGGCGCTCCGCACCGCGTGCTCTTCGTCGCTCCGCGAGAGGCTCAGCTCATCGCGTCCAACGCCGCCTGGGCGATCGCGTCCGCGTCGGCGTCGCTCACCTCAACCGCCGCATCCGAAGCGCCGGCGGCGTCTCCCGTGCCGCCGGCGTTGGATGCCTGCTCGATCCCCGCCTGCTCTGCCTGTTCTTCGAGATCGGTCACCACCTCGCTGACCCGGATACAGAAGTTGTCGTTCAGCACGATGACCTCGCCCCGGGCGACGCGCCGGCCGTTCACGTAGACGTCCACCGGGTCGCCCGCCAACTTGTCCAGCTCGACCACGCTGCCCGAGCCCAGCCGCAACACGTCCTCCACCAGCATGTGCGTCCGCCCGAGCTCGATGGTCACATCCAGGTCGACGTCGCCCAACAGGTCCAGACCGCGCGACCGGTCCGCGTCCGGATCGACGGCGTCCACGTCCGACGCCATCGCGGAAAGCTCCGCCTGCGCCTCGGCCAGGGCCTGAGCGACGATGTCGTCGGCGGCGGATTGTTTGTCGGCGTCGCTCATCCGTGAGCTGTTCCTTGCATGGAATTGAAATTAGTAGTCGGCCGCGAACTCCGTGCATTTGCCGATGATCACGTCCTGCAGCAGCGGCTCGTCGCCGCCGGGCGCGTTGCCGAACTTGCGTTGCAGCACCTCACGCACCTGCCGGGTCAACGTCGAAAGCTCCGGCTCGTGCAGGTGGGCGGGCTCGGCCCGGCGGAAGATCACCATGATCTCGCCCAGCACCTTCGCCCGCAGCGCTTCGATCTGCTGCTCGGCGATCTCTTTCTGGCCGGACTTGACCGTGGCGTAGACCTCGGTGTCGTACAGGAAGTTTTGGCCGGATTTGGTGTTCTGGAACTTGTCCGCAACCACAAGCACGGTGACGGGCTGCTCGAGCGCCGCCTGGGTGTCTTCGAGGTTGCCTTCCGCCCGGACCTCGCTGGGGCCGCCGGCCATCATGAACACCGCCGCGATAATCACCGCTTCCACCAGCATGATCGCGGTCACGAGGATGATCGGGATCAGCGGCAGGCCTTTCTTCTTGCCTTCGGCTTCGGGATTCGCGGCTTCTTCGGCCATGAGGTGGGGATCGAGGTTCAGGGAACGGGGATTGGGCACGCAGATATTGCGCGGCTAACCGGTTATCGGCTCGCTCGCACCCGCTCATGAATTTCCCGGCGTGATTTCTCGGTGCAGGCTCCGGCCTGAAACCGGCCCCGCCCCCCTGCTCCCGACCGGCTCAACGAGCCACGTCCGGCACTTGCATCTCGGTCACGAGCGTTTCGCTGACCAGGATTTCGACCCGGCGGTTCGCCTGCTCCTGCGCCGTGGTGTATGCCCGGTTGTCCAGCGGCTCCCGCGCCCCGTTGGCCGTAATCCGGAAGCGATCGGGCTGCATCCCCAACCCCGCGGGCTCCGCGGCGACCATGAAGTCGTACACGGCCCGGGCCCGGGCGTAGCTGAGCTCCCAGGCGTCCTCAAACGTGCCGTCGCCGCCGGGGGGCAGCTCCAGCGCCGAGGCGTGGCCGCGGAGCTCGAGGATGTTCTCCGTGCCCTTGATCTTCGCCGAGTCGACGAGCTGCCGGATCGCGCTCTTGACCGGCTCGCTCAACACCGCCGACGCCGGCTCGAAATTGATCTTGCCGCCCGTGCCCACGACCATCCCCTCGCGGATCTTGGTCACCTTCGCCTCCCGGCCCTGCTGACCGGGGTCCTTGACGTTGGAGCGGTTCGGCTGCTTCTCCTGCTTAAGCCGCATCGCGTCCAGCCGCTTGATCAGCGACATCGTCGGGTCGTCGGTGATCGGGATCTTCCCGCCGCCGCCCATCATCCCGAACGCCTGCTTAATGTGCTCGACCACCGCCTGAAACTGCTCTTCCTTTTTAACCTCCGAAAACGACACGATCAGCACGAAAAAGCACAGCAGCAGCGTCATCATGTCGCCGTACGTCGTCATCCACTCGGGCGCACCGGCGGGCGGACATTTGTGTTTTTTCGGCATAGTGGCCGGTGTCCAGTGGCCAGTGGCCAGTTCAAGCAAACGAGTGGCCACTGGTCACTGGCCACTGGTCACTGCCGCTACGCCGCTTCTTCGTCGGACTGCGGGCGCTGGTTCGGCGGCAGGAACGTCCGCAGCTTCTGCTCGACGACGCGCGGGTTGTCGCCGCTCTGGATGCTCATCACGCCCTTGACGATGATCGTTTTGTACATGAGCTCTTCGGCAGAACGCCGCGCGAGCCGGTCGGAGAGCGGCCCGGTCAGGATGTTCGCGACCATCGCGCCGTAGAGCGTGGTCAGCAGCGCGACCGCCAGGCCGGCCCCGATCGCCGCGGGGTCGGAGAGGTCCGCGAGCATGGCGACCAGGCCCACGAGCGTGCCGATCATGCCGATCGCCGGGGCGTATTTGGTCATCGCGTCGAACATGCCTTTGCCCGTCTCGTGGCGTTCGACGACGTTGTCCAGGTCGTTGAGCAGCACCGCCTCGATCAGCTCGGGGTCCGTCCCGTCCACCGCCATCTGGATGCCCTGCACGACGAACGGGTCGTCGATCTCCTTGCACTGGGCCTCAAGCGAAAGAATGCCGTCCCGCCGGGCGATCTCCGCGAAGCGGACCATGTCCTCGATCAGCTTGTCGATGGGCTGGCTCTTCCAGAACACCGCCTTCATCGCGACCTTGGCGATGCCCTTCACGTACCCCATCGGGTAGCAGAACAGCACCACCGTGATCGACCCGCCGAACACCATGATCACCGAGGGCACGTCGACGTAGATGCCGACCTTGCCGCCCATAAGCATCGCGACCAGGACCAAGGCCCAGGTGCCGATGAAGCCGAAGATCAGGCCGAGGTCCATGGGGGGTACGGGAGGCGTGGATCAGGAACGAGCGACAGCCGCGCCGACGCAACGTTGAATTGTTATCGGCGGTCGCCGCGGCACTCGTGCAGATTTGGCGACCGGGGCCGGGTCGGGTGAGGCCCGACTTACTCCGCGAACGCCGCCCGCTGCTCGAACAGGTCCAGCTCGCTGGTCCACCGGAGCCAGTCTTGCCAATGACGGCGGGTCATCGGCACCTCCGGGCGGTCGAACGCGTCGTCGTCGATGCGTTCGAGCAGGAGCAATGCTTGGTTGTTCGCCGTTTTCGCCGCGGCGAAGTTGCCCATCTCGCAGTAGGCGTTCACGATCTGGACCCAGGCCACCAGCGACGCCGGGTCGCCCTGCCACCGGCCCGCCGCGTCGCGGTACTGGTCGATCGCCGCGGGGAAATCGCCCCGCTGAAACGCCGCGTCGGCCTCATAGAACCACGCGTTGCGGCGGTAGAGTTTTTCCAGCGGGCCGAGCGCCAGTTCGTGCCGGGCCTCGAGCGCGGAGCGGGCGGTGCCGAAATGCCGCTGGGCCTCGGCCAATCGCCGGTCGCGTTCGGCCTCGATCTCCCGCCGCTGCCGCTGCGGGATCGACAGCGCCAGCCGCGCGTCTAACTCGGCCGTGCTCAGCCGCATCGCGTCGCCCAGGAGGTAGTACAGCTCCGGGCCTTCGCGACGATCGCCGTAGAGCTGGACGCCCTCCTCGAGATATTCGATCGCCCGGGCGAACATGACCGGCTCGTCTTCGCCCATCACGTAGTACGTCCGGGCCAAATCGATCAGCGCCTCGCGGTACGTATCTGAATCGGGGGTCACGGCGGGGTTGTTCTCCAACACCCGCCGCAGCGTGGCGATCGCGTCGGCCGGTCGATCGATCGCCAGATAGCTGCGGGCCAACGGCACCAGTGACGCCATCGCCCATTGGCTGGTGGGGTGTTCGTCGAGCAGGTTTTGAAAAAGATCGATCGCCGCCTGGTACTGCCGGTCCGCCTGATATGCGGCGGCGAGTTGGTGCTGGGCTTGCAGGTATTTTCCGTCGCGAGCGCGGGTGGCAAGAAACTCGTCGTAAGTCTTGATCGCCTGGTCCCAGAGCTGAGCCCGGTCGAAGTTGCGAGCGGCGGCGTAAAGCGAACCGCCGTGCTCCAAATCGTCGATCGTTACGACCCGGCGGGCGTGCTCCAAGAAGAACTCGGCCGACTTCCCGAAGTTCGTCGCCGCGTCCTGGTACGCCAACCGGCGGGCCTGCTCGGGCGGGTCGCCGGGACCCGTCCAGGTCAACGGGTCGAGCTCGTCGCCGCGGGCGAGCCGCTGCTCCGCGATCGCTTCGTGGGTCTGGGCGAACTGCTTGACGATCTCGGCCGGCAGCGTCGACCCGTACAAGGGCGCCGCCACGGAGAGCAAGTCCAGGGCATCGGCGAAGCGCGACTGCTCCCGCGCCCGGTCGACGTGCGCGGCGACCTGCTCGATCACGGCCGTGCGCCGCGGGTCCCAAGCCGGGGTGTCCACCCGGAGCCGTGCGACGGCCTGCCGGTAGTGGTCGATGGATTCGCCATGCCGGCCGGTCTGGTTCTCCAGGTCGGCCTGACCGATCAGCGCGTCGATCACCAGCTCGCTGCCCGGGTGCCCACGCTCGACCTGACGGTACAGCTCGTGGGCCCGCTCGGCGTAGCCGTCGCCGCCGGCGACCCGCTCGATCTCCGCCAAGCCCAGCAAAACCGCCGCGTTGAGCGCGTCGCCGTTAGGGAGCATCCGCTGCGCTTGCAGAAACAGCCGCCGGGCTTCTTCGTGGCTCTCGTCGAGCCGGTGCGCGTCCGCAAGCAGCGTGATCAACTCCGGCACGTCGCTACGGCCCGAAGCGCGGAGACGCTGCGTCTCGAGATTCAGGTGATCGATCGCGGCCTCGGGATCGCCGGCGTCGAGGTAGCGCCGGGCCTTGAGCGCGACGGCCCAGACGCGCTGGTCCAGCCGGGCCTGATCGTCGCTCTCGCGGGCCAGCTCCCGATCGAAGCGTTGCAGCAGCGTTTCGAGCGTCGCAAAATCTGGATCGGGCTCGCTGGCCTGACGCTCGATCAGCTGCCGAACGATGCCGTAGCGGTGGTCGGGCCGGAGCGGGTCCAGGTCGTCCACCATCGCCAGCGCCTCGTCCGGCCGATCCAGGTCCAGCAGCGTCATCGCCCGCCACCGCCGTGACCGGGCGTCCAATTCGTGGCCGAACGTGCGGGCCCGGTCGTAGTAGTCCAGCACCCGCTCGCGGTTCTTGACCGTGTTCTCGGTGTTCACCACGGCCTCTTGATTCAGCCGCAAATCCAAGTAATTCAAATCGCCGGCGTACTGCCAGAACCGGCCGCGGATCGCGTCGGTCTCCGGCGGGTACACCGGGAACTCCGCCTGGATCGTGTCGAGCTTCTCCCGCACCGTCGCCAACGCCTCGGGCGACTCGGTGCGGATTAGCGCGTCCGCGTCGTCGAGCATCCGGTCGTATTCCGGCGGGCGGTGGCTGGGATAGATCAGGTACAGGCCCAGCGTGAAGATGCCCAGGCCCAGCAACAGGGCCGGCACCTGCCACAGCTGCGTCCACGACACGCCGTCGATGTCTACCGCCCCCTCGGGGGCAGCCGGTTCGGGCGGCGCGATATCGACAGCATCATCGGACACAAACCGGACATCGGCCGATAACTCACCCCCGCTTCACTTTCCTGTCGCCCCCAGAAAACCCGCCGCAACGCGGGCCCGCACGAGCTCAGCCCCCGGCCTGCGCCCGCCGCCGCAGCTCGGCCTCCACGAACCCATGCAGGTCTCCGTCCATCACGGTCTGCGGATTACCCTTCTCGAACCCCGTGCGGTGGTCCTTGACGCGGTTGTCGTAGAACACGTAGCTGCGGATCTGCGAGCCCCAGCCGCGGTCGACGCCCCCGCCCGTTGCCGCGTCCATCTCGGCCTGCCGTTTTTGCTCTTCGAGCAGCTCGATCTTGCCCTTGAGGATGGACAGCGCCTGCTTGCGGTTCTGCTCAGCCTTGCGTTCGACGCTGCACACCACGGTCAGCGTGTTCTGCGCGTCGTAGTGGTAGACCAGCCGGATCGCCGAGGCGACCTTGTTGACGTTCTGCCCGCCGGGGCCGGACGACCGCGCGAACTGCGTCGTCTCCAGCTTGCTCTCGTCCAGCTCGACCTTGCCGGTGTCCGGGAACTCGGGCGTCGCCTCGACGGTGGCGAACGACGTCTGCCGTTTGCCCTCCGCGTTGAACGGGCTGACGCGGGCCAGCCGGTGCGTGCCCGACTCGGCCGAGAGGTAGCCGTACGCCAGCGGCCCCTCGACGTAGAGCGTCACTTCCTTGATGCCCGCCTCCGTGCCGTGCGTCTTGCTGACCTCGCTGACGCCCCAGCCCTGCTTCTCGCAGTAGTACAGATACATCCGCATCAGCATCTCGGCCCAGTCGTCCGCCTCGGTCCCCCCGGCCCCGCTCTGGATGCTCAAGTAGCAGTTGCGGTCGTCGTACTTGCCCGACAGCAGCGACGTGACCTCCAACTGATCGAGCTGCTCGGCGATCGGGTCGAGCTGCGCGTCGACTTCGGTCTTGCTCTCGTCGTCGCCCGCCTCCTCGGCCATCTCCCACAGCAGGGACGCGTCCTCGATCTTGCCCCGCAACTCGTCCACCGGGTCGATAATCCGGGCGATACCCTTCATCCGGGCGACGATTTTGTTCGCCGCGTCGGGGTCGTTCCAGAAGTCCGGCGCGTTCATTTTCTCCTTGAGTTCGGTGTGTTCGGCCCGCCGCGCGTCGTAACGCAACGCGCGGCCGATCGACACGATCCGCTCGGAGAGCTGGCTCAAGATGCCGGGGATGTTCTCGTGCATGGAGGTTTAGTTCGAAGTCACCGCCGCGATCGAATCGCAGAGCGTACCCACATTGCCCGGCGTGATCCCCGCGACGTTGATCCGTCCGTCGCCCACGACGTAGATGCCAAACTCGTCCGCGAGCCGCGTGACCTGCCCGCGGTCCAACCCGGACATCGTGAACATCCCGCTTTGCGTGGTGATAAAGGCGTTGCCGTCGGGCGAGAG
Source organism: Planctomycetota bacterium (assembly GCA_039180415.1). Classification (GTDB taxonomy): domain Bacteria; phylum Planctomycetota; class Phycisphaerae; order Phycisphaerales; family Phycisphaeraceae; genus CAZIXN01. Next base: position 39,418 of record JBCDDH010000007.1, on the reverse strand, counting down.
CGACACGTCGCGTTCGTCGAGTCCCGACTTCAACGCCCCGCGCATCGCATGAATCCGTTCCCGCATCGCGGCGAGCTCCGCTTCCCACTGCGCGGACAACTCGGCGTCGTCCAGAATCGTCTGCACGATGCCGACGCCGTGCGCGGGCGGGTTGGAGAAATTCCGCCGGATCGACTGCTTCACCCGCGACATCACCGCCGCCGCCGCGTTGTCCGAGCCGGCCACCACGGTCAGCGCGCCCACCCGTTCGTTGTACAGCCCGAAGTTCTTCGAATAGCTCGAACACACCAGCAGTTCGTCGCACGCTCCGGCGATCGCCCGCAGCCCGGCCGCGTCGTCGGTCAAGCCCCCGCCGAAGCCCTGGTAGGCGAAGTCCAGCAGCGGCAGCACGCCCCGGCCCGCGAGCGCCTCCGCGATCGCCCGCCACTGCGCCGCGGTGGGATCGACGCCCGTGGGGTTGTGGCAGCAGCCGTGCAGCAGGACCACGTCGCCGGCGGGGACCTTCGCCAAATCGGCGAGCACCGCGTCGAAGTCGAGCGCGAAGCCGGTCGCGTCCAGCCACGCGTACGTCTTGGTCTCGACGCCCGCCGCCGCGAAGATCTGCGGATGGTTGGCCCATGTCGGCGTCGTCAGCCACACCGCCGCCCCCGGGTGGTTCGCTTGGAGAGAATCCGCCGCCACCCGCAGCGCCCCCGTACCGCCAGGGCTCGCCGCCGTCCTCGCCCGGGTCGAGTCCGCCAACGCGTGCCCCGCGCCAAACAACAGCCGACGCACCGCCGACCCGTACGCCGGCGGACCGTCGATCGGCAGATACGACTTGGTCGTCTGGCGTTCGAGCATCCGGCGTTCCGCCGCTTTCACCGCGTCCAGCACCGGCGTCTGGCCGTCGGCGTTCTTGTAGACGCCGACCGCCAGATTGATTTTCGTGGCCCGCTCGTCCCGGCGGTATGCCTCCGAGATCCCCAGGATCGCGTCGGGCGGTGCGGCTTCGATGGACTCAAACATGGCGGCGACCTCCGGGTCGGGCTTCACGGCCCCGGGCGCCCGGCCCAGGCCCGTTTCGAACGACGAATCTCACACCGTATCACAGCCGCCTTCCGCCCGGAACCGCGACCGCCCCGGACAAATCTCGACCGGTCGATCACACAAACGACCCGCCTTTCGATAGCTTGCGTATCCCTCCCCGGAGAACGCTTCGATGTCTACCGCTTCCCCCACCGTCCGCCTCGGCGTCATCGGTGCCGCCGGCTCGATGGCCACCGCGCACCGTGGTTACTACGACCAGATCCCCGGGCTCACGCTCGCCGCCGTGTCCGACGTCACGCAGGACCTGCTCGACCCGATCGTCGAAGACACCGGCGCGAAGGCCTGGCTCGACGCCGAAGCCATGATCGCGTCCGGCGACATCGACGCCGTGTTTATCGCCTGCCCGCACTACGACCACCCGCGTTACGCCGAGCTCGCGTTCCGACACGGCGTCCACGTGCTGACCGAAAAGCCCGTCGCCGTCACCGCGCTCGCCGCCGAGCGAACCAACGCCGCGTACGAGCAAGCCATCAAAAAACACCCCAAGCTGCTCTACGCCGCGATGTTTAACCAACGCACCCGCCCGCTCTGGAAGGAAGTCAAGCGGCTGTGCTCCGACGGCTCGATCGGCGAGCTGATGCGGGTCTCGTGGACCATCACCAACTGGTTCCGCACCCAAGCCTATTACGACTCGGGCGGCTGGCGGGCGACCTGGCAAGGCGAAGGCGGCGGCGTCCTGCTCAACCAATGCCCACACAACCTCGACCTGCTCTGCTGGTTCCTGGGCAGCCCCGCGTCCGTCACCGCCGACGTCTCGCTAGGCAAATACCACGACATCGAAGTCGAGGACGACGTGACCGCGATCCTGAAGTACGCCAACGGGGCGACCGGCACGTTCGTCACCTCCACCGGCCAAACGCCCGGCATCAACCGCCTCGAGATCGTCGGCACCCACGGCACGCTCATCGCCCACGCCGAGTTCGGCGAAGAAACCCTCACCTACCTCCGGGCCGACGAACCCGTCGACGCGTTCACGAAAAACTGCCCCGAACGCTTCCCCAGCGTGCCTAGCACCCGGATGCAGATCACCCCGCCGGATCAAGACGGCATGGATCATCAGCCCATCACCGCCAACTTCATCGAGACCATCGCCAACGGCGGCACGCAGGACGACCTGATCGCCGCGGGTACCGAGGGCATCGCCGGCCTCGAACTCGGCAACGCCATGCTCATGTCCGGCCTGCAACACCGGCCCGTCGCCATCCCCACCGACCGCGCTGCCTACGACGCGCTGCTCGAAAAACTCAAGGCCAAGAGCACCTACCAGAAGCCCGAGGTCGCCCACGCGGGGGCCGTCGACATGAGCGGCAGCGCCTGAGCCGATGCTCCGCGTCGACCGCCCATCCGCCGAAAGGGGCAGACACGCCGGCCTGGTCGGCCTGCTTCTGCTCACGGCCGTCACCCTGATCGGCTGCCGCACCGCCCGGTCCGATCGCTTCCCGCCGTCCGTCGCCGCGCCCGGCCAGCCGACCCACACGATCTACGTCACCGCCAACCACTGGCACTCCGGCGTCGTCCTGCCCGACGCCGCCCTGCTGCCTCAACTCGACGCCGCCCTCCAACCCTGGCGCGACGAGCTCGAACGACGCGGCCAACCCGACCCCGCCTGGCACGAGTTCGGCTGGGGCGACGACGCCTACTACAAGTCCGACGAGCAGACCAAAACCTCCGGCCTCACCCTCGCCGCCCTGCTCTGGCCCACGACGTCCGTCAACCACGTTTGGGCCCTACCTACCGACCCGCCGACCTTCTTCGACGGCTGGAACGTCGCCCTGTTCCGCGTCGAGCTCTCCGAAGCCGGCTACCAAAAACTCACCGACTTCCTGCTCCGCCACCTCGCTTTGGACGACCGCGGAGAACCCATCGCTTTCGTCGAACAGCCCGGCATCTACGGCGACGACTCCGCTTTTTTGACCGCCAACCCCCGCCGGAAGTACATCGTCCTGCACAACTGCAACCACATGGTCGCCGACGCCCTCGCGCAAGCCGGCCTGCCCATCTCCGCGATCTACGCCATCCACTCGGTCAACGTCGAGTACCAGCTCGACCGCGCCGCGGAGAAGTACGACGAGGTGACACGCCTCCAATCGAGAGCCGACGAACTCGAAGGCGAGCATCAAGCCCAAGCGGAATCCGAATAAGCTGCGGGCTTCCGCCCTTCGACCTTCGGACTTCGAACTTCGTATTTCGACATGGCCCTGCTCTCCGTTGCTAACGTCACCTACGCCCTGGGCGACCGCGTCCTGCTCGACGGCGTGAACCTCACCCTCGACGCCGGCCAACACGTCGGACTCGTCGGCCGCAACGGCTGCGGCAAGTCCACCCTGCTCAAGATGATCGCCTCGGTCTCGCTCACCGAGGCGCAGATCGCCGCCGCCCGCCTCTCCAACGCCAAGCCCGACGCCGGGCAGATCCAGCTGGCCCGCGGCTCCACCGCCGGGTACCTCCACCAGGACCACGCGCTCGACCCGGACAAGACCCTCCGTGAAGAGGCCGGCGCCGCCTTCGCCGCGCTCGCCGACCTGCACACGCAAATGGAGGCGCTCTCGGAGCAGATGGGCGACCCCGCGGTGTACGGCGACGAAGACGCCCTCGACCGCGTCATGAAGCAATACGCCGCACTCGAAGAGCAGGTCGCCTCATCCGGCGGTTACGCGGTCGATCACAAGATCGACGAGACCCTGCACGGCCTGGGCCTCGAAGACGCCTTGTTTAAGGTCAAGTGCGGCGACCTCTCCGGCGGACAACGCGGCCGCCTCGCGCTCGCCAAGCTGCTGCTCACCGAGCCGGACATCCTGCTACTCGACGAGCCGACCAACCACCTGGACATCGCCGGCCGGCAATGGCTCGAAGCCTTCCTCGCCGACTACCGCGGGGCCGTGCTGATCATCAGCCACGACCGCTGGCTGCTCGACCGCGTGGTCTCCAAGATCTACGAGCTCGAAGACGGCGTGATGGTCGAATACCCGGGCCATTACGAGAAGTTCCGCCAGCTCCGCGCCGAACGGATCGAAGAGCAGCGCCGCGCCTACGAGAAGCAGCAGGCCCAGATCAAGAGCGAGAAGCAGTTCATCGCCAAGTTCAAGGCCGGCCAGCGCGCCAAGCAGGCCCGCGGCCGGGAGACCCGGCTCAACCGATTCATCCGCGACCACGCCATCGAGCCGCCGATGGAGCTCGACGCGATCAAGCTCACGTTCGACCCCAAGGCCCGCAGCGGAGACCACGTGGTCGTCGCGGAAAACCTCGGCAAGGCCTACGAGAACAAGCCCTTGTTCGAAGGCCTCTCCCTCGACCTCAAACGCGGCGAGAAGGTCGGCGTCATCGGGCCCAACGGCGCGGGCAAATCCACCCTGATCCGCTGCCTGCTCGGCGAACAAGCGTCCACGTCCGGCAGCGCGAAGCTCGGCGCGCAGGTCGACGTCGGCCACTTCAAGCAGACCCACGAACACCTCGACCTGTCCAAATCGGTCGTCGAGTACCTGCGTTCGTTCGTGCCCTCCGACACGGAACAAGAGGCCCGCGACCTGGCCGGAGCGTTCCTCTTCCGCGGCGACGAGCAGGACAAGGCGCTCAACGTCTTGTCCGGCGGCGAACGCGCCCGCGCCGTCTTGGCCGGGCTGATGTGCAAGGGCCACAACCTGCTGGTCCTCGACGAGCCGACGAACCACCTCGACATCCCCAGCGCCGAGCGCCTGGAAGAAGCGCTGCGCCGCTACACCACGCCCAGCAAGAAGTACAGCACCACCGCGAACAACGCCGGGGCCGAGGGCACGCTGATCCTGATCACGCACGACCGGATGCTGCTGGATCACCTGGTCGACCAACTCATCGTCTTCGACGGCCACGGGAAGGCCGAGGTATTTCTGGGCACGTACAGCGAGTGGCTAGAGGCCCAACCGCCGGCCGCACCCCCGACGCCGGAATCGCCTAGAAAAAGCAAGCCCGAAGCCAAAAAACCGGCCGCCAAACCCAAGCCGACTAAACCGAAGAAGAAATCGCCGCACGCGGGCCTGCCGCAGAAGAAGCTCGAACAACGCATCGCGCAGATCGAGGAGCGGCTCACGGAAATCGACTTCTCGATGAACGACCCGGCCGTGTACAGCGACGGGGAAAAGATGAAAGCGCTCGCCGAAGAACGCCAACGCCTCCGTGACGAACTCGAGCCGCTGGAAACCGAATGGCTGACGCGGAGTTGAGGCGGTCGCGGGATCGCGCGTCTTTGTAGCCTTGGCCGCTGAAGCGACCGGGCCACCGCGGAATCAACTTCCGGCTTGCCGCTCGAGTTTGACTTGGCACGCGGCGGATCGCGACTTGCGCTGGAGAGCGAGGGTCAAGACGGCGAATCGCTCTCCATGCCTTCGGGCGTCTGCTCGTTGGACTCGGGCTCTTCCCAGAAGGCGGCCTTTTGCCAAGTTCTTTGTAAGAGGCCGGGCGGAGCGATGTAGCCGCGGTAGGTGTAGGGCCGGGCGTTTGCGAAGAGGTCGCTTGGGTTTTCGGCGGCGAACGTGCGCCAATCGCGGGGCTCCGAGCCCGCGTCGTGACCGGTGAGGGTGTGCAACGAACCGCGGGCGGCGTGGGCGATGCCGTACTCGGGCTCGGTGAGCGCGGACACCAAGGCGTCGAACACCTCGCGCCGGTGGTACTGACCCAACGCCTCGGCGGCGGCCATGCGGGCGTCGGGGTCTTCGTCGGTTTGCAGCGTCTCGATCAGCCGCGGCACGGCCACCGGGTTGTGGAGCCGACGCAGCGCCTTGGCGGCCTCCCAACGCAGGAACGCTTCCTCGGCGTCGAGCTGGTTACCAACCAGCAGCGCGTCGCCCGGCTCGCCGTGCCGGCCCAGCGCGGCGGCGCACGCGGCGCGAACGGTAGGGTCCGGATCGGTGAGGATCAGGCGGTACACGGCCAGGTATTCCGACTCGCCGCCCCACTCGGCGGCGCTGAGCATCGCGATGGCGCGGCGGCGGACGTCGGGGTCCTCCCGGTCGAACACCTGGCGGGCGGTCTGGCTGGGCGTGGGACCACTGAGCCCTTGAACGAGGGTGAGCAAAACGGACTGATCGTCCGGCCCCGCGAAAGGGTTGGTCGATTCGCACGCCGGCAGCGTGAACGCCGCAACCACAACGGCGGCCACGGCGATTCGGAGCGGTGGGTGAGCGGACATAGAGGCAGTATCGTCCAATCGTGGTTCTCCGCAAGAACCGAGGGTATTTACGAGCCGGGGGATGGTTTTTGGGTTTTGATTGGATTCCAAAAGCGGCGTTCGATGTTTTCACACAACGCTGACACAACGCTCGCAAGCCCGGATTAGCCTTTCGCACGTGGTCACCGGAGTCGGCGGCCCGCTTCCCATCATCGCTTCGTGATCAGGAGATCCACGCACATGACCCTCAAGACCTTGACCGGCATCATCGGCGGCGCCGCGCTTACCGCCGGCCTCGCGTTCCCCGCCTCGGCGCAGCTGACCGGCAACGTCGAGATCGACGGCTCGTCGACCGTCGGCCCGATCACCGCGGCTGTCCAGCGTGAGTTCTCCAACGAGTATTCGAGCGTCGACGTCGTCGTCAACGTCTCGGGCACCGGCGGCGGTTTCAAGCGGTTCACCATCGGCGAGACCGACATCTCCAACGCCTCCCGCCCGATCAAGAGCAAAGAAGCCGACGCCGCCGCGGCGAACGGGATCGAGTTCTTCGAAGTGCCCGTCGCTTACGACGGCCTGTCCATCGTGGTGAACAAGTCCAACGACTGGGCCAGCGAGCTGACCGTCGAACAGCTCCAGAAGATCTTCCTTTCCGAGAACCAGGACTCCGTCAAGAACTGGTCCGATGTGGACCCGAGCTTCCCCGACGTCGAAATCAAGATGTACATCCCGGGCACCGACTCGGGCACCTTCGACTACTTCAAAGAAGTCGTCGCGGGCAAGAAGGGCGCGATCCGCAGCGACGTGTCCGTCTCGGAAGACGACAACGTGCTCGTGACCGGCGTGACCGGCGAGCGCGGCGGCATCGGCTTCTTTGGCAGCTCGTACTACTTCGCCAACTCGGAAAGCCTCAAAGCCGTCAAGATCAAGAACAGCGCCGGTGAGTTCGTTGGCCCCACGCCCGAGACCATCGAGAACGGCAGCTACAACCCGTTCAGCCGCCCGCTGTTCATCTACGTCAACAAGGAATCGCTGGCCAAGCCCGCGGTCAGGGCCTTCGTGGATTTCTACTTCGACATCGGCCCGGAAATGGCCGAGGAAGTCGGCTATGTCCGTCTGCCCGAGTCGGTCACCGACGCCGCGCTGCACAACATCGAACACGGCCACACCGGCTCGATCATGCACCAAGCCGGCGAGGGCGCCTCGGTGGTCGAGGCCTACAACTGAACCGTTCGGCGTGAGCGACACGCCGGCCCCAGAGGAGATTGAAAACGTTCCGCGGCGGCGGTGAGACACCCGCCGCCGCGGCTTGTTCCGGGCCCGCACACGCCCGCCGGGCGTGTCTGCCTCGTTCCGACGCCACTCTCGCACGCCATGACCGCTTTGCCCCGAGGTTCTTCGCTGCCGGCAGGCCCGAGCGACTCGAGCGCGCCACGGCGGGGCCGGGAACGCAACACGAAGCTGCGTGACGTCCGCGAGCGGTGCGTCGTGGGCTTGCTGATCGCGTGCGGCGTGTTCACCGTCGGCACGATGGTGATGATCCTGTACATCCTGCTGAGCAACGCCGCGGACTTCTTCGGCCACACGATCACCGACGTGGCGGGCGACGAGGTGACGGTGACGCTCGGCGAGTTCCTGACCGGCCTCGAATGGAACCCGCTGCTGGGCGCGGAGAAGCACTTCGGGATCTGGCCGTTGATCGCGGGCACGCTGCAGGTCGCGACGGTGGCGATGCTGTTCGCGCTGCCGCTGGGGCTGATGGTGGCGATCTGGCTGAGCGAGTACGCGTCGCCGAAGGTTCGGGCGGTGATCAAACCGGTGCTGGAAGTGATCGCGGGGGTGCCGACCGTGGTGTTCGGCTTTTTTGCGCTGACGTTCATCACGCCGGTGCTGCTGCGGTGGGATTGGCTCCAGGTCACAATCGTCGACGAAGCGACCGGCCAACCGGTGATCGGCTCGGACGGCAACCCGGTGACGCAGGCGTGGAACCCGCTGGATTTCGGCACGTACAACGTGCTCTCGGCGGGGCTGGCGGTGGGCATCATGTGCCTGCCGATCGTGACGTCGCTGAGCGAAGACGCGCTGCGAGCGGTGCCCCGGGCGCTGCGGGAAGGCTCGTACGGGCTGGGGTCGTCGCGATTCGAGACGGCGACGAAGGTCGTGCTGCCCGCCGCCCTGTCCGGGATCGTCGCGGCGTTTTTGCTGGCCATCGCCCGGGCGGTGGGCGAGACGATGATCGTGGCGCTGGCGGCCGGTTCGCTGCCGCCGAACCTGGGCGAAGACCCCGGCTCGCTGTTCGACATCACCACCGACACCCAGACGATGACCGGCTTCATCGTGCAGATCTTCTTGGGCGACGTCAGCCACGCCAGCGTCGAGTACTACTCGGTGTTCGCGGTGGCGTTCATGCTGTTCCTGATCACGCTGATCCTGACGGTATTCGGCGGGGTAATCCGCAAACGCTTCCGGCAGGCCTACGACTGACCGCGAAGGAATCTCCGACATGACTTCGCTCGCCAACCCCCAACCGCCCCCCGCCAAGCCGGCCCCCACGCCCGCGGCTCCGGCCGCGCCCCCCAGCAAGTACACGCCCCGACCCAACGCGCCGCGGATGGCCAAGGACAAGTATTTTCAGGTCCTTTGCATCGCCGCCGCGCTGCTCGCGATCGTCGTGCTGCTCACGCTCATCCTCGCGATCACCTACCGCGGGGGCCCCCGGCTGTTCATGCACTTCGGCGAGTTCCTCACGGGGTTTCACAGCTCCGACCCGCTCATGGCGGGCATGGCCCCCGCGATCGCGGGGACGATCTGGCTGCTGGTCATCTGCGCTATCACCGCGATCCCGCTGGGCGTGGGCACCGCCGTTCTGCTTGAGGAGTACCAGCCCAAGCACCCGACGCTCCGCCGGCTGCACGGCTTCGTGCAGATGAACATCACCAACCTCGCCGGCGTGCCCTCGATCGTGTACGGCATCCTCGGGCTGACGGTCTTCGCGAACTTCGTGCTCTTCGCCGACCGCACCGGCGATCCGTGGATCAAGGTCGGCCAGGCGTGGTACTACACCTACCAGGGCTTGGGGGACACGTTCTTTTACGCCGAAACCGCCAGCGAAGAATCCGCGATGAGCGGCCGGCCCGCGTCGGCGGACCAGGTGTTCCTCGTCGCGCCGCGGCCCGGCGCCGACGTCGCCGATGTGCAGGTGCTCACGCCGGACGAAGTCGCCCCGCTCCGCGCGTCCGTGGACCGGAACGTCGATCTGCTCGAAGACCGGATCAAAGACGAGATCCGCGCCTCGCAGATCAACGGCAAACGCGAGCCCGCCGTGATCGACGAAACGAAAGCCGCCGCCATGGCCGAGGCCGTGTTCGTCGGCGCGGACCTCTCGGCCGACCCGCAACGACTCGCGGAAATCGCTACGGCCCAGTTCCTGGCGATGGACGGCCTCAAAGGCATGCCATTGGTTCGGGCGCGGCGGGCACTAACCGCCGAGCTCAAAGACGTCGAGTTGATCGCCGCGGGCGCGGACATGATCATCGCCGCCGGCACCGCCGCGACGCCAATCGACCACCGGCGCTGGTACTACGTCCAATTACCGTTCGGCCGTGGCCTGTTTACCGGCGGGCTGACGCTGATGCTGGTCATCCTGCCGATCATCATCGTCTCCAGCCAGGAGGCGGTGCGCTCGGTACCGCCGAGTGTGCGAGCCGGGGCGTTGGCGCTCGGCGGCACCAAGTGGCAATCCATCTCGAAGGTGGTGCTCCCCGGGGCGATCCCGGGGATCTGCACCGGATCGATCCTGGCGATGAGTCGGGCGATCGGTGAGGCCGCCCCGCTGCTCATGCTCGGCGCGGTGTTCATCACGTTCGTCCCCGGCCCCAAGCCGGGCTTCGGCGATGGCACACTGATGGATAGCTTCTCGGCCATGCCGCTGCAGATCTTCAAGTGGACCGGCATGCCCAAGGAAGGCTTCCGCGACGCGGCGGCGGCGGGGATCATCGTGCTGCTCGCGGTGCTGCTGACCTTCAACGCCGTGGCCGTGTTCATCCGCCAGAAGTACACGCAGAAGAACTGACTTCACGCCGACGCCGAGTCCACGAAGCGTCCGGTACGCCCCGCCAGAACCCCCGTCCGCCGGAGCCCGTACCATGAAACCCGACGCGACCACCCGCTACGCGCTCATGACCGACCCCCCCACCACCACCCCCGGCGAACCCTCCCCACCCACGCAGCGCGCCGCGCCGCCCCCACCGACCGCCGCGCTGGGGCTCCAGTCCGACGACCTGTCCCAAGCCGGCGACGCTCCCGCGCTCATCGATATCCGGGACTTCAACTGCTATTACGGCGACTTCCAGGCCTGCAAAGGCATCTCCATGCCCATCGCCGACAAACGCGTCACCGCGTTCATCGGCCCGTCCGGCTGCGGCAAGTCCACGTTCCTCCGCTGGATCAACCGCATGAACGACCTGGTCCCCGGCGCCCGCGCCGAGGGCCACATCGACATGCACGGCCGAAACCTGCTCGACAAGTCCATCGACGTCGTGACGCTTCGCCGCGTGATCGGGATGGTCTTCCAGAAGCCCAACCCGTTCCCCAAAACCATTTACGACAACGTGGCGTTCGGGCCTCGGCTGCACCTCAAACTCACCAAGGCGGAGACCGACGAGATCGTCGAGGAATCGCTCCGCGGCGCAGCCCTCTGGGACGAGGTGAAAGACCGGCTCAAGCAGTCCGCGCTGGGCCTGTCCGGCGGTCAGCAGCAGCGTCTGTGCATCGCCCGCGCGATCGCCGCCGAGCCGGAGGTCCTGCTGATGGACGAGCCTTGCTCCGCGCTCGACCCTAAATCCACGGTGGCGATCGAAGACCTGATGGCCGACCTGAAGAAGAAGTACACGATCGCGATCGTCACGCACAACATGCAGCAGGCCGCTCGGGCCAGCGACTTTTGCGCCTTCCTCTTCCAAGGCGAGTTGATCGAGTTCGGCCCGACGGCCCAACTGTTCACCAAGCCCAACAGCCAACAAACCGAAAACTACATCACCGGCCGGTTCGGCTGATCTGTTCCGGTTAATTCGGGCCGCGTTTTGTGAGGCGGTTAAGCCATCTCGAGACGCGGTTCGTCGTGGCGCAGCACCACCCGCGCCGACAACCGCTCGGCCGCGCGGTACAGCAGGAACCGCCCCGCCGACACGCTGCGGTGCGCATCCATCGGGCCAGGAAACTGAGCGTTGAGCAGGTTGGCCCACTCGGGGTCGTCGCACTGCCAGGACAGATCGTCGCGGAGCACGGCACGCAAGGCGCCGTCGTCACCGGTCGCGGTCACCGGCAGGATCAATTGGCCAATCATCGGGGTGTTTCCGAGAAGATGAAGCGCCGCCCCGTACCCCGACGACGCCGAACCAGTCGCCATTCCAAACGCGTCACGTCGGCATCGACCGTCCTTGGCCGATCCGGCGGCGAATCTTCGACGGGCGGCCTGCCCGTCTCTGGCTCTCGCAACCTCGCAAATGCTAGTGCGAGATCGGGCCTATGAAAAGGAGATTAAAACATCCTGTATAGCCAGTGTCCGGAAAACCGCCCCAAGGCCGCGCCAGGGCCGATTCACGTCGGCATCATCCGGTTTTCCACATCGGTTTCCCGGGCGAACCCCAACATCTAGTGGGCAAGCGACGGCTCGACCGCTAATCGCGAGCGGGCCGCGCAAGTCCTGCGAGCCCATGACTTTTCCTTCATGCCGCCGCGCAAGTTGTGCCGATGTCGCCTGAGTCTGAGGCATCGGCAGGACGCCACCGCCTCCCCACCGCCAATCGGCAGAGGGCGTCAAGGATGACACCACCCCCAGGCGGCTTCGCCGCGACCGGATTCGCCGCTGCCCCACAGGCCAAAGAAGCGAACACGCTCGTCGATCTGCTCACTCGGCAACGCGACCACTACCAACAACTCAAAGCGCTCTCCGATCAGCAGCAAGCGCTCGTCGAGGCCGGCCAGCCCGAGCGGCTCCTCGCCGTGCTGGGCGAACGGCAATCGCACGTCGAAGCGCTGACCACGCTCAACGAACAGCTCGCCCCGTTGCGGCCACGCATGTCCGAGGTCGCAGAGTCCGCCCCGGTCGACGTCCGCAACACGCTGCGGCGGCTCGTCGACGACGTGCAGGAATTGCTCGAAACCATCATCGCGCAGGACGAACAGGACAAGCAGCGGCTCACACAGGGCCGCGAAGCCGTGCGGCAAGAACTCGGCAAGATCTCGCGTACGCCCGCGGCGCTCTCGGCCTACAAGCACGCCGCGCCGCAGACGCGCCAACCCCGCTTCACCGACGCGCGAGGCTGAGCGTGCACGCCGCCGCCGCGCCGAGTCTCGAAACGCCTCCCCAGGCTTCAAAAGAAGCGTCCGCTTCTTCCGGCGGCGACCTGCGCGAAATCATCGAGGCGTACCACGCGGTCACCGAGCGGCTCCAGCACAGCCACGAAACCCTCCAGGGCGAAGTTCTCCGCCTCCGCGAGGAGCTCGCCTCGGCCGACGCGCAGCTGCAACGCTCCAAGCGTCTCGCCGCCTTGGGACAGATGGCGGCAGGGATCGCACACGAGGTCCGCAACCCACTCGCCGCCATCAGCCTGTACGCCGAGATGATCGAGCAAGACGCCCGCCCGCTCGGCCACGCCGAACACCTCGGCGCGACCGCCGCCAAGATCACCGACGCCGTCCGCGGGCTGTCGGGCATCGTGAACGACGTCCTGAACTTCGCCCGGCCGCTCGAACCTCGGCCGCGCAAGATCGTTCTCCGTGAACTGCTCGGCCGCGCCGTTGACGCCCACCGCCCCGTCGCCGAGCAGCAAGGCGTCGACCTGCGCCTCGGTTTCGTCCAATCCGCCGACGCCACGCTCGACGCCGACCTGATGCACCAAGCGCTGCTCAATCTCGTCCGCAACGCCGTAGACGCGTTGGCCGAATTCGACGCGTCTCAACCCAAGCGTGTCCGCCTTTCCGCCGGCCTCGATCACGCCGACCGCAGCCTCACGCTGCGCGTCGCCGACACCGGCCCGGGCATCGATGACGACACCATCGACCGGATCTTCAATCCGTTCTTCACGACCCGCAGCACCGGCACCGGGCTCGGGCTCGCCATCGTCCATCGCATCGTCGACGCCCACGCGGGTTCCATCGCCGTCCACCACGACCCGCGCTCGGGCGGCTCGGTCTTCACCCTGAGCCTGCCACAAACCCCGCCGCACTCCGAACCCACATGAGCGAACCCGCCCCCCTCAAGATCCTCGTCGTCGACGACAAGCCCAGCATGCGTGACAGCGTCGGCCTCACGCTCCAACGCGCGGGTTACGCCGTCGTCGCCGCCGCCTCCGGCGATCAAGCCCTCAAGCTCGTCGACAAACACGAGCCCGCCGCGGTCATCACCGACTTGTGCATGCCCGGCATGTCCGGCATCGACCTGCTCGGACATCTCACCGATGCGTGCCCCGAACGCCCCGTCGTCCTCATGACCGCCTACGGCCAAGTCAACACGGCGGTCGAAGCCATGAAGCTCGGCGCGTTCGACTTTGTCCAAAAACCTTTCGAGGGCGATCAACTGCTCAGCGTCCTCCGCCGTGCCGTCGATCAAAAGCAGGCCCGCCCGAAGCCCGTGGTCACCGGCGGCAGCCCGCGCCGCGCCGCGGAGCCCGCAAACCCCCGCCCCGCCGATACCCCAGAACTCCCCAACTTCATCGGCGACTCCGCCCCCATGCGTGCGGTCGCGCAACAGGTCCGACAGATCGCCGCGTCGCACGGCACCGTGCTGATCCAAGGCGAATCCGGTGCCGGCAAGGAAGTGATCGCCCGGGCGCTGCACGCGCTCTCCCCGCGGCGTGACCGCGTGATGCTCTGCCTGAACTGCGCCGCCTTGTCGAGTTCGCTGCTCGAATCCGAGCTGTTCGGCCACGAACGCGGCGCGTTCACCGGGGCCGACCAACTCCGCAAAGGCCGGTTCGAATTGGCAGACGGCGGCACGCTCCTGCTCGACGAAATCTCCGAAATCGGCCCGACACTCCAGGCCAAGCTGCTTCGCGTCCTGCAAGAAGGCCAGTTCGAGCGTGTCGGTGCGTCGCAGACCCGTAAGGTCGATGTCCGCGTCATCGCCACGACCAACCGCGACCTGACCCGCAGCGTCGCGGACGGCACGTTCCGCCAGGACCTGTACTACCGGCTCAACGTCCTGCCCGTAGCGCTGCCCCCGCTGCGCGACCGGCTCGACGACGTGCCCGCCCTGGCCGCACACTTCCTGGAGATGGCCGCCCGTCGCGAAGGCAAGCCCGCCAAACGGCTGACCCCCGAAGCGCTCCAGCTCTTCCGATGCCACACTTGGCCGGGCAACGTCCGGGAGCTTCAGAACCTCTGCGAACGCGCCAACGTGCTCGCTCCGAGCGATCGCATCGACGCCGACGTGCTGCGGCCTTGGATCGCGCCCGCCGCTTCCTTCGCTTCGCCCGCCGCGTCGCCGCACCGTTCGGCCAGCCTGCCGCCGCTCCCCGCGCCGGTCCGCATCGACGCGGGCGGCGCGACGCCGATCGACCCGCCCGCCACGCCGCCGGGCAGCCCGCCGTTGCAGGCCCCAGAATCGTTCGCGCTCCCGGCCGACGACGCCCAAGACACGTTCGACGTCCGGCCGCTGGAAGCCGCCGAACGCGAGCACGTCCTCGCCGCGCTCGAACACTTCGACGGCAACCGCACCCGAACCGCCGAGGCGCTGGGCATCGGCCTGCGGACGCTGGGCCTCAAGCTCAAAAAGTGGAAAGAACAGAACCTCGTCGCCGCCGGCGTGTGAGTCGCGCAAAACCTGCGCGGCCCCGAATCCCCGCCGGCTGAATCCTCGACACCGCCCACCGCCGCGCTTGGCACCCGCCTTGCGGCACAAAGCCCGAACGCAGCACCCGCCAAGCCCGACCATGCTCTTCAACGAACTCCAAAACAACGGCGCCATGCCCGCCCTCGAGCGGATGGTCCAGTTCACCGAGGCCCGCCAACGGGTGCTCGCGCACAACGTCGCCAATCTCTCGACGCCCAGCTTCCAACCCCGCGACCTCGACCCCAGCGGGTTCCAGCAGACCCTCGGCGACGCGTTGGAGAAACGCCGCAACGGCGACGCCACCGGCCAGCGCCCGCTCGAGCTGGACGACACCGACCAGATCGAATTCCGGCCGGGCGGCTTGGCCGTCAAGCCCGAGCCGACCAACCAGAACCTCGTGTTCCATGACGGCAACAACCGAAACCTCGAACGCATCATGCAAGACGTGGCCGAAAACGTGATGGCCCATCAGTTCGGCGTCACGCTGCTGAAAAACCAGTTCGACAACCTCCGCACCGCGATCCGCGAACGCCTGTAAACCGTCTCCGACCCCGCCAACACTGAGCGAACGCGAAACGTCGGCCTCCCTCCGCGACCACCACCATGTTCGGATCCCTCGACACCTCCGCCTCCGGCCTCGAAGCCCAGCGCATCCGCCTCAACACCGTGGCGGCCAACATCGCCAACGCGGCCTCGGTGACGCAGGACGGCGTCACCAACTCGCCCTTCCGTCGGCGCATCGCGCTGCTCAGCGAAGGCAACGGCCAAGGCGGAGACGGCGTCCACGTCCGCGAGATCCTGCTCGACGACGCGCCGTTCCGCCAAACCTATGCCCCCGGGCACCCCTTGGCCGACCCCGAGACCGGCATCCTGCTGCGGCCGAACATCGAGTCGATCAACGAGCAGGTCAACGCGATGGAAGCCAGCCGCGCTTACGAGGCCAATATCACCGCCGCCGAAGCGACCAAACGCATGCTCGCCAACGGGTTGACCCTGCTCTCCTGATCCGCCACGACCCACCGCCGCCCGCGCCGCCGCGGGCGAGGCCTGAACCATGAACGACCCGCTCGGCCTGATCAACGCCCAACGCCCCCAAGGCATCGCGCCGCCGCGCCCACCCGCCGGCCCCGACGGCACCGGCCACGCCGGCGCCACGAACGGCCCGGAGTTCAAGGACGTGCTCCTGCAAAACCTCAAACAGGTCGACGCGCTGCAGCAGGAAGCACAGACGGCGATCGAGGACGTGGTGGCCGGGAAGCGCGACGACATGGCCGCGGTGCTGACCGCGAAGCAGAAGGCGGACGTAGCGTTCCAGATGCTGCTGCAGGTCCGCAACAAGATGATGGACGCGTACGAGGAAGTGAAGCAGATCCGCGTTTGAGCAAACAGGTGAAGCGCGAGGAGTGAGTCTCGAGCCGGAGGCGAGAGACACACCGCAAACCCCAAGACTCACCGCTTAAGACTCAAACCTCAAGACAGACATCCGTGGCGGAGCCGCGGAACCCCGGCACGGAGGCCGAACGAGCATGGACTTCCTGACCAATCAGTGGACCTACATCCGGGCGCAGCTCGAGGGCCTTTCCGCGACCGCCAAGGCGCTCGTGGGCATGGTCGTCGTGGTCATGCTGCTCGTGGGTTTCCTGGCCGTGCTCTACGCCGGGCAGAGCGCGATGCAGCCCGTCTCCGCGTTCATCGACGGCCCGGCCGGACCCGCGGTCGCGCAGCTCGAAGCCCGCGGCATCGAAGCCCAAGTGTCCAACGGCGTGGTCCACGTGCCCGCCAACGAGCTCGAGCCCGCGATCGCCGTGCTGGCCGAAAACTCGATGCTGACCGCCGACCTGTTCGGCGCGTTCGAATCGATGCAGGCCAGCCCGTGGATGTCCAACGCCCAAAACGAAGCCCAGCGTCAGAAGATCATGATGCGGATGCTCAGCAACGTCATCACCAACTTCGATGACGTCCGGACCGCGACCGTGCTGTTCGACATCCCGGAAGCGACCGGTTTCGGCCAGTCGTACCGCAAGCCCACCGCTTCGGTCACCATGTCCATGCGCAACGGCAACACGATCCCCAAGAACATGCAGGAGGCCGTCGCCGATCTGGTTGTCGGTGCCGTCGAGAACCTCGACCGGTCGGCGGTCCGGGTGATCGATGCCACCAACGGCCGGTCCTACACCGTCAAGGACGACGCGGACATGCTCCCCACCGACGTGCTCGAGCTGATTACCGCGGTCGAGAGGCAGCATCGGGACAAGCTGATGGACGTGTTCAGCTACATCCCCGGTGTCCGGGTGGCCGTGAACGTGACGCTCGACCCGACCCGCCAGGAACACGTCGAATCGATCCAGTACGTCGAGAGCCAACCGCTCGCCAGCGAATCCAGCGAAGAAGTACTCAACGAAAACTTCAGCGACGCGGGCAACGCCGGCGTCCGACCCAACACCGAGATGTCTATCACCACGGGCAACTCCGGCGGCAGCACGCAAAGCACGGTCGAGACGCGCACCGAGTTCATGGAACTGCTGCCGCAATCCAAGAGCGTCCGGCAGCTCGCCGGGCACATGGCCGAACGCGTCAACGCGACGATCAACGTGCCCCGCAGCTACTTCGTGGCGATCTATAACGCCAGCAACCCCGACGCGGAAGGCCCGCCCGACGACGCGGCGCTGCTGCCGATCATCGACCGGGAGCTGGCCGACATCCAGGAGCAGGCCGGGCCGTTGGTCATGGCCCGGGTCGGCGGACAGGACGTCCCGGGCAACGTGGTGGCCAAGATGGTCTTCGACGCGGCGTTCCTCCAGAGCGTCCAACCGCCGGCCGCGGCGGGCGGGGTGGGCGACCTGATGAGTTCGCCGTGGGTCGGCACCGCCAGCGTCGCGGGCCTCGCACTGGCGGCCGTGGGCCTGATGCTCATGCTGGTCCGCAAGGCGACCCAAGACGAGCCGCTGCCCACCGTCGAAGAGCTCGCCGGCGTGCCCGACGTACTCCCCGCCGACGAGGACCTCATCGGCGAAGCCCAGGACGTCGAGTCCACCATGGAAGGCCTCGAGATCGGCGAAGATCAGCTCAAGAGCCGCAAGATCGCCGAACAAATCAGCGACCTGATCAAAGCCAACCCCGGCGAGGCCGGATCGCTGCTGGGCAAATGGGTCGACGCGGACGACCGATAAAAAAGTGGGTCGTTCGAAGTCCGAAACCCGAAGTAGGACATGAGGCCCATCGCGTCGTCCGCACCGCGGCGGCGTCTATGGCGTGCTGACTTCGGCCTTCAGACTCCGAACTTTTGGATTTTCGCCTTGCCGCCCACGATGCAACTCGACGAGATCGCCCCGCTGCGGAAGGCCGCCATCCTTCTGCTGTCGCTGGACAACGAAGCTTCGGGCGAGATCCTCAAGCAGATGCCGCCCAAGGCGGTCGAAGAAGTCACGCGCGAGCTCGCGTCGCTGGGCCCGATTCCCGAAGCGGTACGCGACGGCGTCCTCGAAGAGTTCTACACCCTCGCCGTCGCGCAGAGCTGGGCGTGCGAGGGCGGGCTGGACCGTGCCCGCTCGCTGCTCATGGCCGGTCTCGATCCCGACGAGGCCAACCGCATCATGGGCGCGATCAGCCAGCACGTCCGCAAGACGCCCTTCTCCTTCCTCCAGAAGGCCGAGAGCCAAAACCTCCTGACCTTCATCCAGGACGAGCACCCGCAGACCATCGCGCTGATCGTCAGCCACCTGCAATACACCAAGGCCTCCGAGATCCTCGCCGGCTTGCCCGCCGCCAAACAGATCGAGGTGGTCAAACGCGTCGCCAACATGGAGCAGACCAACCCCGAGGTCGTCTCCGAAGTCGAAGCCGGCCTGGAAGCCCGCCTGGCCAACATGCTCAACCAGAGCTTCGAGAAGATGGGCGGCGTCGAGACCGTCGCCGAGATGCTCAACCTCACCGACCGCACCACCGAAAAATCGATCATGGAAGGGCTCGAGGGCGAAGACCCCGACCTGGTCGAAGAGATCCGTCGGCTGATGTTCGTCTTCGAGGACATTAACCTCGTCGACGACAAGGGCATCCAAAGCGTGCTCAAGGAAGTCGAAAACGACGAGCTCGCCCTCGCGCTCAAGACCGCCAGCGAAGACCTCAAAGAGAAGATCTTCCGCAACATGTCGCAGCGCGCCGCCGAGCTTATTAACGAGGACATGGAGTTCATGGGCCCGGTGCGGATCAGCGACGTCGAGGCCGCCCAACAGCGGATCGTGGACATCGTCCGCCGTCTGGAAGACGCCGGCGAAATCATCATCTCCGGCCGCGGCGGGCAGCAAGACCTGATCGTCTAAACCACGCCGCCGCCGAGCCACGCGAAGCGTTTGTTATTCCCCAGACCCACCAGGACCGGCACGGATGCCCCTCCTCAAAGCCCAAAACCACCAACGCGCCAGCAAGGACGCCGTCGTGCTCGACCTGGGCGACCTCGGCCGACAAGCCGCCAAACTCCGCGCGATCGCGGAAGCCAAGGCCGAGACAATCCTCGCCCGAGCCCGCGACGAAGCCGAACAACTCACCACCGGAGCGACCGAAGCCGGTGACAGGCGTGGATACGCCGAAGGCCTCGAACGCGGCCGAGCCGAAGGGCTCGAACAAGGCAAAACTCAGGCGTTGCAGCAGCACGCGCAACAGCTGCAGCAAGTGCAACAGAACTGGTCAACCGCCATCGCCGAGTACGAACAGCGTTTCCTCGACTGCGAACGCGAAGCGACGGCGACCGCTTTACAACTCGCCGTCAAACTCGCCGAGAAAGTCATCCATCGCTGTGTCGATACAGAAAACACGCTGATCGTGGAACAGGTCCGGGCTGCGCTGGCTTACGTGCTCGAGCCGACGCGTGTGAAGGTGCGTGTCCACCCCGACGACCGAGCGCCCCTCGCCGAAGCGATGCCCGGCCTCGTCGATGAGCTCGATCAAGTCGCCCACGCCGAGGTCGTCGATGACGCCGACGTATCGCGCGGCGGTTGCGTCGTTCACGCCGGGCCGGCCACGATCGACGCGCAAGTCGAAACCCAGCTCGACCGCCTGGCTTCCCTCCTACTGGGCCACCCACGCCCTTGCCCCGAGTCCGCGAACGAAACGACCGAACCGCAAGACCAAGCCGAACCTGAATCCGACCCCTCCGTGTGACCACCCTCGCCGCCCAGCTCGACCTCCTCGACGCCGCGACCGCGCAAGAGTTGCGCGGCGTCGTCTCCGACGTGCGCGGCCTGGTTGTTCAAGCCGAAGGGTTACCCGTCCCGGTGGGCACGTCGGTCCGCTTCTGCCCGAAACGCGGCGGCGCTCCACGCGGCGTGCCCGGTCAAGTCGTCGGCTGCGCGGACGGCCTCTGCCAGATCATGCCCTTGGGTTCCACCGCCGGCCTGGCCCGCGGTGACGCCGTCACCGCCGAACACGCCGACGCCACCGTCCGTGTGGGCGCATCCCTGCTGGGCCGGGTGCTCAACGGCCTGGGCGAACCCATCGACGGGAAAGGGCCGCTCGGCGACACCCACCCCCACCCGCTCGAAGCGCCGCCCATCGCCGCGCTCGATCGCAAGCCCATCGAGCGGCCGCTCGCCACCGGCGTCCGCGTGATCGACGCCCTTTCCCCGCTGGGCCGCGGCCAGCGCCTCGGCGTGTTCGCCTCCCCCGGCGTGGGCAAGTCCACCCTGCTCGCCCAGTGCGCGAAACAGACCGCCGCCGACGTCTCGGTCATCGCCCTCATCGGCGAGCGCGGCCGCGAGGTCCGCGACTTCCTCGAACGCACGCTCGGCCCAGGCGGCCTCGCCCGATCCGTCGTAGTCGTGGCGACCTCCGACGAACCCGCCCTGCTCCGCCTCCGCGCCGCCCGCCTCGCCACCGCTGTCGCCGAATCTTTCCGTGCCGCCCACCGGCACGTCTTGCTCGTGCTCGACTCGATCACCCGCTTCTGCCAAGCGCAACGACAAGTCGGCCTCTCGATCGGCGAGCCGCCCACCACCCGTGGCTACCCGCCCAGCGTCTTCGCCGCCTTGCCCGAGCTCATGGAACGCGCCGGCCAAACCGAGACCGGCTCAATCACCGCGCTCTACGCCGTGCTCGTCGAGGGCGACGACATGGACGAGCCGATCGCCGACGCCTGCCGCGGCATCCTCGACGGCCACCTGCTGCTCTCGCGCAAGCTCGCGGAACGCGGCCACTACCCCGCCGTCGACGCTCCCGGCTCCATCTCCCGCGTCGCCGACGACGTGACCGACAAGACGCACCGCGACGCCCGCCGCCACGTCCTCAAGCTGCTGGCCGACCACGCCGAGGTCGAAGACCTGGTCAACATCGGCGCCTACGCCGCCGGCTCCAACCCCGACTACGACCTGGCCATCGCCGCGAAGCCCGTGCTCGACCAGTTCCTCGTCCAAACCGAAACGCCCACCGGCCCGGCCGCTAACTTCGCGACGACCCGCGCGCAGCTGCTCGCCCTCTGCGAAGGCGTCCGCAACACCCAAAGCCAGCTGCAAGCCCAGCTCGCCAAACGTCCGCGACCCGGCCCGCCCGCATCTCGCTGATTCTTCTCCTTCGAGGCTCCCGCATGCGCTCATTCGCCTTCCGTTACGCCGCCCCGCTCAAGCAAGCCGAGCTCGCCGAACAGGAAGCTCAGCGGGCACTCGCGGCGCTGCTCCGCAAGAAGCACATCTTCGAGACCCAGCTGCGCGACATGCAAGAGACGATCCGCGACGCGAAATCACAGCTCGGCCAAAAACTCGTCGGCCCGGTCGACCTTAGCGCGATCGGGCAGGTCGCGCGGTACGCCGGCGACAGCACGCTCCGAGGCCAACACATCGTCCAACGCCTCGCGGTCCTCGGCGGCCAGATCGAACAAGCCCGCGAACAACTCGCAGAACGTACACGCCGCCGGCGATCCTTCGAACTGCTCCGCGACCGCGATCTGGCCGAGTTCAAACGCCAGCAGCGGCGCAAAGAAACCGCGGTACTCGACGAGGTCGCCGCGCGGCGACACTTCGCTTCCCTTTCTGAGGTCTCGGCGTGAGAACCATCGCTTCGGTCATCGTTCTGCTGGTCGCGATCCACCTGTTGGGTGTCGCCGCGGGCTTCGTCTGGCTCTCGGCCACCAACCGCCTCGACCGCGACCGGCTCGAAAAGATTGTGGACGTCTTCCGCCTGCCCGTCGAGCAAGAAGCGGCGCTGATCGCCGAGCGCGAACGGAACGAAGCCGAAGCCCTCGCGGTGCAGCAGCAACTCATCCGAATGGAAGACGTTGCGGACGGGCCGCAGTCCCTCGAGGACCGCCTCGCCCGCAAGCTCGAAGGCGACGACTTCGCGATGCACCGCCTCGCGCGGATGCAGGAAGAATCCACCGCGATCGAGCAGCGGCTCGCCCAGGACCGTGCGTTCGTCGAAGCCGAATTGCGACGCCTCGCCGAAGAACGCCGCCAGTTCGAAGCACAGCGAGAGCAACACGCCACGAAAATGCAGCAAGACGACTTCCGCCGCGCGGTGAAAACGCTCGAGCAGCTCCGGGGGCGGCAGGCGAAAGAGATGCTTCAGGTGCTCTTAGAACGCGACCAACAGGACCTCGTGGTGGACTACCTCGCGGCGATGAACTTACGCAAAAGCGCTGGCATCCTGAAGGAGTTCAAGGGGGCCAACGAAGCGGCCCAGGCGATGGAGATCGTCGAAGCGCTCCGCCAGCGTGGCATCCAGATTGCAGATACGGCTCCGGCACAGCTTGCCGGAGCCAACCCTTGATCGACCCCATCGCCGCCATCCTTCCCGTCGATACCGCCGCAAAGGCCCCCTCCAAAGCCACCACGACGGCTTCAGGCGCTGCCCCGGGCGAATCGGAAGCGCAAGACTTCCACGATCGGCTACGCGACGAGTTCCGGCCCTTTGCCCCGAAGACCCAAAGCAACCAGTCGCGGTTTATCCGCGAAACCGACGCCGCTACGCAGAACCTGCGCAGCAAAACCGGCGCAAGAAACGACACCCGCGCCGATCCCAATCCGGGGCGCCCCGACGCGGCCGATCGTTCGGCGACTCCGGAGCGTCTGGATTCGCAAGAGACACCCCCCGACAACGAAGCCGCGACGCCCGTCGATCAGGACCTGAACGATCAAGCCACCAACCCTGCGGGCCGCGAAATCGAAGCGTCCGATGATTCCGAAAACGACGTGACCGTTGATTCCGAGTCGTCCGCCGGAGCGGACGCCGAATCAGAGGCGCAGGGCGTGACGGAAGCAGCGGTCGACGCCGCGCAAACCACTGCCAACGTGCAGGCGAACGCGGCCGCGTCGCCCGCGATCACCAACGCGAACGTGTCGGTCTCCGAAGAACCGGCCGCGAGTTCATCGGCCGGCGTGGCCACGCGAAACGCCGCCGCCAACGCCGCGACGACCGACGCCTCCGGTCCCGTGGTTACGACGCCGGTCACGCCATCTCAAACCGGCACGGGCACCGCCGGCGATGACCCGTCATCCCAAACCGGCAACCCGAGCACCAACGCCGCCGATCCGGCCAACGCCCGCGCCGCGAACACGGCGGCGGCCCCGGCGTTCTCCGCCGCCGCGCCCAACGCCGCCCTCGACGCGCCCGGCTCCAATCTCCAAACAAACCTGCCCGCGACCACCCCCTCCAACTCGGCCGCTACCCCGACCACCACGCCCACCGGCGATAGCCCCGACGCCCTCAACGAAGCCCGCCTCGCCCGCGGCCTCCGCTCTGCGCTCAACCAGCAAGGCGGCAGCGTCACCCTCCGCCTCACCCCGCCCGAGATGGGCACCGTCCGCATCCAGATGCAGCTCCAAGGCACGCAGGTCACCGCTCAATTCCACGCAGAAACCGACGCCGCCCAACGCCTCCTCACCCAGCAACTCGGCCAGCTACGTACCGCGCTGGAAGGCCAGGGGCTCACCGTCGATCGTATCGGCGTCCAGAGCATGTCCGCCGGCAACGCGTCGGGCTTCAACGGCTCGAACCTTCAACAGCAGGGACAAGCCTTCGGCCAAAACCAAGAAGGGGCCAACGCCAACCCCGACGGCCGCAGCCGCGGCTCCTTCCAATCGTCCGACGGCGACGCCAACGCCGACCACGGCACCAACGACGTCCCGCCCGACGACTTCGCCGAACTTGTCGACGAGATCACCGACCTCGACACGGGCTCCGATCCGATTTAATCCTTTTCCGCGAGCACCACCATGTCCGCCATCGCTAGTGGCCTGAACAACCAAGCCGTTAACTCCAACGCCGCATCCTCGACTTCCGGCGGCGGCTTCAACGACCTGGATTCCGACGAGTTCCTGGACATCATCCTCACCGAGCTGACCAACCAGGACCCGCTCGCGCCCAACGACACGCAGGCGCTGCTCGAACAGCTTTCGTCGCTCCGCAACATCGAGAGCCAACTCTCCCTCGAAGAGTCCCTCGAGCAACTCGTGCTCCAAAACTCACTCTCGCAAGCCGGCTCGCTGATCGGCCGAACCGTCGAGGGCACCGCCAACGACGGCGCACAGCTCCGCGGCACCGTCGAAAGCATCCGCGTCAACGACGGGGAAACCACGCTCCAGCTCGACACCGGCCGGCAGCTCAACATGTCCGCCTTGTCGCTGATCACCGACGCCGGCCTCTGAACCATAACACCGACGCGAAGCCGACCAACGGGAGGCGAAGCGCCGGGCCTCTGCCATGAGCACTTCCGACGAATTGCTTCGCTTGCTCGACCCCGCGGTCCGCCCGGTTGGCGTTTCGTCGCCGTCCCGCCGGGCGTCCGCCCCCGTGCCGTTCGAGCGGCAGAACTTCGACGAATTGCTCGAGGCCTTCGGACAGGCTCAGCCTTCAAGCGCGGAGGCGACGCCGACCGCCGACGTTGGCACGGCGGTTGCGACCAATCCGGCTCATCCACACGCGAGCGCGACCCTTGATGTCTCCCGCATCGAGAACGCCTCGCTACTCGCAATGATCGCGCAACGGCACGGAGGCGACGCGCAAAACCCGACGACCTGACCTACCCGGTACGACCAGAAGCAACGCCATGGCTCTCACCAACTCGCTCAACATCGCGCTCACCGGACTCCGCGCCGCTTCCACCGGCATCGACGTCGCCGGCAACAACATCGCCAACGTCAACACCACCGCGTACAAGAAGTCCGACATCACCTTCGAGGCCCAGATCGCCCGCACCCTCCGCCCCGGCTCCGCACCCAACGGCGTGCTCGGCGGCACCAACCCCGCCCAGGTCGGGCTGGGCGTCGGCCTCGGCTCGATCACGCAGGACTTCTCCACCGGCTCCATCGAGGCCACCGGTTCCAATACCGACGCCGCCATCGAGGGCAACGGCTTCTTCGTCGTCAACGACGGCGACCAGCAACGCTACACCCGCAACGGCAACTTCTCCCTCGACCGCGACTTCAACCTCGTCGCCACCGGCGGCGAACGCGTCCAGGGCTGGGCCATCGACGACGACTACAACGTCGTCGAGGGCGTGCTCGAAGACATCAACATCCCCGTCGGCGTGCTCTCGGTCGCCGAACCCACCACCGAGGTCCGCTTCGCCGGCAACCTCAACGCCGGCGGCGACATCGCCACCCAGGGCAGCATCACCGAGTTCCCCGCCCTGTTCACCGACGCCGCCGCCACGACGCCCGCCGGAACCGCCGCGGCACTCAACGCGCTGTTCCTGGCCGACGGCAGCAGCCCGCTCGCCACCGGCGACGTCATCACCTTCACCGGCGCCACCCGCGGCGGCAGCGACATCCCCGACGCCACCTTCGAAATCGGCGCGGCCAATACCACCGGCTCCGACGGCTTCGGCACCACCATCCAGGACCTCATCGATTTCATCGACGACTTCACGGGCATCGACCAAACCCAGGGCACCGCCGGCGTCCGCCTCAGCGCCGCCGGGGTCATCGAGGTCGAGTCCAACGCCGGCACCGCCAACGCCATCACCATCGGCGACGCCAACTTCGTCGTCAACGCCGCCACCACTCCCAGCACCCCCTTCCAATTCAACCAGGCCCAGGACGCCATCGGCGAGTCCGCACGCACCTCCACCATCGTCTTCGACTCGCTCGGCAACCCGATCCAGGTCGACCTCTCCGTCAGCCTGGTGAACAAGGACTCCAACGGCACTCAGTGGCGCTACATCGCCACGAGTAACGACGACACCGACCTGGACAAGCTGCTGGGCACCGGGCTGGTCAGCTTCAACACCGAAGGCGAACTGCTTACCATCGACAACGTCGATATCAGCATCGACCGCGTCGACACCGGCGCCGACACACCCCTCACGCTGGGCGTGCTGTTCCGCGACCCGTTCGGCGCGGTGACCGCGCTGGTCGACAACGAATCCACCATCGCCTCGGTCAGCCAGGACGGTCAGGCTATCGGCACCCTCGTCGACTTCGACATCTCCGCCTCCGGCGAAATCACCGGCGTGTTCTCCAACGGCCTGCTCCGCACGCTCGGGCAGGTCCCGCTCGCCACCTTCGCCAACAACGGCGGCCTTTCCGCCGACGGCGGCCTGCTCTATCAGGCCACTCCCAACTCCGGCGCACCGGTCGTTGTCGCCGGCGGCAGCGGCAACGCCGGTACGATCATCGGCCGGACCCTCGAACTCTCCAACGTCGAGTTGTCCGAAGAGTTCGTCGAGTTGATCAATATGTCCACCGGATACTCCGCCAACAGCCGGGTGATCCAAACCGCCGACCGGCTGCTGCAGGAACTGCTCGCGACACTTCGATGATGGACGGTCGGTCAGAGACCAGTGATCTTGAGCGCCAAGCCACCATCCCGCGGGCCCGCTGAATCGATCACTCGGTAAATCGTTCCCATGATCCGTCTCACCCGCCTCAACGACCGGCCGTTCGTGCTCAACGCGGAGTTGATCCGCACCGTCGAGGAAAAGCCCGACACCACCATCACGCTGATCAACGGCGATCACTTCATCGTCAAGGAATCGATGGAGCAGGTCGTCGAGCGGGCCGTCGACTACGGGCGATCGCTGCGACGCCTTCTGCCCCCCAGCTAGGCTCAACCCGGCTTCAAGCCGTTCCGCAAAAGCCTCTCCGGATCGCCTAAAAATTAGGCATTTATTGCATGCAACCCGCGAACTTCCCGGCACCCCATCGCCTCGACCGGGAAAAAATGGGCATATTTAGCCCGACACCCCTTGATGCCACCCTCGAATTCCGTTACATAAACGGTCCCGTGTCGCGGGATACGGCGATTCATCCCTTTTCCAAGGACTTCACGAAGCATGAGCGGCAAGAGCAAACTCGAATACATCTGGCTGGACGGCTTTCAACCCACACAGTCGCTCCGCGGCAAAACCAAGATCGTCAAGGACTTCTCCGGCAAGCTCGAAGACTGCCCCATGTGGTCGTTCGACGGCTCGTCCACCGAACAGGCGGAGGGCGGCTCGTCCGACTGCCTGCTCAAGCCCGTCTTCTGCTGCCCGGATCCGGGCCGGGAGGGCGACGGCTACCTCGTGATGTGCGAGGTGCTCAACGCCGATGGCTCGGCCCACCCGTCCAACGGCCGGGCGACCATCGAAGACGACGACAACGATTTCTGGTTCGGCTTCGAGCAGGAGTACACCCTGGTCGACCCTGACACGACCCGCCCGCTGGGCTTCCCCGCCGGCGGCTACCCCGGCCCGCAAGGCCCGTACTACTGCTCGGTCGGCGCGCAGAAAGCTTTCGGCCGGGAGTTGGTCGAAGAGCACTTGGAGATGTGCCTGCAAGCGGGCCTCAACGTCGAAGGGATCAACGGCGAAGTCATGGCCGGCCAGTGGGAGTTCCAGATCTTCTCGAAGGGCGCAAAGCAGGCCGGCGACCAGATCCACATCGCGCGGTACCTGCTCGAGCGTTGCGGCGAGAAGTACGGCGTGGCCATCTCGATCCACTGCAAGCCGATGGCCGGCGACTGGAACGGCTCGGGCATGCACGCCAACTTCTCCAACACGACGCTTCGCACCGCCGGCAGCAAAGACGTGTACGAGAAGATCTGCCAGGCCTTCGAGCCGCGGATCAAAGAGCACATCGCCGTGTACGGCGCCGATAACGAGAAGCGTCTGACCGGCCTGCACGAGACCCAGGCGATCGACAAGTTCAGCTACGGCGTCTCCGACCGCGGCGCGTCGATCCGCATCCCGATCGGCACCGTCGAAGCCGGCTGGAAGGGCTGGCTCGAAGACCGCCGCCCCAACTCCGCCGCCGATCCTTACAAGGTGGCCGCGGTGATCATCCAGACCGTGAAGAGCGCGAAGATCTAAGCACCCGGATCGCAGGAGAGGGAGAACGATTCCGTGGGAAAGAGAGATGGGGGGCCGTGCCCACCCACGGTCAGCACCCGGCGCAAGCCGGGTGTTTTTTTTGCGCCCCGCGTTATTGCACCAGGCCTTGGGTCAACCGCATGAACGCGGTCTCGAGGTTCACGCGTTCTTCGTCCAGCCGGCGCAAGGCGAACCCTGCGCCGATCAGCTTGCTCGCGATCTGTGGCGTCGCCGACGCGGTGTCCACTTCGGGGCTCAGCCTCAGCGTCAGTTCGCCCCGGTCCCGCTCGACGCTTTCGACCCCCGGGAGCTGGCCGAGCAACCGGGCGGCGTCCGCGGCGCGCTCGGCGACCTCGACGTGCAAGACGTTCTGGGCCCGCGCGCGTTGGAGCAGTTCGTCGAGGGTGCCGGTGAACTTGAGATCGCCCTGCTCGATGATGCCGAACACGTCGCAGAGGTCCGCGAGCTCGAGGAGGATGTGCGAGCTGATCAAGATGGTCTTGCCCATGAGGTGCAACTCCTTGAGCAGCTCACGCATCTCGATACGGGCCCGCGGGTCCAGGCCGGACGCGGGCTCGTCCAGGAGCAGGACTTTCGGGTCGTGCAGCAGCACCCGCGCGACCGACAGGCGTTGCTGCATGCCGCGCGACAGGGCGTTGACTTCGGCGTCGGCCTTGTGCGACAGGTCGGTCAGGTCGAGCACGTCGCCGATGGTTTGCCGGCGTTGGTCGCCGTCGAGCCCGTAACACGACGCGAAGAACCCGAGGTACTCCTCCACGACCATGTCGTCGTAGCTGCCGAAGTAGTCGGGCACGTACCCGATCGCGCGGCGGACCTGCCGGGCGTGCACCGGGCCGACCGACAACCCGTCGATGCGTGCCTCGCCCCACGTGGGCTTGAGCAGCGTCGCGAGCACCTTGATGGTCGTGGTCTTGCCCGCGCCGTTGGGCCCGATGAACCCGAAGCACTGGCCCGCCTCGATCTGGAGGTTGAGGTTGGCCAGCGCCATCAGCTCGCCGTACTTCTTGGTGAGGTTGATGGTTTGGATCATCGGGAAACGCAAGAAACGCAGGAAGATCAAGAAACGCAAGAGATCAAGAGATTGGCAGAAGCCGCAACGGAATCGGTTCGATCTTACGTTTCCTGCGTTTCTGATTTGCCTGCGTTTGGCCTCATAGATCGTACATCAACCGCACCATCGTCCAGCCGTCCGCGGGCGGGACGCGGCCGTCAACGGGCAACTCGACGGGCAGCGGCGAATCCGTCAGGTGTCCGATCACAATCAGGCGTGGGCCGGTCAACAGATCGGTCAGGTCGATGCGGCGGCCGATGCGGCGCTGCAGCGTGAACGGCCCGGGCCAGTCGAGCTTGGTGAATTTCGGCGGGGGCATCGCGTCGTAACAACTCAGCAGCATGAGCCGGCCCATCACCGAACCGTCGTTGGCGAGGAGTTGTTCGCCCAGGCCGCCCTGCTGATCGAGCAGACCGCCGAGGAAGCCTTCGTCCTTGATCTGACGGTCTTCGTCGTAGACCGCGGGCAACGTCACGAGCGGCACGGCGTCGGCGGGGACGCCATCGATCTCGAGGGTTTCGCCGGGCTGCCAAGCGGCGCGTTCGCCGGAGTCGGGATCGACGCCGGGGCGCCAGACCCGCGGCGTGTAAACCCGTTGACGGCCCGCCCAAAGAACTTCGCCGGGGCAATAGATCACGGTCACGTCGCGGAGCGGTCCGGGCAGCGCGTGCCGCAGCCGAGCTTGGAGACGGCCGCGGCCCCAGTCGTGGCTGGGAGGCTGGTCGGCCACGAACGCGTCGGGGCCGAGCTGCGCGTCGTCTCCGGTAGCGCTGCGGGACGCGGGGATGTCGCGGGTCCAGGCCGTGCTCGCGTCGATCGTGAGGCGGCGCGTCGTCGAGCGGACCGGCAGCATAAGACGGGTCGGGTCGTCGGCATCGACGGCGTACGGTTGGGCGTCAAGAAACCCGGCCGCCAACCCATCCGGCGCAAACCCCAGCGACGCGAGGGTGCCTTCGTCGCCCTCGCGCAACGCGACCTCCGCCGTGCCGAAGCGCGGCACGAACAACGACACCCACGACCGCACCGTCGCGCGTTGCGGCTCTCCGCCGCGGGAGACCACGACGTCCATGACGCTCACGTGGCTCGCGCTGAGGGCAGAAGGCCGGGCGATCCATGCGCCTCCCCACGCGATCGCCGAGAAAGCCACAACCACCGCTGCGAACGCCGCCCACGCCCGGTGCGGCGCTCCCTTATGCCGCACCGCGATAAACGACGCGCCCGCCGTGGCGACGTAGAGCAGTAGCAACGCGACCGCCACCAACGTCAGCGTCGCCACCGTGCCCCGCATCGCGACCCGGCCCGCGACGAAGTCGGCCAATGGTTGCACGTCCATCTCTCGCGCCACCCGCATGGACGGCAGATCGTCCACGATGCGGCCGGTCTCGAGATTCTCTTCCTCGGCCGTGAAGGTCGGCGCGTTCCAACCGAACACCTCGTGCCAAAAGCGCCGCTTGCCAAACTCAAGCTGCCGACGGAACACCGCGTCGGTCAGGTCCAAGCCGATCAGCGTCACCCGACCCAGGCCACGCCGCGCCGCGACCACCACCGGCCGGTCTTGTTCGTCGCGCAGCAGCACGGCGGCCCCCGCCCCGTCCGGCACCTCGAACACGTGCATCGACACGCTGGTCACCCCTGGAATCTGCACCGCGCCCAGCCGCGGCGGCGCGCCCGTGACCCGCCGCACCGCGTCGGGCGGCACGGGCAGAAGGTCGGCCAACGGAGATTGCGTCCACGTTTGACCGACCCGCGGAAGCACGACCACCAGGTGCCCGCCCCGGCGGACGTATTGCCGCAGGGCTCCCAGCACGGCCGGCGACACGGCGGGATCCGCCGGATCGCCGCCGGTGTCCGCGGTCCAGACGATCGCGTCGAGCGCGTCCATGCCGTGCGACGCATCGGGCAGGTCGGCGAGACCGAGGTCCTGGACGAGTTGGATCGCTTCGTGCTGGGTTGCTTGCCGCGCGTAGTCGTCCAACCCCAACGACTGCCCGCTCATCAACGCGATCATCGCGGTGTCCGCCGGCACCCACCGACTCGCGTCCAGCCGCAAGGTCAACGGGTCGGCCAGCGCGGCCGCATCGACGGAGCCTTCCGTGTCGGCTGGCGTCGCACGGATCGTCCACGGCGTGTCCGGGCGAGCACCGATCGGGATCGGCGCGTACAGCCACATCTGCTCGGTGCGTTGCGCGTTGATCACCGCGGTGCGTTGCGCCTCGGCCAAGTCGCCGTCGGCGTCGCGGGTCGGCCAGGTCAGCGTCACCTCGACGTCGTCGGCGGAAGGGTTTTCGAGCGTCACCCGCATCGGCATCCAATCGCCCGGCCGGACATACCCGCCCAGGCCGACGTCTTCGGGGTTCACGCGCAGCGACAAGCGGTCGAGCTGCGCGACCGCCGGCAAGCCGCCCAGCAGCAACGCCAACAGAGCCACGCCCAAGAGGCCGCGTATCGCCAAGATTCGGAGGTCACATGACGTTCGCATCCGCAAGCAGCATACGGGCGGAGAAGCCTCGTTTCGCCCCGTCCGATGCCCCGAGCCGGCCGATAATCCGTCTTCTCACGGACCGCCACCCGCACGATTCACGCCGAGCCGAAGGCTGCCCGATGTTCCAGGCATGGGCCTATCGAATCTGCCAGTGCCGATGATGATCCTGCTCGGGTTGCTGACGTACGCCCTGGTGAGTTGTACGTTGCAGGTGCTCGCCCACCGCGCCCACATGCGGATCCGCCGACACGAACTGTTGGTCAAGATCAAGAGCACCCGCCTCGAATATGAGCGGCAGATGATGGAGCGCCAGAAGGCGCTGATGGCGGATTATGACGTGGTCGAGGACGGGGCCCACACGGCAGACGGCGTCGCCGGGCAGATCGCCCCCTCCGATGAGTCGGCCTACCGCGACGCGGCCTGATTTTCGTCGCCGCACGCCGCCGGCCTTCGTGCGATACTCCGGAGCAACGAACCCGCCGCCCGCGAGGAGTTGCTCCCCATGCCCGACCCCCAAGCCCCCGCCGACCGCTCGGCGCCTCGGTCGCCCAACCCGATCGGCCTGCCCAACCCGCTCGACCTGCTCGCCTTCAACGTCAAGCTGCTGGGCAAGCAGTCCGACAAACGCGTGCTCATCTCGGCCGGCAAGCCCGGCGACAAGCAACGCATCCTCCCGGCCGTTCAGAAGCTCGCCGAACTGGCCAACGTCAAGCTCTTCGCCACGCCCGGCACGCATGACTTTTTCAACAGCCACGGCCTCGAGAACACGCTCGTCCACAAGATCACCGAGCACCGCGACCCCAACATCTACACCCTGCTCCAGCAGCAGCGCTTCGACCTGGTGGTCAACATCCTCACCGGGGACCAGGACTACGACGAAGCGTCCGACGTGAAGCTCATCCGCTCCCTGTCGATCCAGGCCGGCATCCCGCTGATCACCGACCCGGACGTTGCGATCGCCACGCTGGAGCAGGTCGTCGCCGACTGGCAGGCCGGCACCTTCGCCTACCGCATCGCCGATCGCGACGAACCGTGGAACCTGCGGCTCGAGTTTTTCGACATGGTCGCCAGGCACGGCGGCCTGGCGGTCCACCACGCCCACTTCGACAAGGCCTACCTGATCTCGCTCGAGAACCTCCGGCTGTCGCAAGTCGACATGCAACGCAAGTGGGAGCTGTACCGCTACCTCAAAGAGAACTACACGCACGAGGGCCTGGTCGAACGGATCAGCCGTGGCCTGCAGGCGATGGTGGACCAGGGCGTGACCTACTGCCGGACGATGGTGGACGCCGACCGCGTCGCGGGCCTCAAACCCATCAAGGCCGCGCTCGAAGTCAAGGAACACTTCCGGGGTCAGATCGAGTTCGAGATCGGCATCCAACCGCTCGAGGGCGTGCTCGAACCGGAATCCCGCAAGCAATACGAGAAGGCGTGCGAACTCGCCGACTTCTGCGGCGGCCTGCCCTCGCGCGACCGGCCCACCCCCGAGAAACACCTCGACGTGATCCTGCAGATCGCCAAGGACCAGGGCAAGAGCGTCGACGTGCACATCGACCAGGAGAACAACCCCGCCGAGCACGAAACCGAGATGCTCGCGCTCAAGACGATCGAGCACGGCATGGAGGGCCGGGTGTACGGGGTCCACGCCGTGTCGCTCGCCGCCCAACCGCCGCACGAGCAGGACCGCGTCATCGCGCTCTGCAAGGAGGCCGACATGGGCATCATCGTCTGCCCGTCCGCGGCGATCAGCATGAAGCAGCTCGACGCGCAAAGCCACCTCCACAACTCGATCGCCCCGTACCCGAAGCTGCGCGAAGCGGGCGTCCGCACGTTCCTGGGCGTGGATAATATCCACGACCTGTTCATGCCGATGGTCGACGGCGACGTGTGGACCGAGTGCCGGATGCTGATGGAGGCGTGCCGGTTCTACGACCTGGACGCCGTCGCCGCGTGGGCGTGTGCGCGGATCGGCGAGCCGGTGCCCGCGTGACCTATTCGATGGTGACTTTGCCGAGCGTCTCGCGTTTCCAGCTATTAAGAACCCGCGTGTGGCCATCGAACCAATAGAACACCGCGAAGCCGTCCTGCACGCCGGTGAGTAAGACCTGCTGATTGCCGGTCCGATCGGCGCTCTGGAAAGACATCTCCTGGTACGTGACGCCGTTGGCCGTTTGCTCGCGCCCGTTGATGCGAGGCCGGGCGCTCTCGAACCCGGGCACGCGGGCCAAGCCGTTGATCAGGGTTTGCTGGATCTCGTTGCGTTGCCAACGACGGAAGTTGTTGTCGTCGAGACCGGAAACGGCCGGGCCGATGCCCACGCCGATAAACGCGGATTGGCCAGCGCGGTTGAGTTGGTAGACGAACGTGGATTGCCGGGCGAGCGGGTGGGACGTCCGGCCCTCGGGCAGCATCACGTCCCAGAACGTGATTTCGCCGCGGCGCGGGGCGTCGCCGGCTTGGTCCTCGGAAGCACCGCCGGTCGGGGCGGGCGGCGGGTCGTCGAAAGCGCTGGGCAAGGCCGCCAGCGCGGGATCCATCTCGTCCTCCGCGTCTTCGTCCATCGCGAACACCGACTGGTCCGGGGCCGGGCCGGGCCGACCCGGCTGAACCAGCGCGACCTCGAGCGCTTCGGGGCCCAGGTCCGGGATGAGCGACGCCCACGTCACGGCGGCGGCCTCGGCTTCGGCCTGCGCCTTTGCGGCGGCTTCGGCCTCGGCGGCTTCCCGCGCGGCCTGGGCTTCCCGCTCGGCCCGGGCGGCCCGCTCGGCCTGCTGCTCGGGCGTCTCCTGCTCGCTGGCAAACGTCGTCGAATCGCCGATGTCCCGCAGCGCCGGCTTGATGCCGTACTGCCACACGAGGAACCCCGCCAACGCCACGACCCCCACCGCGGCCAACAGCTTGATCGGCCCGGGGATGTTTGGCCCGGTGTCCACGCGGATCGCCCGGTCCGACGCGCCGCCCGCGTTGCGGCTCATCGCCTTCCGCGCCCCCGTGACGTCGCCGCCGCCACCCGAGTAGATCGCCGCCTTGCGCTTTCGGTACTCGTCGTCGGAGATGGCGCCCGAAGCCTTGAGGTCGTTCAGGGACCGAAGCTCTTGCATCTGGTCCTTCGAGCTGGTCGGGGCCGCCGACGCGCCCGCGGCGCTGAACGAGCCGGTCGCGCCCAGGCTCGAGCCCGCCATCGTCCCGCCCCGCCGTCCCTTGCCCGGCCGCGTCCCGGTCGAGGTCAGCGACGCCGCCGACCCACTCACCGTGCCACCCGCCAACGAATCACCCATCAACGAAGGCTCGCTGGCCGGGTCCAACGCCAGGTGCTTGAAATCGATTGTCGAGCCCGCCGTCTCGGGCAACTCCGGCACGTCCACCAGCAGCGGCGTCTTGCACTTCGGGCACGGCGTCACCGCGCCCCGGCGGTTCTCGGGGATATGGATCGTCTTGCTGCAGACCCCGCAACCCACCACGATCGAGCGCAGCTTCCGGGGCTTGGCTTTTGCCTCGCCGCCCGACATCGAGTCGTCCAGGAGGGACAAGTCCAACGCCGCGCCCACGTCCACCGGTTCCGGGCTAGGTACCTCCACCGGTTTCCCGCAACCCGGGCATTTAACCCGTTTACCGATGTACTCGTCCGGAACCCGGATCTTCGACTCGCAGAACCCGCACACGAACTTGGGCATCGCCCCGGCCTTCCTTTCGTCGTTGATGTCAGAACCGCTGTAGTAGTAAACAAAATGTCAGCGGCGACCGGCCAAAGACATCCTCAAGCTTTCCTCGCCGCCCGTCAAGCCCCAAAACCCCCCGAATTCACGCTCCGTGTCACATCCGCGACGCTCACCGTCGCACCGAGCTTGACGAAACCCCCGTACCGGACGACACTTGAGGCTTCCAGCCTGAATCGGTTTCATTCGGCAAGTTTCCCGAACACGCCGCCCCGCTTCCCGGCTGCGAACCTGGCGATCCGACGATTTTTGGTTTTGATCCTCCCCGTGGAGAAGTTCTCATGGCACGTGCTCGTTCTGGCGGCAGCCCCTCGGCGGCTTGGGCCGTCACCCTCCTCGGGGCCGGTTTCCTTATCTGCGGCATCCTCGCCGCCCTGTTCTTCGCTCAGAAAGGCGGCGTCGAAGAAGAACTCGCCGACGCCCAGCGAGACCTCGCCGCGTTCGTGACGCCGGCCGAACAGAACAGCCCCGCCGTCGCCAACGCCCGAGAACAAAACGGTAGCGTGGTCAGCGTCCTGCTCACCCGCACCCAAGAGGCGCAACGCGAACTCGCGGAGGCCAACGAACGCAACGACCAGCTCACCGTCGAACTGGGCACCGCCAACAGCTCGCTCGAGCAGACCCGATCCGACCTCACCGACGCTCAGCAGCAGCAGGCCGCCGCCGCCGCCGGCCTCGCCGAAGCCCGCCGGACCTTCGAGCAGCAGGCGGCTTCCCTCGCCGACCGTGTCGGTGCCGCCGAGGGGGCCAACGAGCAGCTCCGCCAACAGCTCACCCGCTCCGAGGAAGCCATCCGGGGCAGCGCCGAAGACGCCCGCCGTCAACTCCAGGCCACCATCGACGAGCTCCGCGTCGCCAACGACGCACTCGACCGCCAACTCGCCGCCGCCACCGACGAACTGGTCAACCTCCGCCGTGCCCGCGAGACCCAGCTCGCCTCCATCACCGACCCCGACGCCCGCGTCGCTTCGGTCCAGAACAACGGACAAAACGCCTTCCTGAACATCGGCCGCAACCAACGCGTCCAGAAAGGCATGACCTTCTCCGTTTTTGAAGAAGACGACCTGGTCAAGCTCGAAGACGACCCCAACTCGGAGCCCAAGGCCGTCCTCGAAGTCTTCGAGGTGCTCGAAAACTCGGCGATCGCCCGCGTCGTGCAGCTCGCGCCCCGGGCCCGCCTGCTCGAAGGCGACGCCGCGGTCAACCTCGTGTTCGACCCCAACCGCGACTTCCGCTTCTTTGTCTTCGGCGATTTCGATCTGACCAACTCGGGCAATCCGACCGCCGATCAGGCCGAACGCATCAAGGCCCAGGTCGGCCAGTGGGGCGGCCGCGTCGCCGAAGAAATCGACTTCAACGTGGATTACCTGGTCCTGGGCGAGAAACCCGAGCTGCCGCGTGAGTTGACCGGCTCCGAGCGGGCCGACCCGATCCGCATCCAGGAGTACAACGCCGCTCTCCGCAAGTTCAACACCTACGCCGAACTCGAAGAGCAGGCCAAGCTGTACAACATCCCGATCCTCAATCAGAACCGCTTCCACCAGCTCATCGGCTACTACGAACGCTAAACCAACCCCCGTCGCCCCACCCCGGAGCCCACGGCCCTGAGCCGTGGGCTTTTTCTTCGACTACGCTCCGGCCCATGCCCGCTGACTCCGCCCCAATCAACGTCCTGCTCTTCGGCTCCGGCGGCCGCGAACACGCCCTGGGCTGGAAGCTCAAGCAGTCGCCCCGCTGCGGCGAGCTGTTCTTCGCACCGGGCAACGGCGGTACCGCGGCCCTGGGCACCAACGTCGACCTGCCCTTCGATCCGGTGAACACCAAGCACGCGGACGCGATCGACTACTTCGCCCGGCAACACGACGTGAGACTCATCGTCATCGGCCCCGAAGACCCGCTCTGCGCCGGCCTCGCCGACCGCCTCCAGGCCTACGACCCGTCCCGGCACGTCTTCGGCCCCACCGCCGACGCCGCCCGGCTCGAAGGCGACAAGGCCTACAGCAAAGACCTCATGCGAGCGGCGCAGATCCCCACCGCCGATAGCAAGACCTTCACGAACGTCGAGGCCGCGCTGGCCTACGCCGAAACCCGCGAACTGCCCGTGGTCGTCAAGGCCGCCGGGCTCGCCAAGGGCAAGGGCGTCGTCGTCACGGACACCGCCGAAGAGGCCGTGGAAGCCGTCAAGCTCCTCATGGGCGACGGCACCGCCGGCGGGGCCTACGGCGAAGCCGGCGCGACCGTGGTGATCGAAGAACGGCTCGTCGGCCAGGAGGTTTCGGTCTTGGCCATGGTCGACGGCGACGCGATCTTCGTCCTGGACCCGACCCAAGACCACAAGCAAGCCCACGAAGGCGACACCGGGCCCAACACCGGCGGCATGGGCGCCTACTGCCCCACCCCCTTGCTCGACGACGAAACGCAGGACACGATCGAACGCGAGGTGCTCGTCCGCACCGTCGACGCGCTGCGGCGAAACGGCGTCACCTTCCGCGGCGTCCTGTACGCCGGGCTCATGCTCACCGCCGGCGGCCCCAAAGTGCTCGAGTTCAACACCCGGTTCGGTGATCCGGAGTGTCAGCCGCTCATGCTGCGGCTCCGGGGCGACCTGCTCGAAGCGATGATCGCCACCTGCGAGGGTCGGCTGGACAACTTCCTGTCCGGCGGCGACGGGATGGCCTTCGACGAAAAGGTGTGTTGCTGCGTGGTGATGTGCTCGGGCGGGTACCCCGGCGACTACCGCAAGGGCCTGCCGATCACGGGCATCGCCGACGCCGAGTCCGACCCCGACGTCACCGTCTTCCACGCCGGCACGAAACTCGACAAGTCGGGCCAACTCGTCACGGCGGGTGGGCGGGTGCTCAACGTCTGCGCGATGGGCGACACGCTGAAAGAAGCCCAAACCAAAGCCAACGCCGCCTGCGAGAAGATCGCGTTCGAAGGCGCCCAGTTCCGCCGGGATATCGGGTTCCGGGTGCTGTGAGCCTCCGACAACGTGTCCATCGCGTGACCAGGCGTGTAAGACGGCGAGGATTGCCGTAAACAATTCCGCCCGAAACAGGAACCCGCCCACACCAACCGTTCATTTATGCACGCAAACCGTCAACCATGGATATTCACATGGCGAAGACCATGGCCCGTCAAACACAAGCGATTACGGCAATCGTTGGTTTACTGGCGGTCGCGCTCTTCGTCGTTTTGTTCGTTGTTTTTCTAGCCCTAAATCCGGGTTTCGATGCGCTCGAAGATTTTATTAGCAAGCTGGGAAGCAAAGGCCAACCCTACGCCCTTTACTGGAACCTTTCGGGATTCGTAGCCGTCGGGCTGCTGCTGGCGATCTTCGGTTGGCTGTACGGTCGGTGCCGAAACGACCGTTTGCTCGGGGCGTGCTTGGTGATAGCGGCTTGCGGGTTTGCGCTCGCCGGGATCCCGACCGACTTTTCGGATCCGGAATCACCGCTTTCCGCGGCGCATTTTGTTTCGGTCTGCCTCTCGCTTGCCGGGTTTTGCTTCGGGCTGGCACGTCTTACCGGATCAAAATCGACGGATTTTGACCGAGCCGCCGCTTACGGGGTGATCGGTCTAACCGTGGTCGCGATCGC
Source organism: Planctomycetota bacterium (assembly GCA_039180415.1). Lineage (GTDB taxonomy): Bacteria > Planctomycetota > Phycisphaerae > Phycisphaerales > Phycisphaeraceae > CAZIXN01. The sequence continues at coordinate 220 of JBCDDH010000007.1, read as the reverse complement.
TTGCGTCTCCGGCGGAGTCTTGGCTGAACCCGTTGCCCACAGGATCGTTCTCGCGGCCATATTCACGTGGGTCGCACTCAACGCGATACGTTTATTGAGATTTCAAATCAACCCAGAATTTGCGACCGCGGGTTCGGACGAAGCGCGGTGACCTCTTTTTGGGAACGACATCCCCGCACCTCACGGTCATATCGTCGGTGCAAAAATAAACGACGTCCCG
>JBCDDH010000006.1:0-72406 GCA_039180415.1 Planctomycetota bacterium | reverse complement strand
CCGGCGCGGAGGCGGGCTTTTACGAAGCGTTTGCGGGGGGCCCGGAGGCGTGGCGCGTCTCTCCGTTGGTGTCGGCTTATCGGCCGCTGGTGGCGGCGACCGGGCTGTTGGTCGTGGGCGACGCGGCGGGGTACGTCGAGCCGTTCACCGGCGAGGGGATGGCCTGGGCGCTACAGGCCGCGGACGGCGCGGCCGCGCTGGTGGGCGCGGCCCTAGCCGGCGAGATCACGGCTAAGACGGCGGCGGCGCGTTGGGCGCGGCGATGCGCGACACATCGGCGGACGGGTCGGTGGTGGTGCTGGGGCACGCGGGCGGCGCTGCGGCGGCCAAGGCTCGTGCGGGCGCTGACGGCAGCGTGGCAAGCGGGCGGACGGATCCCTGAAACCCGCCTCCGGTTCGAAACGCTTACCCGGCCGACGCCGGCGAAGGCGGGGCGTTGAGCCGAGCCGCCGTGCCGCTGTCGGGGTTGGGCGTCGCGCTACCTGCGGTGTCGCTGCCGCAGCGCGCGTTCGCGGACGCCGCGGTGGCGTGCTGCTGCGGCAGCGGGGCGCGGCGGGCCAAAATTTTGCGCGAGCTGTACCGGCGGAGCGGGGTCCGGCGGCGCGGCTGCGCGCTGGTTGCGGATGACGCCGAGCCCACGGTGCAGAGCCTGGGCGCGGTGTTCCCGCCGTCGCGCGACGCGGAAGACCGCGGCCCGAGCCTCGCGGAACGTATGGCGCGGTATGCGGAAGCAGCGAAGACTCTGGCGTTGCGGTCGGCCCGCGCGGCGTTGGAAGACGCGGCCATCTCGGCGGAGCAGATCGGGCACCTGGTCACCGTCTCCTGCACCGGCTTCGCGGCACCGGGCGTGGATACGCAGTTGATCGAAGGGCTCGGCCTGTCGCCGAACGTCTCGCGGACGAACGTCGGCTTCATGGGCTGCCACGCCGCGCTCAACGGGTGGGAAGCCGCCGACGCGCTCGCGGCGCGCAGCGGCCGGCCGGCGCTGCTGGTCTGCGTCGAGATCTGCACCGCCCACTTCGCGTACGGCTGGGAGCCGAACCGCCTGGTCGCCAACGCGCTGTTCGCCGACGGCGCCGCGGCCGCGGTGCTGACGCCGAGCACACCCGCGAAATCTTCATCCCGACCGACGCCGTACCTGGTCGATCGCTTTTCACGCCTGTTGCCTGATAGCCAAGACGCGATGACCTGGCACCTCGGCGACCACGGCTTCGAGATGACGCTCAGCCCGCGCGTGCCCGAACACATCCAGCGCCACGCCGGCGACGCGTTGCGCGGCTTCCTCCGGCCCCACGGGCTGGCCCCCGCGCAGCTCGCCGGGCTGATCGTCCACCCCGGCGGGCCGCGCGTGCTGCGGGCGACGACCGAAGCCTTGGGTCTGCCCGCGAGCGCGGCGCAGGCTTCGTTGGAGGTGCTGCGCGAGCACGGCAACCTCAGTTCGCCGACGGTGCTGGTGGTGCTGCAGCGGCTGCTCGCCGCGACGCGAGACACGCCAAACGATTCCGACTCACCTCGCTACTGGTTGATCGTCGCGTTCGGGCCGGGGCTGGCTTTGGAGGCGATGCTGCTACGCGGTTGATCGCATCGCTTCCGCCTTACACGATCGACGCGAGCAGCAGGGTCGCGAGGGTGAGCACGGTGAAGAAGCTGACCAGGTCGATGACGGTCTGCACCGCCGGGCCGGAGATCATGGCGGGGTCCAGCCCGACGCCCTTGAGCACCACCGGCACCGAGCCGCCGACCGCCGTCGCGAACAGCATCACCAGCGGCGCGGACAGCCCGACGACCATGCCCATCTCCCAGTGCCCGTCCCAGACCCAGCCGGCGACGAACAGGAACGTGCCGATGACCAGCCCCACGATCGCGGCCGACGCGAGCTCTTTGGTGATCACCCACTTCACGTCGCCCACGCGGATCAGGCCCAGCGAAATCTCGCGCATCGACACGGCCACCGCCTGCCCGCCCGAAGAGCCGCAGAGCCCCGCAACCACCGGCAAGAACTTCGCCAGGTTCGGCGCCTCGGCGATCGTCTGCTCGTAGAACGCGATCACCGACGCCGAGATCATCGTCAGGCCCATGATCGGCAGCAAGAAGATCAACCGCCGGAACGCGCGGTTGCCCGCGGGCATGGTCCGCAGCTCCTCGCCGCCGACGATGCCGCGGGCCTTGGCGAGGTCTTCCTCGGCGACCTGGCCGCGGTGCTCCTGCACCGCCGCGCGCTGCACGACGCCGACCATCTTCTTCTCGCCGTCCAACACCGGCACCGCCGAGTAGTCCACGCGGTCGAACAGGTCTTCGAGCTCGTCGTCCGGGGTGTCGACGCGCACGGTCACGGGCTCGACGATCCGCAGGTCTTGCAGCGGCGTGCCCGGGCCCGACATCACCAGGCGACGCATCGGCACCGCGCCGGTCAGCTTGCCCGCGTCGTCGAGCGTATAGAGGTACCGAACCTCGTACTCGTTGTACCGCTCGTGGTTTTCACGCAGGTCCGCCACGACGGTTTCGACGGTTTCCGCGTCGGGGTAAGCCAGGTACTCGACGATCATCAGCCCGCCGGCGGTGTGCTCGTCGTAGGCGATGCGTTCGCGCAGGTCGGCCGCGTCTTCGGGGGCCATCGCTTCGAGGATCGCGTGGGCCTCGTGGTCGTCGAGCTCGCCGAGCACGTCCGCCTGCTCGTCCGAGTCCATCGCGTCCACGAGCACCGCCGCCGTCTCGGGCTCGAGTTCCGAGACCATGTCCGCGGCGTGCCCGTCGTCGAAGTGCTCCAGCAGGTCGGCCGCCAGATCGGCGTCGGCGGCCGTCAAGAGCTCGAAGAAGCGCGTGCGGTCTTCTTCGTCCAGGTGGCTGATGGTGTACGGCGTGTCTTCCGGCGGGAGCAGCCGAACAAACGTCGCGATCGCGTCCAGATCGCGCGACCGCACCAGGTGTGTCAGCTCTTCGTGCGCCTCCCGATCCGACGAAGCGTCCACGACATCGACCGATGCGTCCACGGACGACGGCTCGGGCGGCCGCAGCTCAGGCACGGGCGGCTTCCTCACTCTCCAAGGCCCGCCCGAAGCCCGCCCACGCCGCGAGCGTGTCGTCGCAGGTCAGATCGAAGTGCATCGGGCTGAGCGTCACGAACCGCCGGAAGAGCAGGTCGACGTCGGTGCCGGCCTCGAAGTCGCCGAAGTCCATGCCGTGCTTGGCCGTGAAGCTCCGCGTGCCGTCGGGATGCGTTTGGACGTTGTAGCCCGCGACCATCGGCGTCTTGGCGATCGGGCACAGCCGCAGGCCGCGGGGTTCGGCCCCGCCGTCGAGCACGGGCACATTGATGTTCACCAGCGACCCGGGGCCCAGGCCGTGCCCGGGGGCGTCGTCCAGCACGCGGGCGATCGCGTCGGCGGCGTGCGCCGCGGCGCGGGGCCAGTGGTCGTGTTCCCAGTCGTTTAAGTGCAGGGACACGGCGATCGCGGGCAGGCCTTCGAACGTCGCCTCCCGGGCCGCGCCGACGGTGCCGGAGTACAGCACGTTGATCCCCACGTTCGCCCCGGCGTTCATCCCCGAGATCACCAGGTCGTACGCGACCGGCTCGCCCTCCAACGCCCCGCACAACGCGAGCTTCACGCAGTCCGCCGGCCGACCGCCGACCGCGAAACCCTCCACGCCGTGCCCCGCCAACGCGTGCAGCGGCTGGGCGGCCGCGTCGATCGGCCGGTGGAACGTCACCGCGTGGCTCGTTGCCGACTGCACCTTGCTCGGCGCCGCCACGTCGATCCGCGCGAACCGACCCGCGGCCACGAGCGCCGCGTACAGCGCTCCCAAGCCCGGCGCATCGATCCCGTCGTCGTTGGTGAGCAGCACACGCATCGCCGGATCATAAGGGCCCGCGGTGAACGCCCGGGAAAGCTCCATGCCCGGCGTCGCCCGCCCGCGCGGAATACTTCCGGGCACCGGCGGGACGTACACTCCGCCCATGACCGCGATGACCACCCAAGCCAATTCCGTTTCCGTGCCGCTGCCCTTCGACGCCACCGGGATCGCCAAACGGTTCGGCACGCCGACCTGGGTCTACGACGCCGCCACGCTCGAACGACGCATCGCCGACCTCACCCGCGAAGGCGTCACCGTCCGGTACGCGCAGAAGGCAAACTCCAACCTCGCGCTGCTCACGATCATGCGGAGCCGCGGCGTGCTCGTCGACGCCGTCACCGCCGGCGAAGTCCGGCGCGGCCTGGCCGTCGGCTACGCGCCCGAGCAGATCGTTTTCACCGCCGACCTGTTCGACGACGACGCGATCGAGATCGTCCGCGAGACCGGCTGCCCCGTGAACTGCGGCAGCAGCGACATGATCGGCCAACTCGCCGACGCGGGCCTGCAGCACATCCCCGTCACCCTCCGCCTCAACCCCGGCTTCGGCCACGGCCACTCGCAAAAAGTCAACACCGGCGGCACCTCCAGCAAGCACGGCATCTGGCACACCCACCTGCCCCGCTGCCTCGAACTGGGTAAGCAGCACGGCGTGAACATCCGCGGCCTGCATTTCCACATCGGCAGCGGCGCCGACTTCGACCACCTCGCTCAGGTCTGCGACGCCATGGTCGACGCCGCCAAGACGTACGTCGAGCACCAAGGCCCGGGCCTCGAAGTCATCAGCACGGGCGGCGGCCTGCCCATCCCGTACCGCAAGGAAGACGCCTCGCGCATCGACCTCGACCGCTTCTTCGAGATGTGGGCGCTCACGCGCAAGAAGATCGAAATCATCGTCGGCCGCGACGTCGAACTCGAAGTCGAGCCCGGGCGCTACCTCGTCGCGGAGTGCGGCTACCTCGTGACCAAGGTGCGGGCGTTGAAAGAACAAGGCGACGGCGACGAAGCCGTGAAGTACCTGCTGATCGACGCGGGCTTCAACGACCTGATCCGCCCGGCGATGTACGGAGCCTATCACCACCTCAGCGTCGTGCCCGCGGACGGGCGAACGCTCGACACCCACGAAGACGTCGTCGTGGCCGGCCCGCTCTGCGAATCCTGCGACGTGTTCACCCAGGAAGACGGGGGCTTCGTCGAAGCCCGCCGCTTGCCCGCCGCCAAGGTCGGCGACCTGCTCGTGATCCACGACGCCGGCGCGTACGGCATGGCCATGAGCAGCAACTACAACTCCCGCCGCATCGCCGCCGAAACGCTGATCGTCGACGGTCAGACCCACGAAGTCCGCCGACGCCAAAGCTTCGACGACCTCACAAAAAACGAAGTCGTGCCCGCCGAGCTGACCCTCGATTAGCCCACGATTTTCGTAGCCGCAGGCCGACGGCCTGCGCGTCGCCCGCCTTGCCCCTCGAACCACGGCGACGGCAGACGGCTCAGTTCCCGGCGCTACCGGGGGCCGCGGCGATCGCCGGGGGGATCCGCAGCTCCATGCCGATCCGCACCGCGTGCGGGTCCTTGAGGCGGTCGCGGTTGGCGTTGAAGATGGCCCGCCAACGCGAACTGTCCGAATAGAACCGCGCGGCAATCGTACTTAGCGAGTCACCGCTGCGGACGACGTACGTCACCGGATCGGGCGGCGGGGGCAGCGTGGCCGCGTCGGCTGTCACCGGCGGGGCGTCGGACGTGGCCACGACCAAAGACGTGTTCGTATCGAGTTCCTCGGGGGGTAGGCGCAGCACGTCGCCGACCCGCAGCTTGAGCGGGTCCACCGTGGGATTCGCTTTGGCCAGCGCGACCCAACGCGAGGCCGAGCCCAACTCTCGCCGGGCGATCGCTTCGAAGCTGTCTCCACGGCGAACGGTGTACGTCGCCGACGCATCCGACCGCGCCGCTTGCGAGGCGTTGCCCGGCTCATCGCCCGGGTCGGTGGGCTGCGCCCCCAACACCGCGGTCGTACCGCGTCCGGGTTCGCCCGGAAGCCGCCCCACCGTCAAGGTCGGCGGCGCGGGGGTGGCCGTGGCCTCGTCCGGAACCTGCGGTTCGGCCCCGCCCAACTCGGACCCGCCGGGCGGATCGTCGATCGCGTCGGGCAAGCTGGGTGGGGGCTTCGATGGGGCGTGGGCAGCGGACGCGACAGAAGGCGAGCGATCGCCGTCCGCCTCGTTCATCGGGGCTTCCGGGGTCGATTCGATCCGAATCTCCGTAGCTTCCGAAGCCAGCGCGGACGGGTCCGCCGCGGTTTCGTTTTCGCCAAAGAAACGTACACCCGTGGCTAGCAGCAGCGCCACCAGCGAGCCGGCCAAAGCGATCTTGTACGGGAGGGTGACGGACACGATGCGTTCCCAAGCGCGGCGACCCGTGCCGCATCAGCTCACCTTATGCCGGCCGGCGCAACGCGGCAACGCAGCCATGGCTCGATGTGGAAGCATTAGGATTCGCCGATGCCTTCCTGGTCCGTCGTCATTTGCTGCGCCAACGCCCAAGCCACGCTCCCTGCCGCGCTGGCGTCCACCGCGTGGGCCGACGAGGTCGTGGTTGTCGATTCCGGTTCGGCCGACGCGACCGCGCAGATCGCTCAGGAGGCGGGCGCGACCTACCGGCTCGAGCCGTGGCGCGGATACACGGGCCAGAAGAAGTTCGGCGCGGAACTGGCCCGGCACGACTGGGTCTTCGTGCTCGACGGCGACGAAGAAATCAGCCCCGCACTCGCAGCGGAGCTGAAAGCATTGACCGACGCGGACCTCAATAGGCTCGACGTGATCTACGCGCGTCGGCGGAACTGGGTCATGGGCCGAGCCGTGCGGGCGTGGTGGCCGGACTGGCAAAACCGCGGCATCCACCGGCGTCGCGTGGCTTGGCCGGAAGAAGCCCTGCACGAGTCGCGCGAGCCGACCGACCCGTCGCGCGTGCGCCGCTTGGCCGGACACTTGGAACACAAACGGGCGGGCCCGCCGGATTTCGCGGACTACTTCTCCGGCCAACGCCTGGACGAACGCCTGCTCATGGTCGCGCGGCAGATGCACGCCCGCGGCCGCCGCGTGGGGTTCCTGGGGCTCTGGCTGCGCCCCAAGCTGGCCTTTTTGAAGTTCTTCCTGCTTAAACGCGGCTTCCTGGACGGCACGTTCGGCCTGCTGATCGCCCAGAAAGCCGCCGTCTCGGTGCAACTCAAATACGCCGCGCTCTGGGCGGTGCAGCGCGAACAAGATCGCGAAGCTTCCGAAAATCCCAACGATCAAGAGAACCGAGAAGCCTGAAAGCGGCTCGCGGTTTCCTGGCCTTCTCGATCTTGTTGTTTTTCCTGACCTTCGCTCCGGTTTGACCCGTCGAACCGGCACGGATAACGTCGCAGGCTGCCGTGACACCGCCCTGTATGGTTTGCTCGGCCCCGTGTTTCTTCCGATTTTCACCCCCGAACTCCCGGAGCCGGCCCGATGTCCGAAAGCCGCTTGATCACCGCCGTCGTCGGCGAAACCAACGACATCACCAAGGTCGTCTTCAAGGACCGAAACATCCTCGAAGAAACCGCCATCCAGCAGATCGGCGACGAACTGACCGGCCTGATCGACGCGTCGTCCAACCCCAAGATGATGCTGAACTTCCTCAACGTCGAGCACCTGTCGTCCGCCGCGTTGGGCACACTGATCACGGTTAACAACAAGGTCCGGCAAAAAGGCGGCCAGCTCCGCCTCTGCAGCATCGACAAGCAGATCTACGAAGTCTTCCGGATCACCAAGCTCGACAAGCTGTTCCAGATCCACGACGACGAACCTTCAGCGCTCGGTTCGTTCAAGTGAGCCGGGACGTCGCGGGCCGCACGGCGGCGTCGCGTGAAGACTGAACCGATCGCGTCCCTCGGGAGATGTGCATGCCCAAGCGGGTCTTCCCCAGCCGGCTGGAGAACATCCCCGAAGTGGAACGCGCGATCGTGGACGACGTCACCGCCGCGGGCTTCGGCGAAAAACAGATGTTCGCCATCCGCCTGGCCTTGGCCGAGGTGCTGGCCAACGCGGTCCGCCACGGCAACCAGCTCGACCCAGGTAAGCGGGTCACCGCGATCTGGGAAGTGACCCCCAAACAATTCACCCTCAGCGTCGAAGACGAAGGCGACGGCTTCAACCCCGACGACGTGCCCGACCCCACGCTCGAAGAAAACCTCCTCCGCCCCGGCGGCCGGGGGGTCATGCTCATGCAGGCGTACCTCAGCGACGTCCAATACGAAGACGGCGGCCGACGGGTCGTGCTGACCAAATTCGCCGATTGCGATAAGCCCGACGGGTTGCCGTAGCCCGCTCGCCGCGGCGCGTTCTTCTCGGCGATCACCGAAAAAACGCCCCGCCCTTGGCCGCCCGACCCGCCGGGATTATGCTTTTAGCTCGGCGACCCCGGCGGATGGGCTCGCCCGTCCGACCGACCTGCGACCCGCTCCTACGCCCGCCGCGATTTTTCCTCCTACCGCCATGCCCGCCCCCGACGCGGACCCGCCCTCAGCCAACAACGCCGGCCACGCCAGCGACGACCCGCTCAGTCCCGCTTCCGCCCACCCCTCGGACGCGTCCCCGGCGCCCCGAGGCCCTGTCACTCGCGCGCCCCGCGTCACCCTTCAGCTCGAAACCGACGACGTCCACCCCCCCGCCGCCGGCTGGCTCGAACCCCACCTCGAGCGCGCGATCGATCTGGCGTTGCCCCGGCCTTCCGGTGCCCACCGGCTCACCCTCGCCCTGCTCGACGACGACGCCATGGCCGACCTCCACGCCCGCTACACCGGCGTCCCTGGCACCACCGACGTCCTCACCTTCGACCATCGCAACACACCCGACGAACCGCTCCACGCCGACCTCGCCCTGGGCCGCGACGTCGCCGTCCGCGAAGCCGCCACCCGCGGCCACGACGCCCGCGCCGAGCTCCTGCTCTACGCCGTCCACGGCCTGCTCCACCTGCTCGGCCACGACGACCACGACCCGGACGCCTACGCCCGGATGCACGCCGCCGAAGACGCGCTGCTCACCCGGATCGGCCTCGGCCCGGTCTTCGCCACCACCGCCTCCACCGGAGGCGCCCCGTGACCCCCCTGCTGCTCACCCTCGTCGCCGCCTGCCTGCTCGCCGCGTATTTCGCCGCCTGCCACAACGCGCTCAAAGCGCTGTCCCGACGACGCCTCCTCGACCTGCTCGAGGAACGAAACCAAGCCCGCCTGGCCGAGCCCTTTATCGAGACCGTGCCCTCGCTCCTGCTCGCCACCGGCATCGCCCGCGCGTGCGCCGCCCTGGTCGTCGTCCTCGTCACCTACGAGTTGGTCCTCCGCGCCGGCCTCGAGCAGCCCTTCGCCCGCTACGCCGTCGCCTTCGCCGCGTCGCTCGTGCTCATGTCCATCTTTACCGTCGCCCTGCCCGTCTACTGGGCTCGCTACCGCCGCGAAAAATTGTTGGTGCGCTCCATCGCCGTGCTCCAGGTGCTCCGCGTCGTGCTGCTGCCGATCACGTCCGTCCTCAAGGTCTTCGACCCCGTGCTCCGCCGGATCTCCGGCATCGACCTCGAAGACGACGACGACCTCGCCGAGCACGTCCTCGAAGCCGTCGAGAAACACGCCGAAGAACACGCCGACGACCAAGAACACGTGCCCCTCGACGAAACGCAGAAGCAGATGATCGAAGGCGTCGTCGAGCTCGCCGACACCACCGTCGCCGAGATCATGACCCCCCGCACCGACATCCAGGGCATCCAGCTCAACGGCCACCCGCTCGGCCTGGCCGAGGTCAAAGCCGCCGTGGTCGAGGCCAGTCACTCCCGCATCCCCGTCTACCGTGAATCGCTCGACGACATCCTCGGCGTCCTCTACGCCAAAGACCTCATCCCCTTCTTGGACGACCCCGACACCTTCGACGTCGAACACGCCGTCCGCGAGGCCTTCGTCGTCCCCGAAACCAAACCCGTCCAGGACCTCTTGGCCGAGTTCCGCCAGAAGAAGGTCCACTTGGCGATCGTGTTGGACGAATACGGCGGCACCGCGGGGCTGGTCACCATCGAAGACATCCTCGAAGAGATCGTCGGCGAGATCCACGACGAGTACGAGCCCGAGCCCGACGACCCCACCATCGACGTCGCCCCCGACGAGCTGTCCGCCACGATGGACGCCCGCCTCCACATCGACGAGCTCAACGACGCCTTGGGCCTCGACCTGCCCGAAGACGAGGACTACGAAACCGTTGCCGGCTACGTCGTGGCGACCCTCGGGCACATCCCCCAAGCGGGAGAAACCTTTAGCACCGACGACGGCGTGACCTTTACCGTCGACGAAGCGGAGAAGACGAAGGTGTTAAGGGTGTCTGTCCAAAAAGAAATCACCAAACAAGCGCGAGCTGAAACGCTCTGAATGCAAAAACTGTGATTCAGGTGAACCGTCATGGTTGCGATCATGATCTACGGCCCAGCGTTTCTTCTGTCGCTGTTCGCTGTGTGCTTTCTCATTTTTGCCTTCGCCATTCGGGAACACGACGAAGCTGAAAAAGTCGCACTCCTGCCCTTCCTGTTCTGTGGGCTCGCCGTGATATGGATCAGCGCTGCTTGGATTTATATCGCTCTGGAGTCTGGTGAATTTCTCTCCAAGAAACTTCCAGTACTCTTCAAGAACATGCTGCTGCATCCCATTCACTGGCTTGTCGTTTCACCCGCAATCTTTTCAATCCCAGTTCGGCAATGGATCAAATGGTCGTAAGCCGGTACGCCCGCACCGGCGGTCGCTAACCGCCGTCTATCGATTTGAGACACGCCGCAGCGCGTCCCGACACTCCCTAATCTACTTGTCAAAAACGCGGGCGGACCCTGCCAACCGAAGTCCGGCGGGCACGCCATGCCCCAACCCAACACGCCACATCCCGAGTCGTTTCTGACTTGGCGACGGACCGTCCCCCAAGTACATCTCACAGAGCCCAGATTCTTTCCACCACACAGTGTGGCCTCTCATCCGCCGTCCGAATTCAATCGTACACACGCGTCGAAACTTACAACGAAAGTGTCTGGTCCACGCGTACGCAAACCTGGTCTCGATACACTCCGCGCGATGACCGTCCCCGCCACAATCACCCCCCGCTTCTACAACACACTGACCCATCAGTTCGAAGACTTCGTGCCGATCGAGCCGGGCAAGGTGCGGATGTACAACTGCGGGCCGACGGTCTACGACTTCGCGCACATTGGCAACTTCAAGTCGTTCCTGTTCGCGGACGTGCTGCGGCGCTTCCTCGAGCTGCTCGGGCACGACGTGCACCAGGTGATGAACCTCACCGACGTGGGACACATGACCGACGACGCGGTCGCGGACGGCGGCGGCGAGGACAAGATGGCCGCGGCCGCCAAACGCCTGCAGGAATCCAAGAAGTCCGGCGACGCCCACGCTACGGCGATCGCCGACCCGAGCAATCCGTATCAGGTGGCCGAGTTCTATATCGACGCGTTCCTCGAAGACGCCAAGAAACTCGGGCTGAAGGTGGCGGACGAGTACCCGCAGAACATGCCGCGGGCGACCGCGCACGTGAAGCACATGCTGGAGCTGATCGGCACGCTGATCGACAAAGCACATGCGTACGTCGCGTCCGACGGGGCCGTGTATTTCCGGGTTCAGAGCTTCCCGGAATACGGCAAGCTCTCCGGCAACACGCTAGATCAGCTGCGCGGCGGGGCCGGGGGACGCGTGGATGCCGGGCACCAGGCGACGAAGGAACACCCCGCGGACTTCTTGCTTTGGAAGCCCGACCCGTCGCACCTGATGCGTTGGGACCCCGGGAAGCTGGCGTTGGCGAACGCCACGGCCGCGGCGTTGGGCGAGGGCTACCCGGGTTGGCACGTCGAATGCAGCGCGATGGCCAAGGCGGTGCTGCAGCGTGAAGTCATCGACATCCACACCGGCGGCGAGGACAACATCTTCCCCCATCACGAGTGCGAGATCGCGCAGTCCTGCTGCTCCACGGGCGAGACCCACTTCGCGCGGTTCTGGATGCACAGCCGGCACCTGATGGTCGAAGGCGAAAAGATGTCCAAGAGCAAGGGCAACTTCTTTACGGTGCGGCAAATCCTCGACGGCGACTTCACGGGCCGCGCGGTGGACCCGGCGGTGCTGCGGTTCGAGTTGATCAAGGCGAACTACCGCAGCCGGATGGATTTCTCGCGGAAGGGATTGTTGGACTCCGCGTCGGCGGTGAAGAAGCTGCGTGAGTTTGCCGCGAGCGTGGGGTACGAAGCAGCACTCCGAGCCCCGCAAGCGCTTACAGGGCTTCACGGGCTGCCGGCCGTGGACAGATTCATCGAATGCCTCGCCGACGACCTGAATATTGCGGGAGCGTTGGGCGTGGTGTTCGAGTTCGTTGCCGATCCGCCGGAAGACGCATCGGCGGCGCGGCAGACGCTGGCCGCGTTCGATCACTTGCTGGGCGTCCTGGGGCCCGTGGGCGAGAGAAACGCTCCGGACGCCGACGACGCCGCGGCGAAGTGCGCCGCGCTGGACGAAGCCCGCCGCAACAAAGATTTCGCCGCCGCCGACGCGATCCGGAACGAGCTGCAGGCGGCCGGCTACGAGGTGAAGACCACGAAAGACGGGACGGTCGCGACGAAGAAGCTGGCCTGATCCGAACCCGAGCACGAGGGCGGCTTGCGTGGGTGCCGAGCAGGCCGAGTGGGAAGGGGGAGAACCCCGATCGGCGCCCCGGCGTAGGCTACGAAGGCATGGCTCTTCCTCCCGCCCACCGTAGCTACCGCCGTATCTCTCGTCACGTCAGCGCCTGGCTCAGCAACGCCCTCGCGCCGGACATGCGGACGCTGTACGGCATGTCCGCCGACCAGACCCCCGGCACACGCAACCCGGTGATCGTGATCCCGGGCATCCTTGGCTCCCGGCTCCGCCACCGCGGCAGCGACCGGATCGTGTGGGGGGCCAAGAACAAGGCCGGCTTCGCCCAACAGGAGAATCCCGAGGAGGCCCGGCAGCTCTCCGTGCCCATGCGTGAGGGCGCTCCGCTATCGGAACTCTCCGGCGACATCGAGCCCGACGGGACGCTCGATCGCCTGCGGGCGTCGCGGTTGGGGCTGTCGCTGGAGATCCGTGCGTACGACAACATCCTGCAGATCCTGGGGGCGAGCGGGTATTTGGAAACCGTGCGGAAGGCGGGCCGGCGCGCGGGCCGGCACGTGCTGGACTACGGGCCTTCGGGCTTGTCGACGTGTTTCCAGTTCGATTACGACTGGCGTCGGAGCCTGCCGGACAACGCGGCGTTGCTCGCGGAATTCGTGCAGGCGGTGTCGCGCTTCGCCGGGAAGGAATCCGGCTGCGGGCCGGACGTGCCCATGAAGGTGGACATCGTCGCGCACTCGATGGGCGGGCTGTTGCTGCGGTACTTCCTGCGTTACGGCGGCCGGCCGCTGCATACCGACGGCGAACCCGAATTGCCCGATTGGAGCGGCGCGGACTACGTCGAGCACGCCATGATCGTCGGCACGCCCAACGCCGGCTCGCTCGACGCGCTAGACAAGCTCATCAACGGCCTGCCCGGCAACCCGACCTACCCGCGGTACGACGCGGCGTTCCTGGGCACGATGCCCGCGGTGTACCAGTTGCTGCCCCGCTGCCGGCACCGATCCGTCACCGACGAGCGGGGCGAGACGATCGGCGACCTGTACGACCCCGGGCTCTGGTCCGAGATGCGCTGGGGGTTGGCCAACCCCGATGCCGACGCGTTGCTGGAGCGGCTGTTGCCGGAGGCTCCGTCCCGGGACCACCGGCTGGCCATCGCGGCGGATCACCTGGCCAAGTGCCTCGACGAGACCAAGCGGTTCCACGCGGCCATCGACCTGCCCGCCGTGCCGCCGACGGGCCTGGTGATGCAGCTGTTCGCCGGCGACGGCATCCTCACGCCGTCCCGCGTCGCGGTGGGCCCGACCGGCACGCCCCCGCGGGTCGACGACTACGCCGCGGGCGACGCCACCGTGCTGCGCTCCAGCGCGCTCATGGACGAACGGATCGGTACAGCCGACCCCGGCCCCCGCCTCGAATCACCCATCCGCTGGGACAACGTCACCTTCATCCCGACCGGACACATGGCCCTGACCAAGCACCCCACGTTCGTCAACAACGCCTTGTACCTCCTGCTCGAAAAGCCCCGCCCCACCTGCAACCTCCGGCACACCTCCGGCCTCGCGCCGGCCCACCCGGAATCCGCCCCCGCGGACCAACTCGTCGGCTAGCCCAGCCGGTGAATCAACCGCCGACGCCGTTCGTCTTCCCTCCGACCACGAACTTCTCGGAGACGACGATGAACGCCCACCGCCCCACCGCCCGGCCCCTTGCGGCCGCTCTCATCGCTCTGCTTGTGTTCGGCGTCTACGCCGCGCCCGCCCGGGCCCAGGACGCCGCCGCGCCGCCGGCCGACCTCCCCGACTACGTCGAGTTGATCAACGCGCAGGCCCGCGGCGATCTGAGCAACGACGACAACGCCTTCGTCGCGTTGCTCCCGCTGTTTGGCTTCGGCGAAGACATCGACGCTAACCACCTGGCCGGGCTCGAGCGGGAGCTGGGGGTCGATCCTGCCGCCCCGGGCGGCCCGACGTTGCCGGCTTTTTCCGTCTGGGCAGAAACCCAAGTCGACGACAGCGACCAAAGAAACGCGATCGAAGAGATCATCCTCGACGGCCCGTGGTCACCCGCCGATCAGCCGCTCGCTCAAGCTTGGCTCGAATCCCAGGCCGAGGGCTTCGCCGCGTTGGAGGCCGCGCTCGCCAAGCCCGGCTACTTCGCGCCGCTCGTCCGCCACGACCAGGTCGAGCCGCTCATGAACGTGCTGCTCCCGCACCTGGGCTCCGCCCGCCGGCTCGCGCGGTCGCTGCTGATCCGGGCGCACCGCGACATCGCCGTGGGTGACGTCGACGCCGCGCTGGACGGCATCGAACAACTGCGTCGATTCGCCGATCACACGCGGCACGAGCCGCTACTCATCTCCAACCTCGTGGCGACGTCGATCGATGCGCTCGCCACGGGCGCGGCCCGCGACCTGCTCGAAGCCCATCCGCTCGACGCCGACCGGGCCGAACGGCTCGCCGGTCTCATGCCGATACGCGCCCGAGGCTTGCGGGTGGCCGACACCATCGACCGCGGCGAGCGAGCCTTCGCCCTGGATACGGTGGATTGGGGCACCCGCAGGCGGTTGGCCAAAAAACAAGCGCCGATCGACGACTGGATCATGACCGAGTTGGGGCCGCTGCACCGGCTTACCGCCAGCCCGGTGTTCGACCGCGAGCGCGCGAAAGCCCGTTTCAACGCGCTTTATGACGAACTGGTCGACGCGCTCGCCCAACCGACTTATGCCCAATCCGTCGCCGCCGCTCGACCGATCGAGCGCCGGCTCGAAAACCACAACCCGCCCGCCTGGCTGTCCCCCTTCATCGCGATCGCCGCCGCCGGGGAAGCCGTCCAACACCGACAAGGCGAACCCGCCGACCCGAACGCCGACCTCCCGGCCCGCGACGCGTTCACCGACGCCATGGTCGACCATATGACCACGCTGATCGTCCCCGCATTGGGCGCCGCCGGCCGCACCGAAGCCCAGATCGACACCCGCCGTACGCTGACCCGCCTCGCCGCCGCCCTCGAAGCGCACCGCCACACCAACGGCCGATACCCCAACCGCCTCGACCAACTCGACGCCAACCTTGTCGACCCGATCCCGCCCGACCTGGACGGCCAACCGCTGCGCTACACGCCCGCCGACGACGGCACGGGCTACACCCTCCGCAGCGTCGGCACCACCGGCGAGCCCGACGACGAACCCTCCGAGGCCGCGCTCGAACTTCTCACAATCTCCATCCAACGGTAAAACCAAGCCCGTGTCGCGGGTGCCTCGTCACGACGCGGCGAGCAGGGGCCGCACGCCGGCCAGCGCCGCCCGACGCACCGCGGCGAGCTTCCGCGCCGTGGGAATCTGTCCCGTGGTCAGCGCGGACCAAAACCACGGGTCGCGGACCAACGCCAGGAACGTCTCCGCCATGGCCGCCGTCTCTTTCCGCCCGACCTCGCCCGTCTCCGCGACGGCTCGGCGGAGGTGCCGCGTCATGGGCTCATCCACCAGCTCACGATACGTCTCGCCGACCACCGGGTCACGCCCCGCCTCCTGGATCACCAGCCGCACGAAAGCGAGCGACGACGGCTGAAACAACAGCCCGTGAAGCGAAACCGCGAAGCGATCGAGGCGATCCACGAGCGGCTCGTCGGGCGCGTAAGCGGGCCACCGACTCTCGACGTACCCGCCGACGTGGCGGATCACCGCGCGAAACAACGCGGGCTTGTCGGCGAAATGTCGGTATAGCGTGGGTTTGGAGACGCCCGCCGCGGCAGCGATCGCCTCCATGCTAGTGCGCTCGAACCCCTGACGCATAAACAGGTCTTTCGCCTGCCGCAAGATCTCGGTGTGTTTCGTGGGGTCCGGGGTGCGGGGCATGCCTGGATTCTCGTCGATCTGCTTGACGCCCGCCGCGGCAAATATAAACTACACCGTGTCGTTTTATAAACGGGCCGCTTCGCCTGGCACAGACCCGGTCGCGCGGGAACCAGGAGCCGAACCATGACGCTCGCCTCGCGCCTGAAATCGCCCAAACTGCGGATCGCGGCGGCGGCCGCCGCCCTCGCCATACTTGGAACCGCGACGAGCTGCGCGGTCTACAACTTCGAGACCCCGGTGGGCTTCGCGCCCGGGACCACCGCCGGGCAACGCAACGAGCTACAACGGACGACGCCCCGCCCACAGCTACGGCCGGACTCCGATCATGTCTGGGTCGAAGCCGCGCGGACCTACGACGTGCCGCCCGACGAATTTTGGCGTGTGTTCCGCGGCATGGCGTTGGACGAGTTGGTCGAGCCGAACGGCGAACTGCCGGCCATCGTAAACGTCGTGCCGCTCGAAGGGCAATGGCACCACCCCAACGCGCGCCGACGCGTCGAACTCGCCGACGGCCATTCGGTGATCGAGCAGCTGCTGACGTTCGACGCCCCTCGCGGCTTCACCTATATCCTGTGGAACTTCACCAGCGAGGCCCGACACGGCGTCGAGTACGCGACCGGCCGGTGGTACGTCACGCCGGTTCCCGAGGGGACCCACGTGCTTTGGCGGTACGGGTTGGCCCCGCGGTCGGGCCTGACGCGAGGACCGGTGGCCGACTTCGCGAGCGGAACTTTCCTGCCCTTTATGCAAGCGGGCCTGGAGAACATCGCCGAAGCCATCGAAGCCAAACCGTCGGCGGCGGGGCCGTGATCGGCCGTACGGATCGCCGGCTCCGGCCTCCGCCGGTTTGGCACGCAAGCCGTTTGCTCCTTAAGGTGCGCGGTGATGCATACGCACCTGCTCGAACGCGATCCGACCCGCCCGGTCCGGGTGATGGTGAGCGTGCACGGCACCGGCGGAAGCGGTGCCGAGCAGTTGCGCCAGCTCCGGCCGTCCGCCGAAGAGAAACTCTCGGGCAACTGGCTGCTGGTGTGTCCGAGCTTTGAGACGCCGTACCAGTTCCTGTTGCCCGACGCGGACCGGGTGTTGCTCGACGCGTTGGCCGACCTGCGGGAGTCGCACCCCCGGCTACGCGAACGCTTGGTGTTGCACGGGTTCTCGGGCGGGGCGCAGTTCGCGCACCGCTTTACCCTCAAGCACCCCAAGAAAGTCGTGGCCTGCGTCGCGTTCGCGGCGGGCTGCTGGACCGACCCGGACGGCACGGCCCACGGCATGCAGATCGACGAAGACTGGTTCAGCCGCGAGGGCTGGAACGACCCCACGATCCTGGCGATGGCGAAAACCGGGACCACCGACCCCGACGCCTTGCGGAAGGTGCAATGGCTGATCGGCTGCGGGCAAAAAGACCACCCGAGCCGGTGGCGGAGCGCGGTCGAATTCCATGCCCGCATGGACGCGTTCGGGGCCGACGCCGGCTGGGTGGACTGGGAAGGCGGGCACGAAGGCGTCACGACCGAAGTCGACTGGCGGTGGATGAAGGAAGTCGACGCGCTGCCGTGAACCGGACGTTCACCATCGGTCAATCCGTCGTCGGCCGCGTCATCGCGTCGTAGTCCATCAGCTCGGCGAGGCGCTCGGCGGGCATCAGGTTCAGCTCGCCGACGAGTTGCTTGATGGTCTTGCCTTCCTGGTGGGCCTGCTTGGCGAGGGCGGCGCATTTGTCGTAGCCGACCTCGGGGGCGAGCGCGGTGATGGTCATCAGCGACGCTTCGAGCAGCTCGGTGCAGCGGTCTTCATTGACTTCGAGGCCGTCAAGCAGTTTGTCGACGAAGACGTTGGAGACGTTGGCCAGGAGATCGACGGATTCGAGGAAGGCGTCGATCATCACGGGCATCGCGACGTTGAGCTCGAAGATGCTGCCGACGCCGCCCATGCCGGCCATGGTCACGGTGGCGTCGTTGCCGATCACACGGCAGGCGACCTGCATGACGGATTCGCAGATGACGGGGTTGACCTTGCCGGGCATGATCGAAGAGCCGGGCTGGATGGCGGGCAGGTTGAGTTCGCCGATGCCGCAGCGCGGGCCCGAGCCGAGGTGGCGGATGTCGTTGGCGATCTTAGAGAGGGAGACGGCGATGGTTTTGAGATCGCCCGAGGCGTGGACGAACGAGTCTTTGGCGGCTTGCGCTTCGCAGTGATCGCCGGCTTCTTCAAATGGCGAACTGTTGAAGTCCAAGCGTTGGGTCAACGATTTGCAGACTCGGTTCGCGAACTCAGGATGGGCGTTGATACCGGTTCCGACTGCAGTCCCGCCGATGGGCATATTCGCAACCATGTCGACCAACGCATGGTTCGCGCGGTGACGACCGTGTTGGACGGCCGACGCATATCCCGCGAATACCTGTCCCAAGCGAATCGGAGTTGCGTCCATCAGGTGTGTCCGACCCGTCTTGAGAATCGTGTCGTAAGCCTTGGCTTTGGCAAGCAAAGCGTCGTACAGGTTTTCCAGCGCGGGAGAGAGTTGTTTCGCGATGACGGCCCCCCCAGCAATACACATCGCCGTCGGGAACGTGTCGTTACTCGACTGCCCCATGTTGACGTGGTCGTTGGGGTGGACGCCGCCGTCGGCTTTGGTGGTCGCGCCGAGGCCGAGCTTGCCGTTGGCGACGGCGGCGATGACCTCGTTGGCGTTCATGTTGGTGCTAGTGCCGCTGCCGGTCTGGTAGACGTCGACGGGGAAGTGGGCGTCGTGCTTGCCTTGGGCCACTTCGTCGGCGGCGGCGATGATCGCGTCGGCGAGCTTGGTGTCGAGCTTGCCGAGGTCCTTGTTGGCCTGGGCGCAGGCGGCCTTGAGGTGGCCGAAGGCGTGGATGACGGCCGGGGGCAGCGGGCGGTTGGCGATGGGGAAGTTGGCGACGGCGCGCGCGGTCGAGGCGCCGTAGAGCGCGTCGGCGGGCACGGGCATCTGCCCCATGGAGTCTTTTTCGATGCGGCTGGCGGTCACGGGTGCGTCTCCTGAAAAGCGGATGACGGCATCGTAGAAAGTTTGGGCCGCGGAGGCGCGGAGGACGTGGTTCCGTCTGCTTCGTGGTCGATGCCGTTCACATCTTGACTTTGGTTTCGGGGATGCGGCCAAAGGCGATCTTGTCGTCCATGGCGTAGTTCGTGATCAGGTCGTGGGCGGTACCCAGGTGCAGGAGGTGGTAAGCGTCGGGTCGGCCGGCGCGGAGGTGGCGGTCGCGCTGGAGTTGACGGTTGATGGTGTCGAGGGCGTGGCTGACGCGTTGGGCGCGGCCCGCCTCGGGGAGCTGTTCTGGAAACAAAGGCAGGGTGGCGCTGCCGCGGGGGAGCAGGTCGAAGAGGGTGACGGCGACGTGTTTGGGCTGCGGAGCCACCGATGTGTCGGGCTGTGAACCGGGCAACCTACGGACGGGATCGGTGGGCTTCGGGACGACGTACGGGCGTTGCTGCCAGAGGTCGCGGAGGCGGGCCAGAAGCGTGGGGGTGTCCTGGGTGGCGGGGAAGGTGCGGTGGTCGACGAAGCGTTCGTGGTTGGTGTACTTGACGCTCAGGGCCAGGCCGTGCGCCCAATAAGGCTGATCGTCTTCGTCGTCGAAGCGGAGGCGAGCGGCGGCCTTGCAAAGCAGGCGGACGGCGACGGCGAAGGCGTCGTCGTCGTTGCGGAATTTCGGCGGCAGGACGTGGGCGTGGCCCATGGTGGAGCGTTTGGTTTTGACTTCGGGGACGTCGACGCCGTGGAAGCCGTACCACCAGTGCTCGCCCTGGACCGAGCCCCAGATGTCTCGGGCGGAGGAGCGGGAAGTGTGCCAGAGCTGTTCGACGGTGTGGACGCCGTGGCGGCGGAGGCGGGCGGCGGTGCCTTCGGCGATGCCGGTCAGGTCGGTGAGGTCGAAGTGGGCGAGCTTGCCGGGCAGGTCGTCGGGGGTGAGGGTCTCGAGGCCGTCGGGCTTGCGGAGCTCGGTGGCGATTTTGGCGAGCAGTCGGGTGGGGGCCAGGCCGATCGAGCAACGCAGGGCGGGCGAGTGGTCGTCGATCATCTGCCGCTTGATGCGTCGGGCGAGTTCGAGCGCTCCGACCGGGATGCGTTCCTCGCCGAGCAGCTTCACGCACCACTCGT
Source organism: Planctomycetota bacterium (assembly GCA_039180415.1). Taxonomy (GTDB): domain Bacteria; phylum Planctomycetota; class Phycisphaerae; order Phycisphaerales; family Phycisphaeraceae; genus CAZIXN01. The sequence continues at coordinate 51,886 of JBCDDH010000006.1, read as the reverse complement.
CGACGGAGTAGGACTTGAAGATCGGGGCGTGCTTCTCGGTGGAGGCCTTGAGGGACTTAAAGAGTTCGACGTACCGGTCGGGCCTGGCTTTGACGGCGACGAACCCGGGACAGAGGCGGCGGGCTTCGGGCGGGCGCATCCCCATGCGGACGCCGGCGGCCTTGGCCTCGACGGAAACGGCGATGCAGATGGAGTGGTCGCCGGGCGTGGGCGTGACGCCGAGCGGTTTTCCCCGCAGTTCGGGGCGATCGTGCTGCTCCGCCGAGGCGAAGAAGCTGTTCATGTCCAGGAAGAGCCAGCGCAGCGGACGGTCGGGGTCCATGCTCCGAGCTTACCCAAACAAAAACCGATTTCAATCTCGATATGTCAACACGCGCGCGGGAAACCCCTAGCCGTACGTGTCCTGTGGGCGCGACAAAATGCGGCTTGGCGTGTGTGTCACCACCGACGAAAGGGAGTGCCCCCTCGTGCGAACCGCCCCGAAAATCAAATCCGTGATCCTGGCGGGCGTGCTGATCGCCGTGGTCGCCGCCACGGGCTGCGTCGTCGTTTCGCTGCATCCGCTCTACTCGCCGCAGCGCGGGACGTTCGACCCGGCGCTCGTCGGCATGTGGGCCGAACACAAAGACGGCGGAGGGCCCGAAGGCTTCTGGCAATTCGAGACGATCGACGACGGCGAACACGCGTACCGGCTGACGCTGCAGGAGGAAGAAGGCGACCCGGGCGAGTTCGTTGCCCGCCTCGTCGAGATCGACGGGCACCGTTTCCTGGACCTGTTCCCGGAGCGGCCGGAGCTGGACGCCTCGGTGTATTACCAGCTGCACCTGCTGCCCGCGCACGGGATCCTGCACGTCGAACAGATCGAACCGACGCTGCGGTTACGCGGCATCGACCAAGACTGGTTGGCCGAGGCGCTGGAGGCGGACCCGAGCCGGATCGCGCACACGGTGGTCGAGGACGACGTGGTCGTGCTGACCGCGCCGACCGAAGCGTTGCAGGTGTTCGTGGTGGAGTTGCTGGACGAGCCGGACGCATACAGCGACGCGCTGGAACTGCGGCGCATCGAAGCGCCCGCGGAACCGGATCGCCCCACGGATTGACGAGGCGGATCAGGTGACGCGGAACTGCGGGCGGCGGCGGCCGAGTTGCTCTCCGCGGCCGGGCCTGCCGAGAACACCCGTGAAGCGAAGGAGACGTGCGGATGCCGAACCGCCTGGACTCGGCCGAGATGAGCCCGTCCGAATTGCAGCGCGAACTGGATGCGCGGCTGCGAGTATTGAGCCAAGGCAGCCTCTACGCCGCCGACGCCAACGAACCCGATCCTCGGTACCGGGGATACGGCGTCCGCATGCCGGCCATGCGCGCTTTGCTGAAGGACTATCGAAAGACCTTCAAGGCGTTGCCCCGCGATCGAGCGTTGGAACTCGCCCGCGCGTTGATCGACTCCGGGTACGGAGAGCAGAAGACGATCGCGCTCGAGCTCTTGCTGCCCATGGACGACTACTTCACGCCCGAACGCCTCGACGAACTCGAGGCTCTCTTCCGCAAGCTCTACGGCTGGAGCAAGATCGACGGCTTCGCGGGCAAGCTATTGCAGAAGGTTCTGATGCGTCATCCACGGCCGGTCGTCGAGCGAGCTTCGGGCTGGAGCCAGGACCCTGATCTCTGGCTGCGGCGTGCGAGCGTCGTCCTGTATACCCGTAAGGTCGCCGAATCGGGGCGCTTCCACGACGCCGCCCTGGCGAATTGCGAACGCCTGAAGTTCGACGAGGAAGACATGGTGCGCAAGGGTGTCGGCTGGTGCCTCAAGGACCTGATGCGGGGCGACCGTGAGCGGGTGATCGACTACGTCAGCGGTCTTCGCCGACAGGGCGTGTCCAGCGTCGTGACGCTCTACGCGATCCGAGACCTGAAAGGTGACGATCGCCGGCGCGTTCTGGACGCGTAGCGGGAGACACACGGATCCCCCGACCGGTCAGGCGACGCGGAGTTGCGGGTTCTCCTCGACGCCCCCGGGCGTCGCGCCCGACGCCGCGTCCCGCCCGGCCTTGGCGGGCACGTCCAGGCTCGCGGCCATCTGGTCGAGCATCGTGTTGGCCCGGCCTTTCAGATCGTCGAGGATCTGGTCCGCCTGGTGGTCGAACAGGTCCGCCAACCCGGCCAAGCGTTCGTCGAGCTTCTGCCCGCGGATCAGCAGGTCGTCGTCGGTCGCGGCGAGCTTGTCGGCGACGTTGGTGTCGTAGCCGGCAAGTGTCTTATCCAGCCGCTGCTTGAGCGATCGGTGCACGTCGTCGGCCCGGCCCATCGCCTGGACCACCTGCTCCCGCACCGTCGCCAGCGCGCTGTGGCCGTGAGACTCGGCCTCGCCGACGGTCTCCCGCAGCATCCCCGAGAGCTTCTCCCGCAAATTGCCGACCTCGACGATGCCCGCCTGCTCGGCGTCGATCAACGCGTCCTGCTGCTCCTGTTTGAAGCGTTGGGCCAGCTCGTCGCGCACTTGGGCGTACTGCTCGATCAGCTCGGCTCGCTTCTCGGAAAGCTCCCGCGCGAGCTGGTCGAGGTGGTTCTGCTTCTGGCGAGACACGGCGTCGGCGAAGCTCTGATGCTCGGCGATCTGTTCCTGCGTCAGGCGTTCGTGGTGCGCGTCGAGCTTGCGCTCGAAGTCGGCGGTCTGCTCGGCCAAACGCTGGTCCACGTTCTTGGCGAGCTCGTGGGCGTGGGCTTGCAAACCTTCGGTGATCGCCCGCAATTCCGCGCCGCGGGCCTCGGCCTCGTCCAACGCGGGCTCGAGCACCCGGCGGGACTCCTTCGCGTCGTTCACCAGCGACTCGAAACGCTCGGCCACGTTGGTCAGCTTCAACTCGAGACGTTCGAGCGTGTCGATCCGGCCGTTCACTCGCGTCTCGGCGGCGGCGAGCTTCTCCATGCGGGCGTTCACGGCGTCGTTCAGGCGGCCGACCTTCTCGATCAGCTTCTGGACATCCCCCCCGGGAAGCCCCGTGAGCGAGCGTTCCGCGGTCTCGGCCGAATAGGTCGTCGGGTGACTCTGCGGCGTGGGCGCGACGTATGGATTGGTCGACGGCATGTGCGCCGCGGTCTCGGCGACGGCGGCGCGGGACTGCTTCAGGAGATCGAGCAGGCGGAAGCGTTCCTGCCGAGCGCGGTCCAGCAAGGCGGTCAGGTCGTCGGCAGAGCGGGCGTCGGGCATGGCAGAGGGTCCATCAGTGATTCGTCGGAGCCGCGCGGCCGAACGGATGCGGCGGTGCGGTACAGTCTGAATCTCGGGCCAAGCCGGACGCCGCGATGAGCCGAAAGAAGCCCGCCCTTATCGGGCCGACCGCGACGGCTTGGAAACGCCGCGCGACGTCCGAGAACCCGCGAGAGGCCACGACGACATGCCCAATCCAAGACGCGACGATGGGTTTGCGGTCACGCTCGAGCCGATCACGATGGCCAATCTGGGCGCGGTCCTCGCGTTGGAGACCCGGGCCGACCAGCGGCGTTTCGTCGCCACCAACGCGCGATCGCTCGCCCAGGCCTACGTCCAGTCCGACCGCGCCTGGCCTCGGGCGATCTGCCACGACGGCCGACCGGTGGGTTTCGTGATGCTCGAAATCCTGGAGCGGGGCCATCCCGACGACCCCGATGGTCGCGCGTCGTATTTCCTGTGTCGGCTCATGGTCGGCGCGGAGCACCAGGGCCGGGGCTACGGCCGGGCGGCGATCGCGCTGATCGTGGACGAAGTCCGACGTCTGCCCGACGGCGTGACCCTCAAGACGTGCTACGTGCCCGGCGAAGGAGGTCCGGAAGGCTTCTACCGCAAACTCGGGTTCGAGCCGACGGGCGTGGTCGAAGACGACGAAGTCGAGCTCCGCCTTGATTTGCAGGGGATTGCGTCGCCGTGACCGCACGGCTATAACCGCCGTCCCGCTGAACCCCGAACCTTTTATTGGACCTCCTATGCCGCCCGCGAAGAAATCCGCCGCCCCCGACGAGAACTACCTGTTCACCTCCGAATCGGTCTCGATGGGCCACCCCGACAAGGTGTCCGACCAGGTCTCCGACGCGATCCTCGACAGCCTGCTCGCGCAGGACCCGCAGGCCCGCGTCGCCTGCGAGACCTTCTGCACCACGGGTCTGGTGGTGGTCGGCGGCGAGATCACGGTGCACAACCAGAAGGCCGTCGAGGCGCTGAACAACGCCGAGTTCACCGTCCGCGAGACGATCAAGAAGATCGGGTACGTCGGCGACCTGGGGATGAAGTTCGACGCCGACACCTGCGGCGTGGTCCGCACGATGCACAGCCAGTCGGCCGACATCTCGCAGGGCGTGACCGAAGGGCAGGGCGTGGACAGCGAACAGGGCGCGGGCGATCAGGGCCTGATGTTCGGCTTCGCCTGCAAAGAAACGGCCGACCTGATGCCGCTGCCCATCGACCTGTCACACAAGCTCGTCGAGAAGCACGCCAAGGTGCGTGAGGCCGGCAAGCTGATCAAGGGCCTGCGCCCCGACGCGAAGAGCCAAGTCACGGTCGAGTACGACATCCACAACCGGCCGCTACGCATCGACACCGTCGTGCTCTCCACGCAGCACACGCCCGAGTGGAACGGCAACGCGAAGCAGAAGAAGCTCGGCCAACTCGTGTTCAAGCACATCATCGAGCCGGTGATCAAGGGCAAGTACTTCGACGCGAAGAACACCAAGGTGGTGTTCAACCCCACCGCGAAGACCAAGGTGCCCGCCGGCGCGGTGAAGGTCTTCGTCAACCCCACGGGCCAGTTCGAGATCGGCGGGCCGCACGGCGACGTCGGGCTCACCGGCCGGAAGATCATCGTCGACACCTACGGCGGCCGCGGTCGCCACGGCGGCGGCGCGTTCTCGGGCAAGGACCCGTCCAAGGTCGACCGCAGCGCCGCGTACCTGGGCCGGTACATCGCCAAGAACCTCGTCAAGGCCGGCCTCTGCGACGTCTGCGAGGTGCAGCTCTCCTACGCGATCGGCATCGCCGAGCCCACGTCCGTCCACGTCGACACCTACAAGACCGGCCGGATCCCCGAACCCGAAATCGTCAAGCTCGTCCGCGAGCACTTCCCGCTCACGCCCAGCGGCATCCTCAAGCACCTCAAGCTCCGCAACCCGATCTTCTCCCCCACCGCCGCCCACGGCCACTTCGGCCGCAAGCCCGGGAAGATCACCGTGAACGGCAAGAGCTACGAGACCTTCACGTGGGAGAAGACCGACCTCGCGGCGAAGCTCAAGAAAGCCGCCGGGCTGTGAACACGTCGGACATCCAATTCCGCGAACAGCGCGACCTGCCGGTTGAGCAAGTCGCCTCGCTTTTTGCCGAGAACCGCTGGCTCGACCTCGCGGCGGACCCGCCCCGGCTGTGCCGCGCGCTGGAAGGCTCGCACGCGGTCGTGTCCGCTTGGGATCGAGACGTGTTGGTGGGGCTGGCTAACGCGATCTCTGACGGCCACCTCGTCGTGTACTTCCCTTACCTGCTGGTCCGCCCGGTCTACCAACGGCACGGCATCGGCTCAGAACTACTTCAACGCATGAGCGAAAAGTATCTCGGCTTCAAACAGCAGGTCCTCGTGTCAGAACCCGAAGCCGTTGATTTTTACGCCAAGCACCGATTCGGACGGTTCACCGACGCGACGGCGTTTCTGAAGCTGCCAGATGCGTGAAGGAAGGCGGTCCAGCGCCCGACGCGTCCCTGCAGGGCTTTCCCTCACGCAGCCACGATCTGCAAAGTAAGACCCGCCCAGTAGTACCCTGGAAAACTCCGCCAAGAACCCGATCACTTGTTTTCCAAAGGAGCACCCGGATGGGCCAAGCCGAAAAGGTCGAAGTCGAAAACGTCAACGTGCCGGGGCACACCGCGCGCGTCGATGCCATCAAGTACTACGCGATGCGTGACGCGTTGCTGAAGGTTCTGCCCAAAACCGCGCCGGGGCTGACCCAAAAACAGATGCTGGAGGCCGTCAGGGAGGCCTGCGATCAGGCGCTCTGGCCGAACGGCGAGAAATCCGGGTGGTGGGCCAAGACCGTGCAACTGGACCTCGAAGCCAAAGGCATCGTCGCACGAGAAGCCGATCAAAAGCCGCTGCGCTGGCACTTGGCCTGAGGCCCAGCGACCGCGGCGCCGGCTCCGCCCAAGCACGCGCAGCCCCCACGATGTGGATCCTGAACGACCCCGCCGACCCGCCGCAATAACCCACCAACCCGCAACTCATCGCGCCCTACCCACCGACGCAAGAAACTCCCGCACCTCTTGCCGATGACACAGCGTGATCAGTTCCACGCCCTCCGGTAAATCCGCAAGCCGTTCAAGAATCCGCGGACGCGCATCCCGGTGGAACCGCCAGACGTAAACCAGAAACTCCCACTCGAGGCGTTCCGGACAGCCTCGGTTCATATCCCACCGCGTCCGCCTCCAACCCAAGACCGTCCGTTTGATCACTCGCCAGCGACACACCCACCGCGGCAAGTCCAGGAAGACCACCGTGTCCGCCCGCGCAAACCGCATCGGCATCGTGCCGCTGTAGTTCCCGTCGATCACCCAACGCGGCTCCGCCAACACCTCACACAACTGCCGCTCGAGTTCTTCGCGGCTCGATTCCACCCAGCCCGGTTTCCACTGCAGCCGATCCATGTGCACCCCCGGGAGCCCAAGACGCTCGCCCAACGCCCGCGCAAACGTGCTCTTGCCTGCCCCACACGGCCCGATTACGCATATCCGCTGCATCCGATGCATCCTACATTCGGCTAGGCTCTTGTCTCGATGCAGACCCACAAAGGCATCCCGGTTTCGCCCGGCATCGCGATCGCACCGGCGTTCGTGCTGGACGCCGACCGGCTGCGGGTGCGCAAGCAAACCATCGAACCGGAACGCGTCGCCGACGAGCTCGATCACCTCGGCGATGCGCTCGAAGCGTCGGTCGCCGAGGTCGAGTCGCTGCGGAGCAAAACCGAAGACCTGCTCGGCACCGAGCTGGCCAAGATCTTCTCGTTCCACGCGGGCATGCTCCAAGACCCGCACCTGACCAAGCAGTTCCGCCACGCGATCGAGTCGGACCGCGTCACCGCGGCCTACGCCGTCTACGCCGTGCTGCGTCGGCTGGCCGACACGTTCCTGAACCACCAGGACCGGTACTTCCGCGAACGGGTCACGGACATCTACGACCTGCAACGCCGCATCCTCAAGCACCTCACCGGCGGCGCCGACGCCGGCCTGGGCTCCATCGACAAGCCGTGCGTCGTCGTCGCCCACGACCTGACGCCCAGCCAGACCGCCACCCTGGACAAGACCCACGTCCGCGCGTTGGTCACCGACCTGGGCGGCCGCACCAGCCACACCGCCATCCTCGCCCACGCGCTGGGCATCCCCGCCATCGTCGGCGTTGGCGGCGCAACCGACCGGCTGATGACCGGCCAACCGCTCATCGTCGACGGCGACCGCGGCTTGGTCGTCACCGACCCCGACGCCGCCCAGCTGCTCGAATACCGCAACGAGATCGCGCGCATCGCCGGCCTCACCGAGTCCCGCAAAGCCCTGCGCGACCTGCCCGCCCGAACCCGCGACGGCACCGACATCGAGCTCAACGGCAACATCGAGTTCCCCAACGAGATCCCCGACGCGCTCGACAACGGCGCCCACGGCATCGGCCTGTATCGCACCGAGTTCCTCTACCTCGCTTCCGACCACGAGCCTTCCGAAGACGAGCAGTACGAAAACTACGTCCAGGCGATCCGCAACCTCGGCGGCAAGCCGCTCACCGTCCGCACGCTCGACCTGGGTGCCGACAAGCTCACCCAGGGCGCACTCGGCGGCGAAGACCTCAACGAACGCAACCCGTTCCTCGGCTGCCGCAGCATCCGCCTTTGCCTCCAGAACCTGCCGATGTTCAAGCGGCAGCTCCGCGCGATCCTGCGGGCATCCACCGAAGGGCCGGTCAAAATCATGTTCCCGTTGATCTCGCAGGTCATGGAACTGCGTCAAGCCAAGATGGTGCTCGGCGACGTCCGCGAAGACCTCGAAGACGCCGGCATCCCCCTCGCCGAGCGTATCCCCATCGGCATGATGATCGAGGTGCCCTCCGCGGCGCTGCAAAGCCGGACCTTCGCGGACGAGGTGGACTTCTTCTCGATCGGCACCAACGACCTGATTCAATACACCCTGGCGGTGGACCGCGGCAACGAGCGGATCGCGTCGCTGTATTCCGGGGCGCACCCGGCCGTGATCCAGTTGCTCAAGGACGTCATCCGCACCGCCGATAGAACCGATACAGACGTCGCGCTGTGCGGCGAAATGGCGGGCCAGCCGGAGTTCACCATGCTCTTGCTGGGCCTGGGGTTGCGGCGATTCTCCATGACCCCGCCCGCGATCCCGGAGATCAAACAGGTGCTGCGGGCCGTGTCGATCGACCAGTGCCGCCGACTGGCCCGCAAGGCCACGCAGTTCGACACCGACCGTGAGGTGCTAAATTACCTCCGTGACGAGTTAGGAAGAATCATGCCCGAGGCGTTCGATGGGCGTTCCATCGGCTACTAACCCCCCCGCTGGATGAAGCGGGCCGGCAGGCCTCGGCACAACCGAACACGCGTGGGACGCCCGATCGCCCTTAGAACGGCTGGAGCGGCGCGGCCCACGCCTCCCGAAAGGAATCGGGCGATCCGTCGTTTTGTCTCAGCCATCCCGCGGTCCCCACGCCCCGGATGCGGCCGCCGCGCCGCCGAAGAAGCGTCTCCACCCCGCGATCGCTGAGCCAACCCGGCGGGCCCCGCAAGCACCATGCCCGCACGCGAAATGCTGATCAACTACGTCCCCGGCGAGGAATCGCGCATCGCGATCGTCGAGGACGGCAAGCTCGAAGAGTTCTATCACGAGCGCGCCGCCAACGTCTCCCACGTCAACAACATCTACCAAGGCGTCGTCACCAACGTCGAGCCCGCCATCCAGGCCGCCTTCGTCGACTTCGGCCTCGAACAGAACGGCTTCCTCCACGTCACCGACGTCCACCCCCGGTACTTCCCCGGCAACGACGACGATCAGACCGAAAAAATCGGCAGCAAGACCCGGCGCCGCGAACGGCCGCCCATCGAAAAGTGCTTCAAGCGCGGCAGCAAGGTGCTCGTGCAGGTGATCAAAGAGGGCGTGGGCACCAAGGGGCCGACCGTCACGAGCTATTGCTCGATCCCCGGCCGGTTCCTCGTGATGATGCCCGACATGGAGCGGCACGGCGTGTCGCGCAAGACCGAGGACGAGGACGCCCGCAAGGAGATGCGCGACATCCTCAAGACGCTGGACCCGCCGGACGGCTTCGGCTTCATCGTGCGGACCGCCGGCCTGGGCCAGACCAAGACCGACCTGAAGCGCGACCTCGCGTACCTCGTCCGCCTCTGGAAGGACATCGACCGCAAGCGTAAAGGCCTCAAGAAGAAGACCGGCGAGCTCTACACCGAGTCGGACCTGGTGATCCGCACGCTGCGTGACGTGTTCACGCCCGACATCGAGAAGGTCATCGTCGACGACCCGGCCGCGGCGCAGCGGGCGCACGAGTTCCTCGCCGTCGCCAATCCGCGGACCAAGAGCAAAGTCGTGCTCTACCAGGACCCGGTGCCGCTGTTCCACCGCTTCGGCATCGAAGCGCAGATCGAAACGATCGGCGCCCGCGAAGTCCCGCTGCCGTCCGGCGGGGCGCTGGTGATCGACCCGACCGAAGCGCTCGTCGCCATCGACGTGAACTCCGGCAAATCCCGTAAGGCCCGCGACGCCGAGTCCAACGCGTATCAGACCAACCAGGAAGCCGTGGACGAGATCGCCCGGCAGCTGCGGCTGCGCGACCTGGGCGGGCTGGTGGTGCTGGACCTGATCGACATGATGCAGGCCAAACACCGCAAGTCGATCGAGAATCGGCTCAAGAACCTGCTCAAGGAAGACCGCGCCCGCACCCGGGTCGGGCACATCAGCCAGTTCGGCATGCTCGAGATGACCCGGCAGCGCATGCGGCCGTCGCTGGAAAAAGCGGTGTACCAGCCGTGCGGGCACTGCAACGGCGCGGGCTTCGTCAAGAGCGCCGAGTCGGTGGTGTTCCAGGTGATGCGCGGGCTCGCGCTGGCGATGCAGCGGGAAGGCTCAGCCCGGATCGAGCTGACCATCAGCCCCGACGTGGCCTTCCAGATCCTCAACCGCAAGCGGGCCGAACTCGTGCGCTTGGAGACCCTGCACGCCAAGCCGGTGACCGTGCGGGTTGGTGGGGGGCGGCTGGATTACGTGCAGATCGCCGCATTCAACGCCGCCAACGTCGAGCTGGCCGACCTGTCCGATCCGAAGCAGGCGATCCCCAAGCCGACCGAAACCACCTTCCGCGAGATGAGCCGGGACGACCTGGTCCACTACCTCGAAGAGCTCGACGCCTTGGAAGCCGCGGAAGACCCCGCCGAGGTCGCCGAAAAGCTATCCAGCGTGAGCGCGTTGCACGCGGAAGCCGGAGCCCCTCAGGCGAGTCAAGAAGACGACGCCGAAGGCGGCAAGAAACGGCGGAGGCGACGCGGTGGCCGTCGGCGGCGCAAGGGCGAACCCGCCGAAACCGCGGAGCGCGAAGAGGCTGCCGACCAGGCCGAGCCGGCCGGACGCGCCGCCGAAGGCAAGAACGACGACCCGGAAGCCCCACCCGCGACGCGGGACGAAGCGGGCGGGCCCGAGGACGCCGAAGGCGAAGACGGCACCGGGAAGAAAAAGCGTCGCCGACGCCGGCGTCGTCGCGGCCGCTCCCGGGGCGAAGACGAGAACCCCGCAGAAGCCGAGGCCCAATCGGACCCGGATACGGAAGAGGCACCGGCGAGCGCCGCAGCTTCTCCAAAAGAGCCGGGAGAGCGTCCGCCCGGTTCACCTCCCCGGACGATCGAAGAGCTCCGCCAGATGAAAGGAAAACGCGACTCCGACGCGGAGGCGCAGCCTGCAGACCAAGACGAGACCGGCGAGGCGGCTGGTAAAACCGAGGCGATCGAAAGCGAGACCGCGCCGGACGCGACCCCGCCCGCCGACGAAGAGCCGGCACCCGCCAAGACCGCGAAGAAAAAGCGGACGCGCAAGAAAACGACACGAAAAAAGAAAGCCCCGGCCAAGACAAAGACCGATGCCGACCCCCCGCCGGACGCGGAAGGCGAAACGGGTCAAGCGGCGGCCACCGACGACACCGAAGACACGGCGGAGGCCCCGAAGAAAAAACGCCGCCGCCGCCGCAAGAAATCGGCGGCCGCATCGGACAATCCTGAGTCCGACGCCCCCGCAGAGCCCGCGTCCGAGCCCAGTGCCGGCTACTCCAACACCGTGATCGAGGCCGACGCGTGAGCGGCGGACCCAACCACCGACCGCCCTCGGCGTCGACACGCCGGGTAATCGTGCTGGGGTCCACCGGGTCGATCGGGGTGAACACGCTGGCCGTAATCGACCACCTCAACCGCACCGCCGGGATGCGCTTCGACGTGGTCGGACTCGCCGCAGGTTCCAATGCGAACCGGCTCAACGAGCAAGCCATGGCCTTCGGCGTCGGCCACGTCGCGCTCCAGCGCGGCGTGTGGAAGGGCGACCCGTGCGGCGTGACCTGCCTCACCGGCGAAGACGCGGCGTTGCGACTTGTCGAAAATATCGAAGCCGACCTGATCGTCGCCGCCATCGTCGGCACGGCCGGCCTGCGTCCCACGCTCCGCGCGATCGAGCTCGGCCGCGACGTCGCCCTCGCGAACAAGGAAACCCTCGTCGCCGCCGGCGATCTCGTCATCCCCGCCGCCCGGCGTAGCGGTACGCAACTCCTGCCCGTCGACTCTGAACACGCCGCGATCTGGCAGTGCCTGCAATCCCACCAAAGCCAACACGCCAACGCCACCGTCGTCCCCGGCATCGACACCGCGGCTGTCCGTCGCGTCGTGCTCACCGCTTCCGGCGGCGCGTTCCGCGACACCGACCCGAAAACCGCATACCACGCCACGATCGAACAGGCGCTCAACCACCCCACCTGGAACATGGGCCCGAAGGTCACCATCGACACCGCGACGATGGTGAACAAAGCGCTCGAGCTGCTCGAAGCCCACCACCTCTTTGGCTTGCCGCCCGAAAAACTCACCGCGCTCATCCATCCGCAATCCATCGTGCACGGGCTCGTCGAGTTCGCCGACCACTCCGTCCTCGCCCAGCTCGCCCCGCCCGACATGCGCACGCCCATCCAGGCCGCGCTGGCTTGGCCAAACCAACCAGCCGGCTGCTCGCGCATGCTCGACTGGACCAAGCTGCGTCGACTCGACTTTTCGCCCCCGGAAGCCGCGAAATACCCGGCGGTCCCGCTGGCTTACCGGGTCATGAAGAGCCAAGGCACGGCCGGGGCGACTTTCAACGCGGCCAACGAGGCCGCCGTCGCCGCTTTCCTGAACCGCCGGGTGCCCTTCGGGCGTATCGTGGAACTCGTGGCCGGCGCACTCGACGCGCTGCCCGTGCATCCCGCCGATTCGCTCGACGCCGTGCTCGACGCCGACGCCGACGCCCGACGCTTCGTCGAAGAAAAGCTCGCCGCCGCCGCGACCTCCGCCTGACCTCCCGCCCGCCCGCGCCATGACCGCCCTGTTCACCAACCCGTACCTCGCCACGCTGATGCTCATCCTGGGCTTCGGCTTCCTGATCTTCGTCCACGAGCTGGGCCACTTCCTGGTCGCCAAGTGGGTCGGCATCCGTGCGACACAGTTCGCCGTGGGGTTCGGCCAGGCCGTTGTGGCGTACCGCAAGGGCGTGGGCTTCCGCATCGGCTCGACCGAACCCGAATACCGCCGCCGGACCGAAGCCAAGCTCAGCGAGTCCGGCGTCAACCCCGCGAAGATCGACGAGAAGCGCTTTTACGAAGCCGCGGACTCCCTGGGCCTGGGCGAAACCGAGTACCGCCTCAACTGGATGCCGTTGGGCGGCTACGTGAAGATGCTCGGCCAAGAGGACATGGACCCCAGCGCGCAGTCCGACGACCCCCGCGCGTTCAACCGCAAGCCGATCTGGGCACGAGCGTGCGTGATTTCGGCCGGCGTGATCGTGAACATGATCGTGGGGATGTTGTTCCTGGTCGTCGCGTTCTCCGACTTCGCCGGGGTGAATTTCGCGGCACCGGTGGTGGGGTTTGCCGAGCCGGGCAGCCCGGCGGCGACGACCTACGCCGTGGGCCACGAAGGGGAAGCGGACTTCCGCGGGCTCCAGACCGACGACCGCGTGCTCACGGTCAACGGCAAACCCATCGACGACCTCGTCGCCGTGCGGATTGCTTCGGCCCTGGGCAACGAAGGCCAACCCGTCGAGCTCACGGTGCAACGCGAAGGCGTCGACGAACCTCTGACGTATCGCGTCACCGCCGTGCCCAACGAACGGCAGGAAGGCATGCTCACGCTCGGCGTGGCCCCGGCCTTCACGCTCGACATCGCCGAACGCCTCAACGTCGACGCCTGGGCGGAGACGGCTTGGGGGCAGAGCGGCGCGACACCCGGGATGCGCGTCGCGTCGATCGACGGCGTGGCGGTCGATCGGCCTGGCGAATTCCAGGACGCCGTCAACGCGTCGTTCGGCCGACCGGTGGCCGTGGGATTCACCCGGGGAAGGGACACGAACGAAACGGTCACCGCGACCGCCGAACCGCGGATCGTGCTGACCGACCAGAACCTGCTCGGGTTTGTGCCGGCCACGGTCGTGATCAGTGTCCAATCGGACTCACCCGCCGCCGCCGCGGGGTTGCGCGCCGGCGATATCCTCGCTCGCGTCGGCAGCAAGCCGTATCCGACGATCCAAGGCATGCAGGCCGAGATCCAGGAATCGACCGGCCCGTTGGCTTTGCACGTGTGGCGCGACGGGGAGCGGATCGAACTGCCCCCGACCGCCCCTCGACGCAGCTGGCCGAACGGCCGGGCGCAACTCGGCGTCTTGCTCGGCCTCGGGACCGACACCAACTACCTGCACGGCGTCGCCGAGGGCAGCCCGTTGGCCCATCTCGACCTGCCCGCGGGCTCACGCGTTGTGTCGCTCGACGGCAAACCGATCGCCGACTTCCACGCGCTGGCCCGGACGCTCCAGACCCGCGCCGCCGAGTCGTCGCCCGATCGCCCCGCCGAGACCGAGCTCGGCGTCGTCGTCAACGTAGGCGATGGCCGGAACGAAACTTTCACGCTGACGTTCGATGACGCCGTCACAAACCGGCTCGCCGAAACCCGTTGGAGCCTCCCCTCCCTCTCCGCGTTCTTCACGCCCAATGAGGTCCGGGTCGCCGGCGAAACCATCCCCGAGGCCGCCGCCATCGGCTTGGCCAAAACCGGCGAATTCGTTCAGCAGACCTACATAACCCTGCTCCGCTTATTCCAAGGCTCGGTCCGGCTCGAAAACCTCCGCGGCCCGGTTGGCATCGTCGACGCCGGCGTCACCGTCGCGGCCCGAGGGTGGGCGTACTACTTGTTCTTCCTCGGGCTCATCTCCGTCAACCTCGCCGTCATCAACTTCCTGCCCCTGCCCATCGTCGATGGCGGCCTGATGGTCTTCCTGATCATCGAAAAACTCCGCGGCAAACCCGCAGGCCCCGCCATCCAGTCCGCCACCATGATCCTCGGCCTGGTCCTCATCGCCGGCGTCTTCCTGATCGTCACCTACCACGACTTGGCCCGCCTCGCCGAACGCATCATGACCGGCTAGCCCGGATCGCCGAAATGCAAAAAGACCGCCTTGAAGCCCACGGTCTGCGACCGTGGGTTTTTCTATACTCCCACGTTCGGCCCCGCCGCCGCCAATCCAAAGCCGAACGCGAAGCTCCCGCCCATGCGCATCCTCATCCCCCTGCTCGCCGTGGTCCTCGGCGGCCTGGTCTTCCTCTCCATCGCCACCCGCGAACCCGCCGTTCAAAACAACACGGCCGAAGCCCCCACCGCCGAAGTCGACTCGGCTAGTCAGTCCGCGGCACCATCACCGAGCACGGCCACCGATCAACCCAACCCCACACCGCCCGCTCCCTCCGAAGCTGACGCCGAAGCCGAGCCCGCCCCGGAAACCGCCCGAGCCGCCCCCCCACAACCCCAAACACAAAGTCCGGAACCCCAAACGGCCCTCCAGCTCGCCGCCGCGGAAACCCCCGGCGCCGCCGACGCCACTATCGGCAGCCTCGCCCCGGACGGCGACTACCGGATGCAGGCCGAGTTCACCCGCTTCGGCGCCGGCCTCAAGCGCGTCCGCCTCACCGACTACGCCGAGACCATCGGCGCGCCCGATCGCTACACCCTCCTCGACGCCGGCCCCACGCCCAGCTTCTACACCCTCGCCGCCCGCGCGATCACGATCGACGGCCAAACCCTCTCCCTCAACGACAAGCTCTGGCAGCTCCAAGCCTCCTTCGAGCACGACGCCGGCTACACCGCTACCTACCGGCTCGAACTGCTCGACACCGCCAACGCCGGCGAAAAAATCGGCGAGGTGCGCCGCGTCTGGTTCCTGCCCAAAGACAGCTACGAGCTCCAGCTCCGGCAGACCTTCACCAACACCACCGGCCGCCCGGTCAGCGTGGCCTTCCGGCAATACGGCGTGGGCGACCTGCTCCAAGACCGCGGCGCGTATATCGGCGACCAACGCAAACTCGTGACCGGCTACTTCCGCCCCGAAACCCCCGCCAAAACCGGCATCTACGTTGACGACGCGTTCTGGAACCGCGGCTCGCTGGTCAAAGACGCCGAGCCGTCCGTCTGGCCCAGCGACTCGCTCGTCAGCGGCGCGAGCCTCGCCTGGATCGCCGCAGAAAACCGCTATTTCGCGCTGGTCACCCACCTGCCCCTGTCCGCCTCGCAAGACGGCACCGCCCCGGCGACAAGCGACGTGCCCGTCTTCGAAGAACGCTTCCCTCACGTCGACGTCCTGATCGCCGGCGACCGGTCCTCCTCCGAGACCGCGGACGTCGTCATCGCCCTGGGCACCGACGCGCAGATCGTCCCGGCCGGCGGCTCGCTCGATCTGTCGATGGACGTCTTCGCCGGCCCCCGCAAGAAAGAGGTGTTCGCCGAAGCGTCCTACGAAGCGTTGCACTTCGACAAGCTCATCCGCTACGAGCTGGGCTGCACCGCTTGCACCTTCCAGTGGCTCGCCAAGCTGCTGCTCGGTTACCTCAAGCTGCTCGAGTCCGTCGTCCTCGACTGGGGCGTGGCGATCATCCTGCTCGTGCTCACCGTCCGCGTGCTGCTGCACCCGATCACCAAGCGCGCCCAGACCAACATGATGAAGATGGGCAAGCAGATGCAGGCGATCCAGCCGGAGATGCAGAAGCTCAAGGAAAAGTACAAGGACGATCCGCAGAAGATGAACGCCGAGGTGATGAAGCTCTACCGCGAGAAGGGCGTCAACCCCGCGGGCATGCTCGGCTGCCTGCCCATGCTGCTCCAGACGCCGATCTGGATCGCGCTGTACGCCATGCTCTACCTCGCCATCGAGCTACGCCACGAAGAAGCCTTCTACGGCGTCTTCCAGACCCTCTCCGGCGGCAACTGGGGCTTCCTCGCCGACCTTTCTGTCTCCGACCGCTTCATCCCCATCCTCGAAGAAAAACAGACCTTCAACCTGTTCTTCCTCATCATCGATTACTCCGCCATCAACATCCTGCCCCTGCTCATGGGCGTCGTGTTCTACTTCAACATGAAGTTCACTACGCCCCCGCCCGCCACGCCCGAGCAGGCGCAGCAGCAGAAGATCATGAAGATCATCCCCTTCACCTTCCCGATCTTCCTCTACTCCGCGCCCGCCGGCCTGACGCTCTACATCACCGCTTCCACGCTCGCCGGCATCGTCGACTCGTACATCGTCCGCAAACACATCAAGCAACAGGAAGAAGCCGGCACCCTCTTCGACAAGAAAGAGCTCAAGCCCGGCAGCTTCCGCTGGAAGATGCAGCAACGCCTCAAGGCCGCTTCCGAGCTCGCCCAGGCCCGCATGGAAGAGCAGCAGAAAGCCCAGAAAAAGAACGTCCAAAACACCGCGAACAAGAAACGCAAAAAGAAGTAGATCGTCCTTTCCGAAAGCCCGTCGCTGCAAGCAACGCGAGCCGCGACGCGTCCCCGCGATGAATCCGCACGACACCATCGCCGCCGTCAGCTCGCCGCCTGGGCGAAGCCTCCGCGGCCTCATCCGCCTCTCCGGCCTCGACGCTTTCGCGATCACCGACCAACTCCTGTACACCGAGGGGCAACGCGACGATGCGTCGGCTCCCCCTACACGAGGCCTGGCCCACACCCGCCTCCGCGACCCCGACATTCCCGCCCTGCTGCTCCGCTTCCCCGGCCCGCATTCTTACACCGGCGACGACACCGCGGAGCTCCAACTCCCCGGCCACCCCGCCCTGCTCGAACGCATCCTCCGACACGCGTTCAAGCTCGGTGCACGCCCGGCAGAGCCCGGCGAGTTCACCTTCCGCGCATGGCAGAACGGCAAGCTCGACCTGCTCGAAGCCGAGGGCATCGCCGCGCTCATCGCCGCCCGCTCCGACGCTCAACTCGCCGCCGCACGCTCGCTCCATCAACGCGACCTCGGCCAAACCGCCGATCAGCTCGCGGCGACCCTCACCGACGCTCTGGCCCTCGTCGAAGCCGGCATCGACTTCACCGACCAGGAAGACGTCGTGCCCATCGCCCCGGAAGCGCTGCACGCGCAACTCCGCACGCTCGGCACCCAACTCGACGACCTGCTCCGCCACGCCCGCTCGTGGTCCACGCTCGACGCCCTGCCCCGGATCGTCCTCGCCGGCCCGCCGTCGGTCGGCAAGTCCACGCTGTTCAACGCCCTGCTGGACCGCCCCCGCGCCGTCGTCGACGCCGAACCCGGCACGACCCGCGATGCGCTCGAAGAGCCCTGCCGAATCGTCGACGGCCGCGAAGTCTTGCTCGTCGATCTCGCCGGGCTCGATGCTCAACTCGCCGCTTCCGGCGGCCTCGACCACGCCGCCCAACAGGCCGCTCGCGCCGCCCTCGCCGACGCCGACCTGGTTCTCGAGGTCGTTAAACACCCCGACACGCCCCCGCTCGATCTGCCTCGTGATCAACCCCGCCTCCGCGTTCAGACCCACGCCGACCAACGCGAAGCGGAAAATCAGCGAACGCCTGGCGCGGGTCACGAGGACGCGATCCGGGTCTCCGGCACCACCCACGAGAACCTCTCGCAACTCCGCACGCGTATCGTCGACGCCCTGCACGATCTGCCCGCCGTCGCCGACGCCGACGCGCTCACGCTCCAGCCTCGTCATTTCGACGCCTTCACCCGCGCCCGCGCCGCTCTGCATCAGGCCACCGCCGCCATCGACCCTCAAGCCCACGCGTTCGCCCTGCCGGAACTCGTTGCCGGCCACCTCCGCGACGCCCTCGACGCTTTGGGCACCCTCACCGGACGCGTCGAACCCGATGCCGTGATCGGCCGGGTCTTCGCCACGTTCTGTGTGGGCAAATAAACGCCACGAAACCCGCCGCCGCCTCCGTTTACTGCAACCCGTCGCAAGCCTTGCGATATGCAACGTCGAACCACGGCTTTATCTTCTCGAACGTCCCCGCCGACGGATTCAGCACGCTCACCCAGCCCATCCATGCATATACCGGGTGCGGCCCCGGCACATCCAGGGCCGTGAAATCCACATCGAGCGCCACCACGCCCCCCTTCGCCGGCCGCGCGGGCCGAGGCCCGAACTCCGCCTCGTATGCACCCGGGGTCAGCCCAAGATTCACCCGATACACGCCGGGTCGATCCAGTTCCGACGCGCAATCGTTCTCGCCGTCACGCTCTTTGATCGTGCAGAAGTATCTGCCCCGCTTCAACCGCCCGCCCGGGTTGACGAAGAAGCTCACTTCGCCCCACGTGTCCATCGGTCGTAAGTCCGCGAATGTCTCCTCGATGTATGCCCGAACCTCATCCATTCGCATCGGTTCGCTGGCCATGACGCAACCATACCTGCACACCGACACTCGAAAAGATCGACAAGTCGGCTACGATCGCCGCCCCCCATGGCCCGCAAGAAGCAACAACCTCAGAACTACGAGCCGCGTATTGCCAATCGGCGTGCCCATCACGACTATCACGTCACCGAGAAGCTCGAGTGCGGCATCCAGCTGCTCGGCACCGAGGTCAAGTCGGTCCGCCTGGGCCGCGTCCAACTCGCCGAGGGTTACGCCGTCGTCGAGCAGGACCGCTCCGACCCCAAGTCCCGCCCGCAGCTGCTGCTGATGAACGTGGACATCGGCCACTACCCCCACGCGGGCGACCGCCAACACGCGCCCCGCCGCCCCCGCCGGCTGCTCGCCCACCGCCGACAGATCGACAAGTTCGCCGGCCTCGCCTCCACCAAGGGCGTCACCCTGGTCCCTCTGGCCATGTACTTCGTCCGCGGCCGCATCAAGCTCGAGCTCGGCGTCGGCACCGGCAAAAAGCAGTTCGACAAACGCCACGACCTCAAGAAAAAACAAACCGATCGCGACATCCAACGCGCGATGACCCGCAAAATCATTTAAACCGCAGACATGCAGAGAACGCGCAGGTTAGGTGCCGACTCCCTGCGAATCTCGCCGCGTCTCCCCTCCGCGATGCCGTTCGTTCAAACCGGTACCACGGCGCGGCTCACGTCCGCCACCCGCCCGGGCCCCACCGCGTAAATCCGTTGCCCCTTCTTCGGCGTCACGCACTTCGCCCCCGTAAACGCGCCGAACGCCGGCAACACCGCGCACCGCTCGCCCAACACGAAACACGGCAACCGCATGCGGTCTCCGCGACGACCGCTCCCGGAGCCGAGCTTGACCGCGGGGTGCAGATGCCCGCACAACACGGACACGCCCTCCCGCTCCTCCGGCTCGTGCGCGTACACCACGTCCCCGTCCCGCACCGGCCGATCCCAGACCTCGATCCCCAAATGCTTCGGCGGGTCGCCGGCTCGGCGATCGTGATTCCCCCGCACGTTAAACACGTCCAGCCACGCCGTCCGCTCCCGCCAGGCCGCGAGCCGCTCGATCAGGCCAGCCGTGACGCCGTCGCGCGAATGAAAAAAATCCCCGAGCACGATCAGCGACTCCGCCGCCGTCGCTTCGCAGACCGTCGCCAAGCGGTCGAGCGTGTCCGCGTTGGCTTGGTCCGGCACGGGCACCCCCGCCGCCCGAAAATGATCGCTCTTTCCCAGGTGCAGATCGGCGGCAATCACCGTCCGCGAATCGTGATCTACCAAAACCCGCTCGGAGCGCAGCTCCCAGCGCCGTCCGCCCCAATCCGTGAAAAGCGTGCTGCTCATGATCATCGCCGGCGGACTCCTTTCCGCGCCAAAAACCCCGCGCCGCCTCATGCGGAAGCGCCCCGCCCGAGCAATCTACCAGACGCCGACCCCGCGGCGACCAAACCCATACCGATCAGGCCGGCCCACGCCGCCCGCGTTACGGCCCGGCAGAAACCCGCTCGCGGTTGCTTCGTGTTCGCATCCGCTTTTCCCTCCGAGGAATAGGCCGAGATAATGGGAAGAGTTGGCTAAAAGCCAGAATCACACGCACGCGTTTTCGCAAACCGGTGTGATAGGGAATGAGTACATCCCACCTTGCAAATCAAGAGGCTGGACCCGCGTGATGCGTGTTAAGCAAAAATCAGAGATTCATACCTCCGCGTGCGTGGCGCTCGGGCCGGAAGCCCAAGCGGGCCGGTCCACGCACAGGATCGCCACGTCGTCGTCGGCTCGCCGGCCGCCGCGATGATCACGTACGGTCTCGCAGAGGCGATCCACCACGCCCTTGGCGTCGAGCTTGACGTCTTCGAGGATCGCGCACATCGGGGCGGTGCCCAGTTGCTCCGAGGCGGGGTTCATCGCCTCGTTGACGCCGTCGCTGGTCAGCAAGATCCGGTCGCCGTCGCAAAGGGCGACCCGGGCTTCGCCCGCTTCGCCCTCGACCGGGGGGATGATCACCCCCAGCGGCGGGCGGTGCGGCGGCAACGCCCCGGCTTTGCCGCACTGGCGGATCAACGCCGGGGCATGGCCGGCGTTGCAGTACGTGAACGTGCCGTCGTGATCGAGCACGCCGTAGAGCATGGTGATGAACTTGCCGTCGGTGAGATCCGCCTCAAGCAGCTGTTCGAGCTTGGCGACCAACGCGCTGGGAGAGAGGTCGGTGTTGGCCAGGGCGCGGAGCGCGGCGCGGCAGGACGCCATCACCAATGAGGGCCCCAGGCCATGACCGGTGACGTCGGCGATGAGGACGGCGATGCGGCCATCGTCGAGGCGGAAGGCGTCGACGTAGTCGCCGCCGGTGGCATCGCAGGGCTCGGAGAGCAGAGCCACCGCATAACCATCGCCGCTGGGCACGGACTGAGGGACGAAACCGGCCTGCACGACCTTGGCGGCGTTGAGCTGGCCGGCGAGGCTGTTGAGGGTGTCGCCGAGCTCTTGAAACTCGTCGCCGGTCTGGATGTCGACGCGGTGTGTGAAGTCGCGGCGGCCGAGCGCTTCGAGACCCCGACGGACTTGCCGGATCGGCCAGAGCACCGTGCGTCGCAGCAGCAGGTACCCGAGCAGCGCCGCGCCGACCAGCGTCAGCAGCGCGACACACGTCTGGAACCAGATCAGCCGAAAATACCGGCCGAAATACACGTAGGACGGCTGCGTGACCTCGAGCAGCCCGACGATCCGCCCTTGCGCGTCACGGATCGGGGCGGCGGCGGAGATCCAGTCGCCGAACGCGTCCGTGTAGATGTTGCTCGCGGCGACCCGGCCGGTCTCCAGCGCGCGGGCTTGGTGCTCGTGCAGCTCGTAGGGCTCGCCGACGAACAGCGCGTCGTCGGCGTGGGTCATGACGCCGAAGCGCAGCGTTTGTTTGTTGTCCAACTCGAGCCCGGCGTCCATGTCCACGGCGAAGGTGTAGAGGTATTCGTCGGTGGGCACGCCTTGGCTGGTGACGCCCAGGCCGTTGGCGTCGCGCACCACCCGCAGCATGCCCTGCACCGCGCGGAAGTCCTCGTTCTGCGTCGGGTCCATCGTCCCCCCCTGCGCCGCCGAGTCCAGCAGCGCGGACACGCCCGCGGCGTGCCGGTCGCCGTTGATATGCAACGCCGCCGTCGCCGCGATCGCGGCGAGCTGGTTTTGCAAATCTTCGACCACCTGGGCCCGCATCGCCGTCCGCGTCGGCCACAGCAGGGCGAACGTCAACAGCACCAGTACCCCGGCCCCGAACCACAACAGTTTTGCCGTCAGACCCGTGCCCTTCATGGCGACCTCATGCGAGGGAAAATCGATGTACCCCAGCGTAGCCGCCACGGCCGCCGCCTGGGCCTCTAGGCCTCCGCCGTCGCCTCCGCCTCCAACGCCCCGAGCATCTGCGTGATCCGCTCTTCCCAGCTCTGGCTGCTCAGGTGCTGCTCCCGCAAGCGTTCCGCCCACAGCGGAAAACCCAGGGGCGTCAACCGGCCCGGCCCGCGGAAGACCAACTCCGTGTCGCCGAGCGTTTCCAGCGCGTTCCGCAGCCGGGCGACTTCCAACTGCCGTTCGAGCACCTCCCGCTTGGCCTGATCCAACAGCAGATTTTCCGGATCGAAGTCGCGGAACACGTCGAAAAACAGCTCGCTGCTGGCCTGAAGCTGCCGGTTGCTCTGGCTCTGCCCGGGGTAGCCCGGGTTGATCAGGCCCGCGATCCGGGCGATGTCGCGGAACTGCCGCCGGGCGAGCTGCCCCGTGTCCACGCAGGCCAGCAGATCGTCCACCAGCCGCTCGGTCGTCAGCAGCGCCCGCCACCCTCGGCCACCGTCCGCGTCCAAGTCGTCGAAGGGCTCCGGGCTCAGAATCTCTAAGCCGTAGTCGTTGACCGTCACCACCACCGTCCTCGGCGACGCCTCCGTCAAGCGATACGCCAAAAGCGCCCCCAGCCCCTCGTGCACCGTGCGTCCCAGCAACGGATAGATGAACCGGTGCTGCCCGTCTCGGGTCCGCACCGCTTCGACCAGCAGCTCGCCTTCGCCGGGAACCATCGACCACGCCGCTTGCAGTTCCAGCAAAGGGCGGAGCGCTTTCAATTCCTCCGACGCGAAGACTCCGCCTTTTGCCTCCTCGAGTTTGCCCCGAACCGCGTCGGCCAACTGCGTGGACAGCGGCGTCCGCCCGCCCTGCCACCGCGGTACCTGCGCCTTGGTGCCGTTGGCCTTCCGCACGACCGCGGTCATCTGGTGGACCTTTACTAACTCCAACAGGTGCCCCGCGAACACGAACTTGGACTTGGGTTTGAGGAAGCCCACGAAGCTCTCTTCGACCGTGCCCAAGGTCCGACCGTTCTGGAACTTCACCACGATCGCCGTGTCCGACGTGATCGTGCCGATCGCCATGCGGTGGAAGCGTGCGATCTTCGGAGAACCCACGCGATACATGCCGCCCTCTGCTTCCGGGGGCGGGGGCACGACGCGTGCGAACTGCGGGTACACCTTCAGCGGCTCGCCCCCGCGCACCACGAAGTCCAGGCACCACGCCCACTCCTGCTCGCTCAAATCCCGAAACGCCCGCGTCGTCTTGACCTCCGCCAACATCGCGTCGCGCTCGAAGCCGCCGCCCATCGCGCAGGTCACCAGGTGCTGCACTAGCACGTCCAGCGGCCGATCCAGCGGGGGCCGGGACTCGATCGCCCGTGCCTCCGCCGCGGTCCGCGCCGCGGCGAAGTCCAGCACTTCGAGCGCGTTGGTCGGCACCCCCACCAGCTTCGACGTCGCGCCCGGCCGGTGCCCGCTCCGCCCCGCCCGCTGCAGCAGCCGAGCGACCCCCTTGGGCGAGGCGATCTGAATCACCTGCTCCACCGGCGAAAAGTCCACGCCCAAATCCAGCGACGACGTGCACACGCAGCACTTCAGCCCGCCCGACCGCAGCAGGTCTTCCACCGACTTGCGGGTCTTGCGCTCGATGCTCCCGTGGTGCAACGCGACCTGCCCCACCCAATCCGGCCGGGCCGCCTGGATCTGGCCGAACCAGATCTCCGCCTGGCTGCGCGTGTTGGTGAACACCAGCGTCGACCTCGCCGCGTCGATCGTGTCGACCACCTGATCCAACAACCGGATCCCCAGGTGCCCCGCCCACGGGAACCGCTCCATGCTTTCGGGCAGCAGCGTGGTGAGTTCGAAATCCTTGTGGTCCGGCCCGTGGATGAGCTCTCCGCGCGGAGCGCCCGCGCCCAACAGTGTGTCCCGCGCCTCGTCCAGGTTCCCCAGCGTCGCGCTCAGCCCCCAGGTTTGGAGTTCCGGGTTCCACGCCCGCAGCCGCGCCAAGCCCAGCTCCGTCTGCGTCCCGCGCTTCGTGCTCATCAGCTCGTGCCACTCGTCCACGACCACCACGCGTATCCCACGGAACTTCTCTTTCGCGTCCGCGTAACTCAGCAGCACGCTCAGCGACTCCGGCGTCGTCACCAGACAACTCGGCAAACGCTTCCGCTGCTGGTTCTTCACGCTCTGCGGCACGTCGCCCGTCCGCCGTTGCACCGTCCACGGCAACCCCAACTCCCGGATCGGCCGGAGCAGGTTTTCTTCGGTGTCGGTCGCCAACGCCCGCAACGGCGTGACCCACAAGACCCGGGGCCCGACCGCGTCCATGGCCCCCCACGCCGACGCGTCCGGGTGCGCTTCGCACCAACGCATCAGCGCGGGAAGCCACACGCTCAGCGTCTTGCCCATCCCCGTGGGCGCGTGCACCAGTCCGGACCGACCCGCGAGCTGCGCCTCCCAGCACCGCCGTTGGAACTCGAACGGCTCGCCGACCGTTTCACGAAACCAGGCTTCGATCGGGTTCATGCTCCGGCGTCCCCGATCAGCCGTTCCAGGTCCGCCAGCGTGTCCGCCTCCTCGGGCCGTTTGTCCGTCCGCCATCGATTCATCCGCGGGAAACGCAACGCGACGCCCGACCTGTGCCGGTTGCTCCGCGCGATCCCTTCGAACGCGATCTCGAACACCTGCTCGGGTTCGACCTCGCGGAACGCGCCCTTCTTGCCCGTGCTGTGCTCCTTGATGAATTTGTCCACCTCGGCGAACTCTGCGTCCGTCAAACCCGAGTACGCCTTGGTCACCGGGACCAGCTTGCCTTGCCCGCGGCGCTCGCCGTCCCAGACCGCGAACGTGTAATCGGTGTACAGCGTCGCCCGCCGGCCGGTGCCTCGCTGCGCGTAGATCATGACGCAGTCCACCGTGTAGGGATCGACCTTCCACTTCCACCAACTGCCTTTGCCGGTGCGCCCGGTGCCGTACGCCGCGTCGGCCTTCTTGAGCATCAAGCCCTCCACGCCCCGCCGCCGCGACTCTTCCCGGAGGCTCGCCAACGCGTCCCACGAAGCCGCCTCCACCCGCGGCGACAGCCGGAACGTCTCGTCCCCGGGAAGCAGCATCGCCAACGCCTCGCGCCGCTCGTCGGTCGTCCGCGGCCGCAGGTCTTCGCCGCCACGCTCCAGCGCGTCGTACGCCATGAACACCACCTCGTTCATCCCGAACAGCGTGGGCTCCACCCGCTTGCGGTTGAGCCGCTTCTGCAGCGCCGCGAAGCTGCGCGGCTTCTCGACGACGGCGTCCCACGCCAAGACCTCCCCGTCCAGCACGGTCCCTTCCGGCAAGAGCGCCCCCGCCGCCACCAACTCCGGGAACGCGTCGTTGATCACTTCGTCGCCGCGCGACCACAAGACCGTCCGGCCCGCCCGCCGGATCAGCTGCGCCCGGATACCGTCCCACTTCCACTCGGCCCGCCAACCGCGGACGTCGCCGAGTTGTTCTTCAATCGTCTTGCCGGTCTCGACTTGGTGCGCAAGAAAAAACGGGTACGGCTTCGCCGCGTCCCCCCGCCCCCCCGAAGCCGCAGCGCCCTCGGCTTCCGTAGCCACAAGCTTCCGAAAATTCGCCACGCTCGGCGTATACCTGCCCGCCAGCCGGTGCTGCATCACCGCCGGATCGACCCCCGCCGCATCGGCCAGCGCGTTCGCGACCACCTTCTTCGCGGCGCCGAACCGAAAATTGCCCGAGATCAGCTTGTGAAACAGGAACCGCTGCGTGCCACCGAACGCGTCCCACGCGTCCAGCACGAGCCGCCGTTGCTTGGCTTCCGAGGTTTGTGGCAGGGGCAGGATGCGGTCCTCGATCACGCGGTGCAGCGGCTCGTCGTCCACCGGCCTTCTTGGCGGCGGCAGGATCAACGCGAGCGTCTCCGACAAGTCGCCCACGCTCGAGTGGCACTCGCTCAACAACCAATCGCCGTACCCCGTGGCCTCGCCGGCCCAACTCCGCAGCCGCTTGTACGACAGCCGCCGGATCAGTTTGTTCCCGGTCAACACCGCCAACGCCCACGCCGCATCCTCCGGCGGCGCCTCTTCGAAGTACGCCCGCAGCGCCGCCGACTTTTCGGTCGTACGCGTCGTGCGGTCGACGGCGAGAAAGAGGTTCGTGAATCGCTTCATGGATGAATCAACCGCGGAAATGCGAAGAACGCATAGATCAACGCAAGCGAGCGAACCAGATCAGTCATCGATCGGCTCCGCATCGCCCGCGTCTCTAAGGTTCGAAGCTTCTTCGCTCTCGCCTTCGTAGCGCGTCGGCACGACGTCCGCGTCCATGCCTTGTTCACGCAGATAGCGGACCAGAACCTGCGTGTAGCCATGCGTAACGCCGACCGATTCGCAGCCCGTGTCGCGGATGGTCCGCAGCAGGCCGGGCCAGTCGGCGTGGTCGGACACGACGAAGCCACGGTCGACGCCGCGCCGCCGCCGGTTGCCGCGGATCTGCATCCAGCCGGAGGCGAAGGCGGTGCGGTACGGCGCGAACTTCCGCAGCCACGGCGTGCCCAACACCGACGGCGGGGCGACGACCAGCCCCTGGCCCTTGCAGGCTTTCCGGGATGCCTCGGTGCTCGTACTGGCCGTGGGCATCGCCACGCCCGCCTCGGCGTAGAGCTGGTTGAACCGCTGCACCGAACCGTGGCACACGATCGCCGGCAACGGCCGACCGTGTTCTTCCGCCCGCGCGTGCAGCGTGTGCAACACCCGCTGTGCCTTGCCCAGCGCGTAGGCGAACACCACCGTGGTCTGCCCGACGTCCGCGTTGGTCCGCCACCAATCCAGCAGGTCGTCCGCCCACGCCTCGTCCGGCCCCCAGCGGTAGATCGGCAGGCCGAACGTGCTTTCGGTGACGAAGCGGTGGCAGGGCACGGCCTCAAACGGGGCGCACGTGCCGTCGGGCGCGACCTTGTAGTCGCCGCTCACCACCTCGACCCGCCCGGCGTGTTCGACGCGGACCTGGGCCGAGCCGAGCAGGTGGCCCGCGGGATGCAGCGACACCTTCACGCCGTTGAACTCGGTGGCCTGCCCGTACGCCAGGCCGGTGATGTCCGCGCCGGCATGAACGCGGTGGGCCAGCACGGGCTTACCGGCATCGGACGTGAGGTAGCGCTCGCAGCCCCACGTCGCGTGGTCCGAGTGCGCATGCGTGACCACCGCCCGCTCCACGGGACGCCACGGATCGATATGGAAGCCGCCGGCCGCGCAATACAGGCCGTGCTTCGTGACTTCGATGAGTCGGACGCCGCTCACGCTTCGAGCGTAGGACGATTCGACCACTGCCACACGATCGCCGCGGCGATCAGGCCGTGCGTGGTCCACGCAACCGTACGGATCCAATTGGTGTTCACGAGCGTGGCGTGCGCAGCCGGGTCGAAGCCCTCGGCGAGCTTCGCGTGCTGCGGGACCTGCAGCAGCCACGTCGAGCCCCAGTTGACCGCCACCGTCGCCGCCCCGGCCCACAGCAGCCACCGCGACACGCCCGAGGGCGTGAGCAACAGCAACCCGATCGTCGCGAACAATTCGGCGAACATCAGCGGCGCGACGACAAAGCCCGTCAACGTCGTGTGCCGCTTCTCGTAGGCCGCGAACGCCAACGCATCACCCGGCGTCACGGATGCGAACAGCGGGTAGTGCACGATTTGAACGAACCAGATCAGCCCGACCATCGCCCAGGTAGCGGCGGCGTGGATCAAGATGACGAGCGGAGTGAGCATCACGTGGATCGGGCCTGATCGCTTAAGCGACCAGGCCGAGCGGCGGAACCTGGTGGAGCAACTCGATCGGGTCCGCGTCGCCTTCATACAGGCTCCGCAGCGCGGCGTGGCGGTGCTCGAAGAGCTTGCGGAGGTCGCGTCGGATCACCACCCGATCGACAAGCGACGCGAGCGGGCCGCCGGGCGGGCGGTACGTGATGCGGTCTCGGGTGAGCGTGCCGCCTCGCATCGGTTCGAAGTCGTGGCGGTGCGTGAACGACGCGTACGGCCCGCGGGCTTGCGCGTCTTCGAACCACCGCGGCGCGTGAACCTCTCCGATGCGCGTGGTCCAACGCAACGGGAAGCCGTGCAGCTTGAGCCGGTAGTCGTAGATCACCCCCTCGGCGAGCGGGGGCGTGTCGCCGAGGACCTCGAAGCGGATGAACGGAGGGAGCACGAAGTTCATGTGCCGGCAGTCGCCGAAGAAGCGGAACAGCGTCTCGGGATCGCGCGGCAGCCACTGCCGGGCTTCGCATACGAAGTCTTTGCCGTCGCGGCGGAACGCGATCGAGTCGGGCATCGGTAGGTCGGGAGTTGGAGTCACGTCGTCGGGCTCGGCGAGGTCGTCCCGTGCGTGCGAGAGAGATCGGCGGCGCTCCCGGCCCGTCGGCGGGGGCGGTGGTGCCGGTACGCCGCGAGCAGGATCAGGAAAAACGGCACCCACCAGATCAGATCGTTGGTCGGGATGGTCCAGCCGAAAGCGGGGTCCAGATTCCGGCGGATGAACGCGCCGTCCACGTAGCCGATCGGGCCGAAGACCTTGCCGAGGAAACCCACTAACACGATCGGCCAATGGACCAGCGGGTTGAACGCGGCGATGGCGTAGCCCAGGCCGTAGACCCCAACGATCATGCCCACGCATTGCCAGATGGACGGATGGCTCGGCCGGTCCATGCCCACCAGGTCGAAGAAGTGGTTGGGGAACAGCACGACCCACGCGCCCCACAGCACGTTGTACGCGGCGGCGAGCAAGAGGACAGCGGTCATCCAGCGGGGGAAGACGGGTTGGCGGGGGTCTCCGGACGCCATGGCGCCAAGCGTAGGCGGGGACGCGCGACCCGTTGGGCTGCAACCACAAAACCCCGTAGCCGCAGGCCAACGGCCTGCGCGTTACGTGCTTCAAACCTAAACGTCACCACGTTTGCCGAGGACCGCGCGGAGGCACGCGCCGAGGTCTTCGTGGCGATACGTGAAGCCGGCCCGACGGAGTTGCGTCGGGTCGATGCGCTGGCTGCCCAGCAGCGCCTCTTGCCCCATCTGGCCGAACGCGAGCTTGACCGCGAATTTCGGGATCGGCAGCAGCGTCGGGCGGCCGAGCGTTCGGCCGAGCACCTTGGCGAATTGCGCGTTGGTCACGGGCTGCGGGGTGCAGGCATTGATCGGGCCAACGATCGTCTCGTCCACAATCGCGCGGTGCAGGACGGACACGGCGTCGTGGATGCCGATCCAGCTCCACCACTGCTTGCCGTTGCCGACCTTGCCGCCGGCCCCGAAAGAAAACGGCGTGAGCATCTTTTCCAGGGCCCCGCCCCGCGGGTGCAGGACGACGCCGAAGCGGGCGTGGACCACCCGGATGCCCGCGGCGGCGGCGGGCTTGGCGGCGGCCTCCCAATCGTGGGCGACCTTGGCGAGGAAGCCGTGTTCTTTTTCGCCTTCCTTCCAAGACTGCTTCGGGTCCATGCGGGGCGCGTCGTGTTCGGCGAGCAGTTCGTCGCCGCGGTCGCCGTAGACGCTCACGCCCGACGCGACGACGAGCACCTTGGGTTTGCGTTCGAGTCCGGCGAGCGCTTCGCAGAGTTGGCGGGTGCCCTGGACGCGGCTCTCGTAGATGCGGCGCTTGGCACCGGGAGTCCACTTCTGGGCGATCGGTTCGCCGGCCAGGTGGACCACGGCGTCGGAGCCGGCGAGCGGGTTCGCCTGGAAGCCGATGCCGTCCTTCTTGCCGCCCGAGCCGAAGCGCTTGATCGGCCGGACGCCGTGGCCGCCGGTGGTGAGGAAGGCCGAGAGGTCCGAGCCGATCAAGCCGGAGGCGCCGGTGATCGCGACGGTGAGCGGGCGGCCGCCCGTAAATTCGGCCGCCGCTTGATGCTCGGCCAGGTCGCGCTTCAGCACGTCGTGCCGATAGGCGAACATCTGCTCGATCTTGTCGCGTCCGAACGCGACGTGGGCGATCTCGCCCAGCAACCAGAAGGGCATCTGGTACTGAACGTGGTCGTGCATGACGCAGGTCTTGCCGGCGGTCGTGGAATCGGGCTCGACGCGATGGGTGTGCTCCCACTTAGCGAACGGGCCTTGCTCCTGGATGTCTCGGAACTGGAGGCCGTCGATGTAGTCGCGGTGGACGGCGACCCACTTACGCTTCCATGGAGCCTTGACTTCGAGCACAACCTTCTGGCCGTTTTGGAGGCCTTCGTACTTCAGGAGCCGGGCGTGTTCCCACGGCGGGGTGAGGCGAGGCAGGGCGCCGTCGCGTAGGTGCCAGTCCCAAACGGTTTGGGGCGAGGCGTCGAGGGGCGTCTTGAGGGTGAAGGTCTTGCCGGGCATGACGGCATCGTAAAGCGGCGGAGGGGCTTGGGGGTGACACAAGCCGTGGTAGGTTGGCGGGATGCAAAACGTGAAGCATCGGCGGCGATGGGCGGCGGGGGTTGGGCTGGTCGTAGCCGTCGTGGCGTCCGCAGCGTTGGTCGGATGCGCTGCGACGCGCGGGGCAACCCCGGCGCCGACGACACCGGCCGTGCGGTACGCGTTGGACGCGCCGCAGGATTGGCCGGGTGACTTGGTCGTGCCGCTGTACCGGGCCGGGCCGTACCGGCAGGTGGACGTGACGATCAACGGGCGGCCGACGGGCCGGTTCCTGTTGGACACGGGCGCGAACCGGCCGGTGATCGACACGGGCCGGGCGAACGGGCTGGGGCTCCCGGACGTGGGCGGCGGGACGACGACGGGGATCGCGGGGCAGAAGCAGACGCGGTTCCGGCAGGCCGAGGCGATCGGGCTGCGGGCGGACGCGCACCCCGAGACGCCGTTCGTGCTGGAAACGGCGGGCGCCCGGATGATCGCGATGAACCTGCGAGGCCTCGGCGGCCCGAGCGGGTTGGTGCACTCAGGGATCGTCTGCTTCCGAACGCTTATGGCGGTGCCGTTCACGTTCAATGCGCGAGCCAACACGCTGACGCTGCATCGGCCCGAAGACTTCCGCCCGCCGGACCTGAACAACCCGAGCGTGACGCGGGTGCGGCTGCGTCGGTTCCACGGCCTGCCGGTGGTGGACGCGGCGCTCAAGGACGAGAACGGCACGCCGGTGCCGATCCGGCTGATCCTGGACACCGGCATGAACACGGCGATGTCCGTGCCGATCGGGGTCCTGCGGGCGTCGCCGGGCATCGCGGCGGTCCCGGTGAGCGGGACCGGCGTTTCGCGGGGCGTGGGCGGGTCGCTGCGGAGCACGAACACCTGGGCCCGCAGCACGCGGGTGTTCGACCTGGAGTTGCGGAACTTGCCCGTGGCGTTCGAGCCGATGCCCGACGCGATCGACTCGGCGGACGGCCTGCCGCAGGGACGGCTGGGCATGGCGGTCCTTGCCCACTTCGAGCTGACCTTCGACGCCCGCCGCAACTGGCTCTACGCCCGATATCTCGGCTCGCCCGACGAACCGCTCGCGTCCGGCCGATGAACAGGGCATGGCCCGCGAAGCCTTCGAAACCCTGCCGCTCTGGAAAGCCGCCCTGCGGCTAGCCACCGACGCCCACCGCGTCGCCGCCCGCTTCCCCGCGGACGAAAAGTCGGGCCTGGGCGCCGCGCTCAAAAAACTCGCCGACGCCCCCGCGACCATCGCCGCCCACGCCGACGCGTCCGAATCCCCCGAACCCGCCCTCGCCGAGCTGCACAAGTGCGAAGCGGCCTTCCGCGAATTGCTGAGCACCGCCCTGCTCGCCCACCGGCTCGAGATCGTCAGCCGGGCCGAACTCCGTCGTTTCCGCCTGCACGTCGCCCGGCTGCGGCGGATGGTCGCCGAAGAGATCGAAGCCTGGGAAGCCGCCGCCGACGAGCAACGCCGCGACGAAGAAGCCGCCCGGTCCGAAGCGGCGACCCAAGCCCAGAACCGACCCGCCGACCACGAATTCGATCCCCGCGACCAGCCGAGCATCCAGCGCGAACTCGACCTCGACGACGTCGACGCGATCGGGCTCACCGCAGACCAAGCCACCCCGTCGCTGAAGTTCCCCGACGCGGCGTACCGCCCGCAGCGCAAGCGAGCCAACGTCTTCGCAAAGTGGTTCGGCTTCCGCCAAGCCGCCTGATCCGCCCCGCTTAGACTCGGGGCGTGAACGACGCGACGCCGCCCGATGCCACCGACACGCTTCTCATTGGTGCCGGCCCGATCGGCCTCGAGCTGGCGGTCTGCCTCCGGCACCTGGGCGTGGACTACTTGCATCTCGACGCGGGCAACGTCGGGCAAACCGTCATCGACTACCCCAAGCAGACGCGTTACTTCTCTTCGCCCGACCGCATCGCCATCGCCGGCGTGTCGCTGCCGACCAACGGCGAGAAGGCCACCCGCGAGCAGTACCTCGCCTACCTCAACGGCGTCGTCCGGCAGTTCGACCTGCCCGTCCGCCGGTACACCAAGGTCACCGACCTCCGGCCCCGCGGCGACGGCGGCTTCGACGCCCACACCCCACACCGCGTGATACGGGCCCGACGGGTCGTGCTCGCGATCGGCGACATGCACCACCCCCGGCGGCTGGAGATCCCCGGCGAAGACCTGCCCCACGTCTCGCACTACTTCGACGAGCCGTACCCCTACGTCGGCCAACGCCTGCTGATCGTCGGCGGCAAAAACTCCGCCGTCGAAGCCGCGCTCCGCTGCCACCACGCCGGCGCGGACGTCACGCTCAGTTACCGCCAGGACCGCTTCGACGACCGCGCGATCAAGTACTGGCTGCTCCCCGAAATCCAAGCGCTGATCCAGCACGGCCAGATCGATTTCCATCCCGGCACCGTCCCCTTTGCCATCGAGCCCGACGGCGTCACCCTCCGAAGCGTCGACCACCCCGAGCGCCAGGCCAAACACTTCGCCGACTTCGTGCTCCTGCTCACCGGCTACGAGCAGGACAAGTCGCTGTTCCGCGCGGCCGGCGTGACGCTCGAAGGGGAAAACCACGCCCCGCGCGTCGACCCCGACACGATGATGACCGACGTGCCGAACCTCTTCGTCGCCGGCACCGCCGCCGCGGGCACGCAGGTCAGCTTTTCCCTCTTCATCGAAAACTGCCACGAGCACGCCCGCAAGATCGCTACCACGATCGCCGGCACCGCCCCCCCCAACCATCTCATCAACGACGCCGCCGCGACCTACGGCCTGGCCGAGTCCTGAAACCTGCCGAACCGGTCGTTGGATGACAGGACGCGCAAGTCGGTTGACGCTCGACGTCGGGAGTAAGAAGATGCGTAGCGTCTGCCGCGATCACTTTTATCGATGAGGGAAATCATGTCCGACACGCACGAAACGCCGTCCGAGCCCACGCCGCCCCCCGCCGATCCGGCCCCGCCGCCTCAGCCCGCCGACGACGACACGCCGCCCGCGGAGATCACAGACGACGCCAAGAACATGGCCATGCTCGCCCACCTGCTCGGCGCCATCCTCTCGGTCCTCGGCGCTCTGATCATTTGGATCATCAAGAAGGACGACCACCCGTTCATCGATCAGGAAGGCAAAGAAGCCGTCAACTTTCAACTCACGATCTTTTTCGGCTACTTGCTGCTGATCCCCATCTCGATCATTACTTGCGGCTTTGGGTCGTTCTTGTATCTGCCGGTCTTCATCCTCGCGTTGGTGCTGGGGATCGTCGCCGCCCTCAAGGCAAAAGAAGGCGTCGCCTACAAGTACCCCTTCGCCATCCGGCTGATCAAATAATCCGCGGATTAAACCCAGCGGACCCAACGAAGCCCGCGTTCCCCGAACGCGGGTTTTTCACGTCGCCGACGCCGAGGCTCGCGCCGTGCTTGTGGCCGCGTGCAGCCCCAACGCCGCCACGACGAACCCGAACCCCGTCAACACATACGCCGGCTCGAGCATCAGGCTCAACCCGAAGCACCCCAACAGCCCAACCCACGCCAAGGCCCGTGGGTACCGCCGGTGCTCCGCCGGCAGCCGCAGCGCCGCCGCGTTGGTCAGGCCGTAGTAGATCAGCACCGTCACCGCCGAGAGCGACCAGGCGTGCCGGATCGAGCCCAGCACGATCAGCCCGGCGATCACCGCCGTCACCAACAGCACCGCCGGTGCCGGCGTCGTCCCCGCCTCGTCTACCTTCGCGAATACCCCCGGCAGGTGCCGCCGCCGCCCCATCGCCAGCGCAACCCGCGACAGGCCAAGCACGAGGTTCAGCAACACGCCGAGCATCGCCGTGATCGCGCCGACCGCAATAAACGCGCGCAGCGGAGCCGGCACGTCCAGCACCCGCGCGATCGCCCATAACGGCGACCCCACGTACGAAAGCCGCGGCAGCCGGCTCAGCCCAACCGCCCACAGCATCGCCGCCGCCACCACCACATACAGCACCAGCGTCACCGCCACCGTCGCCACGACCGCTCGCGGGATCGTCCGGGCCGGCTCACGCACCTCCTCCGCACAGGTCGCGACGCGTCCGTAGCCGGTGTAAGCCACGAACATCAACGCCGTCGCCATCAACAACGCGCCCGGCTCCCGCCACGCGCTCCGAGCGTCCAAGCTCGGCCAACCCGCGTCTTCCGTCAGCGCCGTCCCTTCGGGCACGTATCCGGTGCCGACCGGAACGACGCGCTCGTGGTAGCTCGGTCCGTAGACCGCCGCCGAACCAACGAACACCAGCAGCGACACGAGCGTGACAACGACGATCGCTGTATTGACCCGCGTCGATCGCCGAATGCCTTCGAGCACGATCACCATGCCGCCGAGCAACACCAACAGCGCGACCGCCAGTCGGGCCAACGCGAAATGCCGCACCCAATCGCCGCCGCCACCGAAATCCACCGGCAACACGCTCAGCCCATAGGCCGACAGCCCCAGCGCCGCCGTCGCCGCCGACGCCGACTTGGCCACCAGGAACGTCACGCCCGCCACCGCGCCCAGCGCGGGCGTCAGGAACCGGTGCCCGTACTCATACGTCCCGCCGGCCACCGGGTGCGCCGCCGCGAGTTGGGCCGAACTCATCGCGTTGCAAAACGCCAACCCGCCCGCCAGCACGATCGCCACCAGCACGCCGCTGCCCGCCACGCCCGCCCCCAGGCCGATCGCCACGAACACGCCCGTGCCCACCATCGAGCCCAAGCCCAGCGCCACCGCCCCTGGCACGCCCAACTCGCGCTTCAGCGTCGCATTCATCGCCGAAGCCTAAGCCACCTGGGTCCATGTCTCGCCTTCGGCCGGCGGTCTTCCCGTCCACTCCCCAGTTTGGGAATCGTGAAACCGACACGAAAACGGAGCTCGCAACGTGAAGTCGCGAGCTCCGCGGGGTGGGTGGGGCAATTCTCTCTCGCGTGCCGACGAGCAGGCCTATGCCGCTACTCAAGCCAGCCGTTTCTCGTCCGAGAATCGCAATGTATCGCGTTCGCACGGGAATGGCGAGCCCGAGTCATTGCGAAAATCTCTGATTTTCCGTCGCGTTGCGGTCCCCGTTCTGCGAGCACGAAGCCAATCCTCAAATCGTGTTCCGATCCCCGCCCGGTCTGGCCCGCGGCAGACGAAACGTACGCTTTTGCTTGGTGGTTTAGGCCCACCTCGGTAAAGTGATTCTCCTTGGAAGTTTCCCCCCCCCAAATCCCCATTTCCGGCCTCCGGCACCGCGCCTTTCGTGTGGGCACTGGCTTCACGCTGATCGAATTGCTGGTCGTGATCTCGATCATCGCTCTGCTGATCAGCATCCTGCTGCCCGCGTTGGGGTCCGCCCGGGACGCAGCGAAAGCCGTGCTCTGCCTGAGCAACCAGCGGCAGATCGGCATCGCCTTCGCCGCCTACTCCACCGACACCGGCGGCTACGTGCCTTTGGCCTACGACGAAGTCGCCAGCCAACAGCCGGATATCCCGACCCTCAGTTGGGACGACATCCTCGCGACCGAACTGGGCCGTTCCCTCACGCAGCAGCAGAAGGAACGTGAGTTTCTGCCGTGGGAGTTGGCTTCTCCGATCCTGTCCTGCCCGGCCGACCCCGCGCTGGAAGACGGACCGCCCGACGTCGCGATCCGGACCTACGCCATGGCCCGAGGTTTCGGCAACTTTAA
Source organism: Planctomycetota bacterium (assembly GCA_039180415.1). Classification (GTDB taxonomy): domain Bacteria; phylum Planctomycetota; class Phycisphaerae; order Phycisphaerales; family Phycisphaeraceae; genus CAZIXN01. The sequence goes on along the minus strand of JBCDDH010000006.1, from coordinate 15,539 downwards.
TCCGCCAAGCGACGAAGAGGTGGCCTCGGGGATCGGGCACTTCGTCAATGAGGAACACACTCGAACCAGTCCGATTCGTTTGTCGGCCGAGGTCCCCGCTCCGTCCGAAACGATCCTGGTGACCGAGTACCCGCGTAGCGGCGGATTCCTGAAGAACACCGAAGCCGGGCAGAGTGCCAACGACTTGCTGGACTGGAACGTTCAGGGGTCCGCCGATCTGCAGGGCAAAATCGGCGGGGCCTGGATCGACGGGCCGGCAAATCAGCTCCTGTCGGCCTTTCGCGAAACGAACCCTACGCACACCAAGGACCGGGGAGGCCAAATCCCCCGTGAAGTCAACCGTGGGTACAACTATTTGTTTGTCGACGGCTCGGCTTACGGCAGCACGCCCTACGAAACTTCCGGCCGCGACGATTACGACCCCGTGAGCCCCTCGACGGCCGGTTTCGGTGGGGCCTGGACCCGCGATCCCCGAGACTGAGCGTCGCCGTCCGCGTCCCGTGGGAGCCGACGCATCCCGATTCGTGGCCAAGATTTGGGAACACAGACCCGTTTAGGTAGGCTTGTAGAACTTGTTATCCAGACGTACGTTGGGGAGGGGCAGATCGTAAGTCTGGGCCGGCCGAAAACCCGGCTCCCGAGTCGATTTGGCCGCACGTGATTCGCCCCGTTTTGCTTCGTGATCTTTCGCCCCCCGTCCACGCACCCGTGAACCATCGTCCGAGGTATTTTTCGATGAAACGACCCGCGTCCCGCCCTTCCGTTGTCTCCAAGATTCAGCCCGGGACCGCCGCGCTGCTGCTCGCCGCCCTGACCGTGCCGCCGATGCTGGCCGCCGCCCCCAAAGCCTCGGCCGTCACGTTCCTGGACCCGCTGCACAACGCTTTCTCCCTGGTCAACGGGTCGCAGGACATCGCGACGTCGGTGGGCTCGCTTTTCTTTAGTACCGCCTCCGACGAACTCACCGAAGGCGGCTTCGAACGCAGCGGCCAGGCCAGCGCCGTGCTGATCGACGTCGGCTCGGCCGGGACCTGGGTCCTCACCGCCGGCCACAACCTCGCGCCCGTCGGGCAAGTCGAAGTCGAAGACGGCGTGTTTATCAGTGCGGAAGTCGACCTCGGACTGGACCCGTTCTTCAACACCTCCGAAACGATCCCCGTCGACGAGTGGTTTGTCTTCAACGGAGCGCCCGACAACGCGGGCGTGATCGGTGCCGGCGACATCGCCCTATTCCAGATCCCGTTCGACGACGCCGAGCTTGCCCAGCGTGGGGCTTCGACCGTGCCGATCTTTACTCGTGACACCCCCGAAGAATTCATCGCGGATGTCTTCGGCCAGGATGTCGATCTGGTCGGCTTCGGCCTCTCGGGCGACATCACCACCGGGGGCACCGACACGACGCTGCTGCGGCGTCAGGTGAGCAACCGGATCGAACCGTTTCTTGATTCGCCGTCACGCGTCTCGATTGCGGCCAACGACAACTTCCTGCAAGTCGACGTGGACATCAATCGCGAAGACGAGCTCTATGACTTAACCCCCGACGATTTCACCGATCTCAACCCGTTCTTCGAGTCCTTCTACGCGCTCAAGAACATCGGGGAAATCGTCGTCTCGGGCAGCGAAGAGGTCCGACAGGTTCCCGAGGAGGACTTCCGTATCCCGTTCGAGGGCGGGCTCGCGCCCGGCGACAGCGGCGGCGGTGTGTTCCTGGGCGACGCCCTGCTGGGCATCCCCATTAGCGTCCGCGCCGTGGGGGTCGACACGGACGGCGACGGCGACGAAGACGACGCCGCCACGGTTTCGATCGGCAGCGTCGGGTCCCAGGCTCAGATCATCAGCCTCAACGACCTGGTGCCCTTCATCAACAACCTTGTTTTCTTTGCCGAACAAGCTGAGATCGATTTTTTGAACGGGCTCCGCGCCAGCCCCGACTTAGGACCGCAGGAGTTGCTGTCGCTGGGGTTCAGTGTCGGCGGTGTCGATTTGGACCCGGTCTTCCCGTTCCCGGACTCCGGCGACGGTTCGACCACGCTGGGCACCTCGACCAACGACTACATCAAGACCCTCGAAGTCAGCTACCACTTCGGCGAGGCGTTGACGCTGGTCCAAAAGGCTCAGCTCGTGGGCGCACTGTCTGCCACGGCTTCCACGACGCTTAGCGACGAAGAACTCCTGGAACTGATCGATAACCCGAACCTCACCACCGTTGAAGAACTCACGGATGCGTTGAACGCCGATCTGACCACCATCTATGGTGCCCCGACGTTCGACCGCGCGATCGCGGCCAACAAGGCTTTCCGTGGCGTGTTGTCCAACAACACCGTGAACGAGCGCGGCGTTACCTCGCCCGAAGCGTACCGCAACGCGGCCGGCGACCTGGACGGCGACGGCGACTTCGATGCGGACGACGTGGACGCGCTGGCTCAGGGCATCGAAGACGGCGCGGCCTGGGCAGACCTGGACGGCAACGGCACGACCGACGACCTGGACACCGGCGTGTTCGTCGAGGGCTTGCTCGGCTTGCTCATGGGCGACGCCAACCTCGACGGCCGGATCGACCAATCCGACCTCAACGCGGTGCTCCTGAACTGGGGCGATTCCGAAGCCGGTTGGGCCGAGGGCAACTTCGGCGGCGAAGAATTCGTCGGCCAGTTCGACCTCAACGCGGTCCTGAATAACTGGGGCGCAACCTCGGCCCCGAACTTCGAGGGCTTCGCCGTCCCCGAGCCCGCGGCCTTGACCCTGTTGGGTCTGGGCGGATTGGCGGTGCTCCGCCGCCGCGGCGCTTGACTCCGGCCGACTTTCCGAAATCCTTGAAACCCGCGCTTCGGCGCGGGTTTTTTCTTGAACGGGTACAACGCGGCGACCACCGCCGCAGGAGACACCGATGCCCGATCACGTCCGACTGAAACCCAGCCGCGAATGGCCGATGCGTTGGCTCCGGAGCGGCGGGCTCGCGGTGGCGTGGCTACCCGGCGGGACGCTACGCGGGATTTGGCGCACGCCCGAAGGCTGGGCCTCGGATCAAGACGTGCCCGGCGACGCGCTGCGGATCAACGGCCTGCTGGGCGACCCAACCGGCGGCGGACCGATGCGGCTGCTGATCCGGACGCGACGAGGCGACGCGATGGAACACCTCTGCGACGCTTTACGGGAGGCCTCCGAAGAGTCGTTCACGGCCGACGCCGCCACGTGGCGAGGGACGTCGAGAGGATTGGCGTGGACGGCGCAAATGACCATGGCCAACGATGTGCCGGGCACTTGGGCTTGGCGCGTCCGCGTCGATCAAACCGACCCATCCGCATCGGCCGGCGACACGTGGGACGCGATCCTCGTCCAGGATCTCGCTCTGGCTTCCGAAGCCGCGTCGCGCAACAACGAGAAGTACGTCGGCCAATACCTCGACCTCAAGCTGATCGAGGACCCCGCCGAACGCTCGGCGGGCCCGCGCCTGATCGCCCGGCAAGGCCTCCCGCAACCCGGCGGCGTTCACCCGGCGCTGTTCGCCGGCGCGGCCGGCGTTGCGGGCGTGACGACCGACCTGCTGGCCTTCTACGGCACCGCTTACAAAAGCACCGGTCGGCCGGCGCTTGCCAACGCTCCGCAGCTGCCGACCGGGGTGATCCAGCACGAGACGCCCGCCGCGGTGCTGCAGGCCCGGCCGTGTCGTTTCGGCGACACACAGAGGTTCGTCTTCCATCTTCAGTTCGACCACCCCCAAGCCACCGGCGGCCCCGAAGATCGAGCCACCCTCAACAAGCTGACGAGTTGGGCTTCGGGCGAGATCCGTACCGACGCGGCGAAGACGAGCACGCCGACATCGGTTAAGGCCAAACACCAAGCGGTGCCGCTGCGGTCCAGCGAGGTGCCCGATGAGACACGGCTTGAGACGTGGTTCGGGCCCCGCGAAAACTGGCGCCACGTCGAACGCGACGACACCGGACGGGTCTTGAGCTTTTTCTACGGCCGCGACCGACACGTCGCCACCCGCTTGAAGGACGATGCGTTGCGTCGCGGTCATGGCCATATTTTGCGGACCGGCCGGGCTTTCTTGCCCGACGACCACAGCGTGTGCTGCACGACGTATCAACACGGCGTGTTCGCGTCGCAGCTCACCGTGGGCAACACGACGTTCGGCCAGCTCTGTTCGATCGTGCGCGATCCGATCAACCTGAACCGTGCGGCGGGCCTGCGTCTTTGGCTCGATGAAGACGGCGGCGGCGGTTGGACGCAACTCGGGCAGGCCGGCGCGTTCGAGATGGCTCCGGGGTGGTGCCGGTGGTGGTATGTGCTCGACGGCCGGGTGATTCGGGTCTCCGCCGCGGCCTGCCCGGACGCACCGACGCTGCGATACGAGGCCGAGGTCACGGAAGGCCAGCCGGTGCGCTTCGCGGTTCGTCAGCACACGAGCATCGGCGAGATCGAAGACGGCTTCGCCACGGACGTGGCGTTCGACGCGGCAACGGGGACGGTAACCGCAACGCCGGCGAGCGATGCCGAGGAACCGCCGTGGATCGCCCGCGTTTCCCCGAGTTTGTCTTGCAAGTGGCGTTTCGACGAGCCCGATCGTCTCCAAGGATTCGCGGCGGGCTCGAGCGGTTCGACGTGGGGCCTGGAGACCGAGCCGGTCGAGGCGCTGCGTTGGACGATCGCCGCGTCGCCGGACGGCCAAAACCTCGACGCGCCGACCGAGCCGTTCGACACGGTCCGTAGCGCGGCGGACGTATACTGGACCACGCTGCACGAGCGGGTGTCGCGTCCGGTCGAACGTGCGTTCCTCGCCTCAAGGGATCCAGGCTTGGCCCGCCTACGGGACGCCGTGCCGTGGATGGCGCACAGCGCGATGATCCACCTTTCGGTGCCGCACGGCCTCGAGCAGTTCGGCGGCGCGGCGTGGGGCACCCGCGACGTCTGCCAAGGCCCGACCGAGATGCTCCGGGCGATCGGCCGAAGCGACGTGCTCGCCGATGTCTTACGGGTCGTGTTCCGGCACCAACACGTGCAGACCGGGGACTGGCCGCAGTGGTTCATGCACCCGCCGTTTCATTCGGTGCAGGCGGCCGATTCACACGGCGATGTGGTGATCTGGCCGCTGTACGCCTTGGCGCATTTCCTCGAAATGGGCGGCGACCCCGCGTTGCTCGACGAACCGATCGCGTGGACGGACCGCGAGGCCGGCTTCGCCTTCACCGAGGAACACGACCCGATTCGCGTACACGCCCAACGCGCAATCGAACGCGTCGTTTCGCAACGCATCCCCGGTACCGCGCTGCCCCGCTACGGGCACGGCGACTGGAACGATGCGTTGCAGCCGACCCACCCCGGGTTGGCCGAACGGCTCGTGAGCGCGTGGACCGCCGCGTTGCTGGCCGACACGCTCCACCGCCTCGCGGATGCGCTGCGTGATATCCAACCGGCCTGGTCCGACGAACTCGCGGCGCACGCGGCCGAGGTCCGCGGAGACTTCGCGAAGTGGTGCATGCCGGCCGATCCGCTTACCGGCACGCGGCAAATCGCGGGGCTGATCTTGTTCGACGACACGTTCCAGACCGCCGAACCGATTCTCCACCCCGCCGACGCGCGTACCGGTATCCGTCGCAGCCTGATCCCCATGAACCGTGCCCTGCTCGCCGGCCTCTTGGACGGAGCGCAGGCCGACCACCACCGCCGAGTGATCGACAAGCACCTGCTCGCCCCCGACGGCGTCCGGCTGATGGAACGCCCACCCGCCTACACCGGCGGCACGACCACGATCTTCCAACGGGCCGAGTCCGCCGCCTTCTTCGGCCGGGAGGTCGGGCTCATGTACACCCACGCCCACCTGCGGACCGTCGAGACGATGATCGTCGCCGGGCAGCACGACGCCGCGTTGCAGATGCTCAACCGCGTCAATCCGGTGGGCCTCACCGATCGCGAAGCCGGCGTCGCCAACGCCGCCCCGCGTCAAGCCAACGCGTATTTCTCCAGTTCCGACGCGCGTTTCGCCACACGCTGCGAAGCCGACGCGCGTCACGCCGACGTGTACACCGGCGGCGTGGTGTGCGACGGCGGCTGGCGCATCTATTCGTCGGGGCCGGGCATTTTCCTCGGGCTCGTCCGTCGTGTTACCGAATCGCTGCGTTGAAAGCGCGGGGCCGGGCATCGCGGGCACGTCCGATACGTCGGGTCGCCCGTCCTACGATGGCCAATCGACCGATCTTTCGATGGAGGGGACGTCCAGAACCGCCCGCGTCACGGGTATCCTGACCGTTTGGCCGCACCGCCCGCTCCCGACACCCCGCCATGTCCGACCCCACCGACAACCACGCCCCCGCCGCCGGCGCCGCGAACCTCGCCTACGTCGAAGCGCTTTACGAGGCTTTCCTCGCCGACCCGGACACCGTCGACGAATCCTGGCACGGGACCTTCCGCCAATGGCGAGCCGAGCGCAACGGCACGGCCGGCCTGTCCCCGCGATTCGCCCCGCGCAGCATCTTCCACCCGCACGGCGGCCCCTTGCCCGCCACCTCCGCCGCCCTCGCCGTCGAACACGAAGACGTCAACGCCTCGCCGCCGCCGATCCCCGCGTCGGTCATCGACGACCCCATCGCGCTCCAGCACCGCGTCGACATGCTCGTCCGCAACCACCGCGTCCGGGGGCACATCGCCGCTCACCTCGACCCGCTCTCCGACGAGGTCGAGGTCCCCGAAGAACTCACGCCCGAGTTCTACGGCTTCCGCGACGACGACCTCAACCGGCAATTCGTCCTCACCGACGCCACCCGGACCGGCGACGGCAACGTGATGACCCTCCGCGAGATCATCCGGCATTGCCGCGACACCTACTGCAACCACATCGCCGCCCAGTTCATGCACATCGATAACCTCGAGGTGCGTGAATGGCTCCAGCAGCGTATGGAGTCCACCGAGAACACGATCAAGCTCTCACGCAAAGAGCAGATCCGTATCCTCACCCGCCTCACCGACGCCACCATCTTCGAAGAATTCATTCAGAAGAAATTCATCGGCGCGAAGTCCTTCAGCCTCGAAGGCGGCGAGACCCTCTTGCCCCTGCTTGACCTGGCCTTTGAGCACGCCGGCGAACAGGGCGTCCAGGAGATCGTCATCGGCATGGCCCACCGCGGCCGCCTCAACGTGCTCGCCAACGTGCTGTCCAAAGACCCCGCCCGCATCTTCCGCGAGTTCGAAGACGTCGATCCCGAGCTCTACCGCGGCGGCGGCGACGTCAAGTACCACCTCGGCGATTCCGGCGACTGGCGCACCAGCACCGGCAAGAACATCCACCTGTCCCTCTGCTTCAACCCGTCGCACCTCGAGTACGTCAACACCGTCGCGCTCGGACGCATGCGGGCCAAGCAAGACCGCACCGGCCTGGACTCGCGCGGCGACCGCGGCTTTGTCACCCTGATCCACGGCGACGCCGCCTTCGCCGGCGAAGGCATCGTCCAAGAGACGCTCAACCTCTCCCAGCTCCCCGGCTACCACACCGGCGGCACGCTGCACGTCATCATCAACAACCAGGTCGGCTTCACCACCTGCCCCGACGACGCCCGCTCCGGCCGGTACTGCACCGACATCGCGAAGATGCTGCAGATCCCCATCTTCCACGTCAACGGGGAACGCCCCGAAGCCGTGGCTCAGGTCGTCAAGCTCGCCATGGAGTTCCGCCAGACCTTCAAGCGCGACGTGGTGATCGACATGTACTGCTACCGCCGCCGGGGCCACAACGAAGGCGACGAGCCCGCGTACACCCAGCCGCAGATGTACGCCAAGATCGGTCAACGCAAGCCCGTCCGCGAGGCCTACCTCGATTCGCTCTGCTCGCTCGGCGAAGTCAGCCAGGACGACGCGGAGCAGATCGCGCAACGCCGGCAAGCGCTGCTGGAAAAGGAGCTCAGCGCCGCGCGCTCCGACGCCTTCCAGGTCGACGCGTTCAAGCCCAAGGGGCTGTGGTCCGGGTACGCCGGCGGCCTCGAACGTGAGGTCGAAGACCCCGACACGGGCGTCAATTTCCGCACCCTCGCCGCGCTCATGCAGAAGCAGGCCCGGGTGCCCGACGATTTCAACATCCACCCCAAGCTCAAACGCCTGCTCCGGCTCCGCGACGAAATGGCCGACGGCCAGCGGGCGCTCGACTGGGCCTCCGCCGAGTCCCTCGCCTTCGCGTCGCTGGCCGTGGAACGTCACCGCATCCGCATGACCGGTCAGGACGTTCAACGCGGCACCTTTTCTCAACGCCACGCCGTCCTCCACGACATCAAAACCGGCGACACCCACACGCCGCTCCGCCACCTCGCCCCCGAGCAAGCCTCCGTCGAGCTCTACAACTCACCGCTCTCCGAGGCCGGCGTGCTCGGCTTCGAATACGGCTACTCCCTCGACTACCCCTGCGGCTTGACGATCTGGGAAGCCCAGTTCGGCGACTTCGTCAACTGCGCCCAGCCGATCATCGACCAGTTCATCGCCTCGGCCGAGGACAAGTGGAAACGCCTCTCCGGCATCGTCATGCTCCTGCCGCACGGGTTCGAAGGCCAAGGCCCCGAACACTCCTCCGCGCGGCTCGAACGCTTCCTCAACCAGTGCGCCGAAGACAACCTGCAGGTTTGCAACCCGACCACGCCCGCCCAGTACTTCCATTTGCTGCGCCGCCAGGTGAAGCGTAGGTGGCGCAAACCGCTCGTCGTCATGACGCCCAAATCGCTGCTCCGCCACCCCAAGTGCGTCAGCGACCTCAGCGACCTCAGCGACGGCAAGTACCGCCGCGTCATCCCCGACGACTCGATCGACCCCAAGAACGCCGACCGCGTCCTGCTCTGCTCGGGCAAGATCTACTACGAGCTGCTCGAAGAGCGCACCAAGCGGCAGCGCGACGACGTAGCCATCGTCCGCCTCGAACAGTACTACCCGTTCCCCGTCGACGAATTAACCGCCGCGCTCGAGCCCTACGGCGACCAGACGCCCGTCGTCTGGTGCCAGGAAGAGCCCCGCAATATGGGCGCGTGGCACTTCCTCAAGGGCGGCTACGGCTACAAGCTCCTGCACCGCTGGAACATGACCCGCGTGGCCCGCGAGCCGTCCAGTTCCCCCGCCACCGGCTCCCGCGCCGCCCACCAGATCGAGCAGGCCGAACTGATGCACGCCGCTTTCTGCGACGACATCATCGCCCGCTTCCGCACCGACGCTCGTTACGCCGGGGCCAACGTCGCCTCAGCCAAGTAAGCTCTGCTGGCGTCCGCCCCTGCCCCAGCCCCCCGATCCCCAACCCGCCATGCCCACTGACCTCATCGTCCCCGAAGTCGGCGAATCCATCACCGAAGTCCAGATCGGCCGCTGGCTCAAGCAGCCCGGCGAGGCCGTCAAGAAGGACGAGCCGCTGGTCGAAATCGAGACCGATAAGGTCACCCTCGAGCTCCCCGCCCCCGCCGACGGCGTCATCCAGGACATCTCCCACGATCAGGGCGCCGACGCGGTCGTCGGCGACAAGATCGGCACGTTCGAAGAAGGCGCCGCCGGAAACACGGGGCCCGAAGCGAAGCCCGCCGCCGCGCCCGAGCGCCGCGAGGAGGCCGCGGCCGGTTCCGCCTCTTCCAACGGTGCCCCCCCCAAAGCCGAGCCCCACACCGGCCCGGTCATGCCCGCCGCCCAACTCCTTATCGAGCAGCACGGACTCGACCCCGCCGCCATCCCGGGCACCGGCCCCAACGGCCGCGTCCTCAAAGAGGACGTCCTCAACTTCATCAAAAACCCGCCGTCCGCCCCCAAAGCCGAGCCGAGCGCCCCCCTCGCTGCCGGCGCGCCCGCTTCGGCGGGGGCACGCGCAACCAAACGCGTCCCGATGACGCCGCTCCGCAAGACCATCGCCAAGTCCCTCGTCGAAGCCCAACAGACCGCCGCTCTGCTCACCACCTTCAACGAATGCGACATGACCAACGTGATGACCATGCGCGCCAAATACAACGCCGTCGCCAACAAAAAGACCGGCCAGGGCCTCTACGAGGTCACCCACGGCACCAAGCTCGGCTTCATGTCCTTCTTCGTCAAGGCCGCATGCGACGCTCTCCAGAAGTTCCCCGCCATCAACGCCGAGGTCGACGGCACCGACGTCGTCTACCGGGACTACTGCGACGTCGGCATCGCCATCGGCGGTGGCAAGGGGCTGGTGGTCCCTGTCCTCCGTAACGCCGAGGCCATGTCCTTCGCCGACATCGAGAAAGGCATCCTCGACTACGCCATCAAAGCCAAGAGCGGCAAGATCACCATCGCCGACATGACCGGCGGCACCTTCACCATCACCAACGGCGGCGTCTACGGCAGCCTTCTGTCCACGCCCATCGTCAACCCGCCCCAGTCCGGGGTCCTGGGCATGCACGGCATCGTCCGCCGTCCCGTGGCCGTCGACCCCGGCACCCCGAGCGAGCGGATCGAAATCCGCCCGATGATGTACCTCGCCCTGACCTACGACCACCGCGTTGTCGACGGCCGCGAAGCCGTCACCTTCCTCAAGCGCATCTGCGACTGCATCGAAGATCCGACGCGGATGTTGATGGAGGCGTGATGCGACTCGAGTGGCTGGTCGTTTTTTACTTGCTGTCGTTTGCGATCTATGTCCTGCTATCCGCAGCTGCTGCTCTTCCGCGATGGGTTGAGATAGCTCTTGCGTTTTTTTACTTGCCACTCGCGGTCGTAATCCTTTCAGTACCGCTTTTCATGACCGTGGCTCTAGTTCGTAAACTGCAACGTCGTGACAATTGATACCAGCCGCTATGGCGCTTGTTTCAACGAGCGTATCTCTGCGCATCCAATCATGTATTCCGCGCTGACCTACGACCACCGCGTCGTCGATGGCCGCGAAGCCGTCACGTTCCTCAAGCGCATCTGCGACTGCATCGAAGACCCAACCCGGATGCTGATGGAGGCGTGATCAACAACACGCCCCGCAAATCGCGCTCACCGCGAACGCTGCCAAGCCGGCCCGTGCCGCAACAAATCGTCGTAAGTCTCCAACGCGCCGGTCAGCCGCCGCATCGCCTGGGCATACTCGCGAAAGCAGCGATCGAAAAGCTCTCCCCGTCGGTGGCAGGAACGCTCCAAGTCCGACACGGCGGCGGGGTCATCGATCGCGGGAACGGCGAAGGCAGGGGCAGCAGCGGGCATGGTGGACTCCGTGCGGATTAAGTGGGCGGCCAACACCACGTCGGCCCGACGCCTTGAGTTTCCGATTCAAACCCGCCCAAAAACATCCAAAACATTCAATCCTGGTCGATTTGAACGTTTTTCTTGCCGTCTGCGGCGTTTGGAGGGCTTGGCAGGCTTGCCGAGCTATGATGCTTAGACTAAACCGCCGCGTGCGAGGACGCCTATGTCGCTGATGGTGACCGAAGCCGCCCGAGATGAACTGCTCAACATGCTCGAAGAGGCCGAGGTGCCCGACGCCTCCGCCGCTCGCTTCGTCATCGACGGCAAAGCCCTGCGTCTCACGATCTCTCGCCGCAAGCGCGGCGACGCCAAGGTCCAGCACGCGGGCCGGACCGTCCTCGTGCTCGGGCCCAAGGTCGCCCGGCTGCTCAACAACCACCAACTCGACAAGGTCGAAACCGACGAAGGCTACGGCCTGTCGCTCACCGAACGCGACCAGCTGCCCGACGACTTCGAGTTCGGCGGTGACGAAGACGGCGGCGACGCGCCGTTCTGAACCCGCGGCGCTCAGTCCAGCGTGAATCCGATCTTCAGCGTCACTTGGTAGTGAGCGATCTTCTGTCCGTCGATGTGGCCGCGCGTCTCGACCACCTCGAACCAACGCAGGTTGCGGACGCTCTCCGCGGCTTTGGCGACGGCGTTCCGGATGGCGGCGTCGGTGGATTCGGGCGAACTGCCGACGACTTCGATGATCTTGTAGACGTGATTAGACATGCATTCAGCTTAGCCGCGGTTTTGCTCGGCCCGGTGCGCCGCCAGCGCTGCTTGAGGGTCGACCCCCTCGGGCACAAAGAGCACCGCGAAACCGTTCACGCAATGGCGTTGGCCGGTGGGCGTCTGCGGCGCGTCGTCGAAGATGTGGCCGAGGTGGCCGTCGCAGCGGGCGCAGCGCATCTCGGTGCGGACCATGCCGTGGCTGGTGTCACGGTGGATCGTCAGCGCGTCGGGCTCGATCTCCTCAAAAAACGACGGCCAGCCGCAACCGGAATGGAATTTGGAAGTGGACGGGTAGAGGGGGTTACCACAGCCCGCACACACGTACATGCCCGGTCCGTCGGGGTCTTGCAGATAGCGGCCGGTGCCGGGCGGCTCGGTGCCGGCGTGGCGGAGGATGCGATATTCGACCGGGCTGAGCAGCGATTTCCACTGCGCATCGGTGATCTGTTTCGGGTCTTCGGGAAGCGATTCGAGCATGCCGGAGCGTACGCGGACGGTCTGCCAGAAGTTTTCGAAGAAAAATCGTACGCCCCGCATCCGGCGTGCCTAGCGTTGCGAACTTTCAGAGGAATCCACCCCGCGGCGTTGCACGGACGACCGCAACGATCGGAGTTTTGGAACATGAGGTTTACGAAGTTTCTTGCTGTCCCCGTCGCCGCCGCCGGCCTCGGTCTGGTGTCCGCACCGGCGTCGGCTTGCGACGGCTGCGGCTGCGCCGCCGGCCATAGCCACGCAGCGGAAGAAGTGAACATCGTCGAGACCGCCGCCGCGGCCGGCAAGTTCAACACGCTGCTCGCCGCCGCGCAGGCCGCCGGCCTGGCCGAAACGCTCGCCGACGGCGGGCCGTTCACCGTGCTCGCCCCGACCGACGAGGCGTTCGCCGCGCTGCCCGAAGGCACGGTCGAAGACCTGCTCAAGCCCGAGAACAAGGAAACGCTCAAGAGCATCCTGCTGTATCACGTGATCGAGGGCGAAGCGCTCGCCGAAACCGTGGTCACCCTCGACGAGGCCCCGACCCTGCAGGGCGGCACCGTGGACATCACCGTCAGCGGCGACGGCGTGAAGATCAACGACGCCAACGTCAAGAAGACCGACGTCATGGCCAGCAACGGCGTGATCCACGTAATCGACAAGGTGCTGATCCCCAGCGAGTAAGCCGCGAAGCTACGGCCAGTCGCTAGTGAAAAGTGCGAAACACTCACGTCGCCTCGGGTCGAACCGGGGCGACGCTTTTTTGGAGACGCCCGGATGCCACGCCCGACCCAACGCCCCAAACTCGAACCCGGCCAACGCTGGGTCTGGGACTTCCCGCGGCCGCCCGCGCTGCAGCCCGTGTCCAAACGCATCCGCATCGTCCACGCGGGCATCACGCTCGTGGACACCGCCGCCGCGTACGAAGTCCTCGAAACCAGCCACCCGCCGGTGTACTACGTCCCATTTCCTACGGAAGAAATGGCCGGCTACTTTCGGCCGAATCCACGCTCGTCGTTCTGCGAATGGAAGGGCCAAGCGTCGTACGTGGACGTCGTGAATCTTCCCGACGGCTCACCGGATCTGATCGCCGTCGGCTGGACGTATCCGAACCCCGTGAAAGCCTTCGCCCCGATCGCCGGGTACGTGGCGTTCTACCCGAGCAAACTCGACGCCTGCTTCGTCGATGACGAGTGCGTCGAAGCCCAGCCCGGCGACTTCTACGGCGGTTGGATCACGAGTGACCTCGTCGGCCCGTTTAAGGGTTCGCCGGGGACGATGGGTTGGTGAATCGCGATGCCATTCGCTGCTAGGTTGTCGGAGTCATGCAACGATTTGCCGAACTCCAAGACGTGCCTGCGATGGTTCGGTTGTCGGCGAGCAAGCGGGCTTCATACGCGAAGCATTCGCCCGTTTTCTGGCGTCCCGCAAACAGCGCAGACGAAGCGCAAGCCAAGTTCTTCGCCAAACTCATTAACGATCGAGATCACCTCTGCGTCGTTTCGATCGATGACGGCATCTGCAACGGCTTTGCGATCGGTCGGCTGATGCAAGCACCGCCGGTCTACGAGCCGGGAGGCCGCGTGTGCATGATCGATGATTTTGCCGTGGTTCGTGATTCTCTTTGGGGCACCGTGGGGCGTGACCTCTATCGATATGTTCGAACCGAAGCGGCACGGCGGCACGCCGCACTGACAATCATTGTGTGCGGTAAACACGATGCCGCAAAAGGCGACATGCTCCGGACGAACGGAACTCAGGTCGCGTCGGAGTGGCACGTTCAGTCGCTGGATGACCCACACCCCAACGTGGATTAAGCCATCGCCGCGGCGTTCTGCAGCGTCAGGTTCACGCCGTAGTCGCCGGGCTCGAAGATGTGCAGCTTGGTGTCGTCGACGTGCAGCGTGATCGGCGAATCCTCGTCGAGCACCTCGGCCTTGACACGGGCGGTCACGCGCTGGCCGCCGCCCAGGTTCACGAACACGTCCATCGTGTTGCCCAAGGGTTCGATCACGCTCGCGACGCCGGGGATGGTCTGGCCGTCGTCGTTGGCGGTCTCGTTGGCCTGGAGGAACAGGCCCTCGGGGCGGACGCCGAGCACGACGTCCTGGCCGACCTTGCCTTGCACCATCTCGGCGTGGTGGTTGCGCAGCGCGAGATCGACGCCTTCGGCCACGAACTTGACCGCGCCGTCGTGGCTCTCGATCCGGCCGTCGATGAAATTCATCGGCGGCGTGCCAAGGAACGCGGCGACGAAGCGGTTCACCGGGTACTCATACATGTTCAGCGGCGTGTCGCACTGCTGGATCAGACCCGGGTTGGGCGACATCAGCACGACGCGGTCGCCGAGGGTCATGGCCTCTTCCTGATCGTGCGTGACGTAGATCGTCGTGGTGCTGAGGCGCTTGTGCAGGCGCTTGATCTCGGCGCGGGTCTCGACACGGAGCTTGGCGTCGAGGTTGGACAGCGGCTCGTCGAAGAGGAACACCGCCGGGTCGCGGACGATCGCCCGGCCGAGCGCGACACGCTGGCGCTGCCCGCCGGACAACGCCTTGGGCTTGCGGTCGAGCAGGTCGGCGATGCCGAGGATGTCGGCGGCGTTGCGGACGCGCTGGTCGATCTCCGTCTTGATGAACTTGCGGAGCTTCAGGCCGAACGCCATGTTCTTGTACACCGTCATGTGCGGGTACAGGGCGTAGTTCTGGAAGACCATGGCGATGTCGCGGTCTTTGGGCGGGACGTCGTTGACAACGCGGTCGCCGATGGAGATGGTGCCGCCGGTGATATCTTCGAGTCCGGCGACCATGCGGAGCGTGGTGGACTTGCCACAACCCGACGGGCCGACGAGCACGATGAACTCGCCGTCGGCGATATCCAGGCTGACGCCGGCGACGGCGGTCACGTTTCCGGGGTAGGTCTTGACGACGTCTTTGATGGTCACTTCGGCCACGAGCGGGGCACCTCGACAGATGGGAAAGGTCGGCCCGGCGGGGACGGATGGGAACGGCCGGGAGCCCATGAATTTAACAGATGTCTAGAGGAAGTCAGTATTGAGCGTCGGATTCGTGGGGGCCCCGGGGCGGCGGCGCGAACCAAACCCCGCGGAGGGCCGCGGCGGCGCGGGGGGGGCGGCGGGGGGTTTTATTGGCGGGGGT
>JBCDDH010000005.1:0-74849 GCA_039180415.1 Planctomycetota bacterium | reverse complement strand
CTGAGCCCGGCGGGCTGGAAAGCCAAGCAGTTCCCCGGGCAGCGCTTGGCGTATTGCAAAGAGATCTGGGACGTGGCCCCCGTGGCGTGGCTGATCGATCCGAGCTGGTGTCCGAGCGTTGCCCGGGGAACTGCTTGGCTTTCCAGCCCGCCGGGCTCAGTTCGAACGTCTCGTACTCCGCGAACCGCTCGAGCAGGAAGCCGCAGAGCGGGTTCTTGCCGGCCAGGTAATGCGACAGCTCCGGCACGCTGGTCCGCAGCTTCTGGGCCACGTTGAAGCACGGCACCCGCACCAGCGGCACGCCGCAATCCAGCAGCCACCGCGTCGCGGCGCGGTCCTGCTGGCCGTTGAACTCCCAGGTGTGCGGCCAGTCCCGCGGCTGCCCGCCGAGCCACACCACCACGATCCGCTCGGCGATTTCCGGCCGCAGCGCCAAGGCGGAACTCACGTTCGTCGGCGCCCCGATCGCCACCACGTACAGCGGCGGGCCGTCCGCGTCGCGAGCCATCGCCCGCTCGATCAGGTCGCCCGCCGCGGCGCTGCGCACCGGGCCCACGTCGGCCATCCACGCCTCGCTCCCGCGGAACACCGACACCTCGCCGCGGCCCATCCGCGCGAACACCCGCTCGATCTCGTCGTAGCTCTGGCTCATCCCCACGCCCGGCGTGTCCGCCCCGCGGTGCTCGTTCACGAACGGCGCCGCGTACACCGCCTCGAGTTTGATCCGCTCCGGGCTCAGCAGCATGTACGCCAGCGCGAACTGGTCGTCGATCTCGTTGTACGTGTCCGTATCCAACACCGCGTCGACGGCCCCGGGTAGCTCCGGCAAGGTCAACCGCTCCACCCGCCGCGCTTCGCTCAATGAATCGCTCATGCCCGCAATCTATCGCCCGGAACCCGCGGACACCGTCCACAGGCCAAGCCGGCGGAAACGTACGATCTGCCCATGAGTTCTCCCCCGATCGAAGTCCAGATCCAACGCCTGCCTCACGGCATCACAAACCAAACCCCCCTGCCCGCGTACCAGACCGAACACGCCGCCGGCCTCGACATCCACGCCTGCCTCGACCGGCCCGTCACGATCGACCCGGGCGGCATCGCGATGATCCCCGCCGGCTTCGCGATGGCCGTGCCCGTCGGCTACGAGGCCCAGGTCCGCCCCCGCTCGGGCCTCGCCGCCAAGCACGGCCTGACCATGCCCAACACCCCCGGCACCATCGACGCCGACTACCGCGGCGAGGTCCGCGTGCCCATGATCAACCTCGGCCCCGCCCCCGTCACGATCGAGCCCAACCAGCGCATCGCCCAGATGATCGTCAAGCCCGTCCCCCGCGTCGCCTGGCAGGAAGTCGAAACCCTCCCCGGCTCCGCCCGCGGTGCCGGCGGTTTCGGGCACACCGGAACCCAATGAAGCGATGCCCAAAGCCGACAACCTCACGAAAGCCAACCGCACCGCTACGTGGGGCAATAGCCTGCTGAACAAGCTGCCGGCCCTCTCGCGACGGCGCCGCAAACGCCACGCGGACAAAAAGCGACGCCAGCGACTCCAACGCGACTTGCTCGGCTCGCTCGACCCGCGTCAACGCTAGGCCGAGGCCTCGGGAACGGGGTTTCTGGCGCACCCCGCTCCAACATTTCGCGAAACCCCCGCCGCCCCGCCGATGTCCTTCCATCGCGGCGCGATCCGTGTGCGCCGCCGGTTATCGGTCTCCCGAGGTGCCCCCATGCCACGCAAATCCGACGAGTACGAATACGAGTACGTCTACGAAGACGAAGAAGCCGAGCGCTCGCCCTACGCCGCGGCGAAGGCCACCGCCTGGGCCGTGATCGCGCTGGCGTGGGTGCTCGTCACGCTCGCCCTGGTGTCGTACGACCCCGCCGACGCCCCGACCCACTTCGTCGGCGTCACGCACGAACGCCCCGCCAACTGGGTCGGCACCATCGGCGCGACCGTCGCCCACGAGGCCTTCTTCACCCTCGGCCCGGGCGTGTGGGTCCTGCTCGTCGCCGTCGCCGTCGCGTTGGGGTGGACCGCCGCCTCTCGCCGGCTCGACCAGCCCGCGATCCGCGCCACCGGCGTGCTGCTCATGACCGCCGCCTGCTCCGGCCTCGCCGCGGTCGGCACTACCGGCTTTATCACCGGGTACACCGGCCGGCCCGAAGGCCCCGGGGGCCTGATCGGCGTGTTCCTCCACGACGAGCTCGTGCCCCGCTTCGCCACCCTGGGCGCCATGCTCATCCTCGCCGGCGTCTTCTGGGTCGGCTCGATCCTCGCCGCCGACCGCTGGGCCCTGGCCCTGCCGCGCTGGATGGGTGAGGGCCTACTCCGCCTGCTGGACATCTCCCGCGACAAGATGCCCGGGCTCCCGCAGCTCGCCCTGAGCATGCCCAGGCTCACCCTGCCCAGCTTCCGCCGCGAACCACGCGTCCGCGCGAACGACCTCGACGACGCCATCCCCTCCAACCCCAAAGCCAAGCGCTCCACCAAGCGCAAAGGCCGCGACACCGATCCGGACGACCCCGACCACATCGACGAATCCGCCGGCGGCTTCGCCGGCACCGAGTCGCTCAAGACCAAACGCCGACCCGCCACCGAGAAGGTCGCCAACGAAGACTTCGAAACCGACGACCAGATCGAAAGCGAAGACGCCCCGGCCGCCTACGTCGCCTCCAAGAACGACGACGCCCTGCCCGCGTCGGACCCCAAGGCCGCCCTCGATCAGGACGCCCTGCGCGAAAAGATGGCCAAGATGCCCATCAACTTCGCGCGGAAAGAAACCGCCACGGAGCTCCCCCGCGCCGCCGACCTCGACCTCTCCGAATACGCCTTCCCGTCGCTCGACCTGCTCGAAGACCCCGAGGGCTCGTTCCAGACCGAGATGGAGTTCCTGATCCGCGAGCAGGCCCAATCGCTCGAGATGGCCCTCCAGCAATACAAGATCGACGGGACGGTCGTGAACATCGACTCCGGCCCGGTCATCACCCTCTTCGAGGTCCGCCTCGCCCCGGGCACCAAGGTCGCCCGCATCAACGCCGTCGACTCCGACATCGCCCGCGCCCTCAAGGCCCCCAACATCCGCGTCGTGCCCAACATGGCCGGCAAGGACACCGTCGGCATCGAGGTCCCCAACGCCGAGAAGGAACGCGTCCGCATGAAGGAGCTCATGAGCTCCGACCCCGACAAGCTCGCCAAGATGAAGCTGCCCATGTTCCTGGGCAAGGACGCCAGCGGCAACCCGCTCGTCCAGGACCTCAACGCCATGCCCCACATGCTCATCGCCGGCACCACCGGCTCGGGCAAGTCGGTGTGCATGAACTCCATCATCATGTCGTTCCTCTACACCAAGCGGCCCGACGAGCTCAAGCTCGTGCTCGTCGACCCCAAGATGGTGGAGATGAGCCAGTTCAAGTCCATCCCGCACCTGATGTGCCCGGTGGTCACCGAGATGTCCAAGGCCGCGGCGATCCTCGAGTGGGCCGTGACCAAGATGGACGAGCGTTACGAGCTGCTCGCCGAGGCGGGCGTCCGCGACATCGCCTCGTACAACCAGCTCGACTGGGACGAGATCAAGGAACGCATCGAGCCTTCGACCCCGGAAGAAGAAGCCCGCATCCCGCGGAAGCTGCCCTACCTGGTCTTCATCATCGACGAGCTCGCCGACCTGATGATGACCAACAAAGAGGTCGAGTCGCACATCGTCCGCATCGCGCAAAAGGCCCGCGCCGTCGGCCTGCACCTGATCCTCGCGACGCAGCGCCCCTCCGCCAACGTCGTCACCGGCCTGATCAAGTCCAACATGCCCTGCCGCGTGTGCATGAAGGTCAACTCCGGCATGGACTCCCGCATCGTCCTGGACACCAAAGGCGGGGAACTGCTCCTGGGCCACGGCGACATGCTCTTCCTCTCGCCGCGTTCGTCTGAACTCGTCCGCGCCCAGGGAACCCTCGTGGACGACCAGGAGATCCGCAAGTCCGTCAAGTTCCTCAAGGACGTCTCCGCCCAAGCCTTCGAGCCGCAGCTCGTGCAGATGCGCGCCGCCGACGCCGAGGACGGCGGCGGCGAAGGTTTCGCGGAACGCGACGAGTTGTTCGACAAGGCTGTCGAGGTCGTCATCGAAACCAAACGCGGCAGCGTCTCGCTGCTCCAACGCCGCTTGACCATCGGCTACTCCCGCGCTTCGCGCATCATCGAAGAGATGGAACGCTTCGGCATCATCGGCGGCCACAAAACCGCCCAGGCCCGGGAGGTGCTCGTGTCCCCCGAAGAATGGGCCGCCATGCAAGAACTCGCCGCCCGCGAGTCCCACGCCCCCGAAAGCGCGGACGCCGACCCCGGCGTGCCCGCTTCAGCGGGCACGCACCCCGACGAAAACGCTTCCGCTTCCGAAGAACAACCCGACGAGGACGCCAACGAAATCGTCGACACGCTCGAAACGGAAATCGATGAGGACCAAGCCGAATTCGAAGAGGTCGAAGACGAAGAAGCGAATGACGAAGAGGGCGACGACGTCGAGTACGAGTACGTCGACGAAGACGGCAACCCAATCACCGCCGAAGAAGTCGCCGAGTACGAGGAGGCCGGCGACGAAGAAGACGACGAATGGGAAGAAGCCGACGACCAGGAAGACGAAGACACCACCCGCGCGGCGTAACCGCGGGATTCACAAGACCAAAAGCGCAACCCACCACCGAGCCCGGAGGCAACTTGCCCCGGGCTTTTTCATGCCCCCGGCTTGACCGCTTTCAACCGCGTCATCGCCTTGTTCCGATAGTCGGGCGACAGCTCGCAACCCAGGTAATCCCGCCCCAACCGCTTCGCCACCGCCAGCGTCGTGCCGCTGCCCACGAACGGATCGAACACCAGATCCCCCGGATTCGAACTCACGCGCACGATGCGTTCGAGTAACGCTTCGGGCAGCTGGCACGGGTGCCACTGCTGCCGCTCCTTGAACGTCCCCGCCAGCCGCGACTGGTACCAGGTATCCCAGCCCGCGTCGAAGAACCCCTCATCCGCGGCGTCCTGCGGGCGGACGTGCCAGTTCTCCATCGCGGGGAACTTCATCACCCACGTGTCGTCGGGCAGCTTGCCTCGGGGGTTCTGCCGCGCGTCGTTGTACGTCGTCATCCGGGCGCTGGGCACGGCCGCGGCGTCGTAATGAAACGTGAACGGCGGCGACTTGGTCAGGTTGCTCTTGGGCTTACCCGTCCGCCGATTCACCGCCGCGCTGCCGACGCAATAAAACAGGTGCGCGTGCGATCGATTGAACTTCAGCTTGCACCGCTGGCCGAACGTGTAGTGCCAGACAATCCAATTCCGAAACAACAGCTGGCCGTCGCGTTGAAGCTTCTTGAGATGCACCCGCGTCTCGGCGGCGTACTCGTCGCCGATCAAGACGTAGAGGCTGCCGGTGGGCTTGAGCAGCCGGGCCGCCGCGTTGATCCAGTCGTACGTCCAACCGAGGTAGTCCTCGTCGCTGCGGGCGTCTTCGTAGTGCCCGTCGTACTCGAAGCCGATGTTGTACGGCGGGTCCGCGAAGGCCAGATCGATGGAATCCTCGGGCCAAGCGTTCATCGCTTCGATGCAGTCGCCCTGCGCGATCGTGTTGGTTTTCAGGGCTTTCGGGCGCGAAGGCATCGCGGGATGCTACCCGGCGCGGGCGCGTCGCGCAAGTCGCGATCGTTACGCTTGGGCCATGCCCGACAAACCCAAGGTCGTCATCACCGAACGCCTGGCCCCTGCCTGCGCCGCGTGGCTCGCCGAGCACACCGAGGTCGTCTGGCACGGCTTCGACCGGCCCGGCCTGGACGCCGCCCTCGCCGACGCCGACGGGCTCGTCGTCCGCACCTACACCCGGGTCGATGATGCGCTGCTCGACCAGGCCCCGAAGGTGAAGGTAGTCGGCCGGGCCGGCGTCGGGCTCGACAACTTTGACCTGCCCGCTTGCGAGCGCCGCGGCGTCCGGGTGGTTTACACGCCCGACGCCAACACGCAGGCCGTCGTCGAGTACGTGATGGGCCTGATGCTCGACCACGTCCGGCCCCGCACGCCGTTTCCCGCCGACGCCACCGCCGACGATTTTCACGCGATGCGGAAGACCGAGGTCGGCCGACAGCTCGACGAGATGACGATCGGGATCGTCGGTTTCGGCCGCATCGGCAAGAGGCTGGGGCGGGCCGCGCACGCCTTGGGCATGAACGTCTGGGCGACCGACGTCCTCCCGGAGGTCGAACTCCGCAAGGCCGTGAGTTTTCCGTTCGAGTTCAAGCCTCACGCCGAGCTCTACGCCGGCTCACACCTCGTCACCGTTCATGCCGACGGCCGGGCTTCCAACCGGCACCTGCTGGGCGCCGACGCGTTCGCCGTTTTGCGCGACAACGCCGTGCTGATCAACGCCGCCCGCGGGATGCTCGTCGATCACGCCGCCCTGCACGACTGGCTCGCCGGGCACCCCGCCGCCCACGCCTACCTCGACGTCCACGACCCCGAACCGCCCACCCGGCCCGAGCAAGCACCGCTGCGCTCCCTGCCCAACGCGACGCTGTTGCCGCACCTCGCTTCCCGCACGCATACGGCTCTGGCGAACATGAGCTGGGTCGTCCGTGACGTCGTCCGGGTGCTGCACGGCGAGCCGCCCGAACACCCCGCCTCAACCGAAATCGCCGAGTGATTGCAGCTTTTTCGGGCAATCCCTAGTTCTTCGCCCACCATTCGGGCGGCGGCGGCAAGATCGCCCAATCTCGATACGTATTTTGAGACGTAAGGCTAGTTCAAACAACGACATGCCAGAATTTTTTCGGGCGACGTGCCCTTGACTTTCATCCCGACCCAGTGATAATTACACGTGAGCGATATGACAATCGCTTAAATCGTCAGCAATAAAACCCCGCGTCGATTTCAAAACTAATCGCCCCCACATGTTCGGCCATCAGCGCCGAACGCCCTCTCTTAGCGACCGGGCCTCCCCCACCCGGTCGCTTTTTTATTGCGCCGCTCGCTTACGGTTCCGCAGGTACGGCCAAGTCCACCCACACCAGCCGATGGTCCGACGCCCGCGCAGCTTCCGCGCCGGGCTGACCTTCTGCCGGCCAGAACACGCCGGCGTCCAACACCCGCCAAGCCGGCTCGGCTTCCGTCGCCGGCGGCAACACGTAGTCCACCCGCAAATTACCCGGACCGCGGGGCGATTCGTCCGGGAAGTCGGCCGTGTCGAACTCGGCCGGCCCCGCGTGCCCGGCGTTGACGCCGCCCTGCTTGGCCGCGGCTTCGACCGCGCCGTCGCTGCGGGGCGTCCTATCCATGCCGTCGAGCCGAGGATGGGCGAGCAGGCGGTTGATCGCCAAGCCAAACGAATCGCCGTCGTGCGGGTCGGCGTTCAGATCGCCCAACACCACCGCCGACGCCCGCTCGTCCAAGGCCGCCGTCACCCCGGCGTCGTCCGTGAACGGCACGCCGCTGAGATACTTCACCCAGAACGCGACCTCGTCGTGGTTGCGGCGGCCGTTGCGATCTTCCGGCCCGTCGAACACCGGCGGCGTCGGGTGGCTGACCAACAGATGTAACCGCGAACCGTACGCCACGATCGGCACGTCCGCGTGCGTCTTGGAACTCAACCGCACGTGCGCGGCGGCGTCGCCGTACCAATCGATCGGCATCACGTTCCCCGGGAATTCGATCCACTTCAGGTTACGGAACGTCCGGATCGCGCCGCGGTCGATGAGAACCCCGTCCTTCGCCAGCACGACCAGGCCGTAGTGCCCCGGATAGCGACCCCAGCCGTACGCGTCGCCGGGCCCGCCGACCCGTCCGTCGCGATCCAGGTCGACACTGCTGGGTACGCCGGTGTTCACTTCGGGCACGTACACCTGGGAGTACGCCAGGCGTTGGGCCGCCCAACCTTCTCCGTCGGGCAGGTGCCTCGGCAAGCCTTCCGCCAGGCGCTCGGCCGCGTCGGCGTCGACCTCCAAAAGCACCACCACCGCGGGGTCCACCCGGGCCAACACCTCGACGATCGCCGCGATTTTCGGATCGGGTTGCCAGGCTTCGCGGGGCGCTAAATCCCCCTGGCCGAAATCGCCGACCGCTTCCGCCAACGCCCCGGGCTCGTCCCGCGACAACGCGGTGTTGAAGACCGCCACCCGAACCACCGGGCTCGACGACCGCGGTTCGCCGGGCACTTCGGTCGCCGCGCGGCACCCCGCCCACGCCCACAGCGCCCCGGCCAACGCCAGGCACCCGATCGATCGCGTCACGCGTCTTGCCATCGACGCAGCCTAACGCCCCGTCCAACGGCTCAAGGCTCCGGCCGTCCCATGACCCGCACATTCTCCCGGCCGTCGTCCAACGGCTCGCGTGATTCGTCGGTCGGTGTGGAGGCGACACCGCCGCCCAAGCCCACCAGCGACAAGACCTTCGCGATCGCCGACGACACGGCGTATACCAACCCGCCCACGAGCACGGCCAAGGCCACGATCGCGACGATCGGCACCACGCCCACGAGCAACGCCGACATCACCCCCAGCCGCACCGGCAAGCGTGAACGGCGGGTGATCACCCGCCGCGCAAATCGCGCTTGCCCCCAAGCCCCGCCGCCCGGGAAACCGCCCTGTCCGCTCGCGTCCATCGCCGCAGCATATTCGGACGCCGCGTCGCTTCCGCCCGGAGGCCCGTGCGGGCTGGTTGGCGCGGCGGTGACTAGCCCGCACCTCTGCGCACGCTCCGTCTAAACGGCACAGCCGTCAGCCGCCGCAGCATCGGCCTTCCGTCTTGCCGAATCGCCCCGTCCGCTTCATCCGCCGCCGGTTTCCGCCGATGTCCTACCCGAAGCCGTCTTCGGCAACTTCCGCCTCGCGGCCGGCCCACGGAGATTCTCATGAGCGTCACCGCCCCTCAGCCCGTTCAAGCCGCCGCGTCTCCGTGCGAGCAGACCGACGGCATCGTCCAGGCCGCGATCCGTGAGATCTCACACATCGCGACGCTCCCCGAGGTCACGCTCAAGATCATCAAGCTGGTCGAAGACCCCAACTCGACCGCCCAGGACCTCAACAAGGTCATCACCAACGACCCGGCGCTGGGCGCCCGCATCCTGAAGGTCGTCAACTCCGCGTTCTACGGGCTGCCCGGGCAGATCGGCAGCATCAACCGCGCGATCGTGTTGCTCGGGCTCAACGCCGTGAAAAACATCGCGATCGCGGCGAGCCTCGCCAAGCTGTTCCGCGGCGGCAAGGTCTGCAGCGTCTTCGACGCCAAGGAACTCTGGACCCACTCGATCGCCTCGGCGACCGCGACCAAGATGCTCGCCCAAAAGGCCGGGCTCGGGCTGCCCGACGAGGCGTTCCTGGCCGGGCTGATCCACGACATCGGGCTGATGGTGGAGATGCAATCCCGCCGCGCAGAATTCGTCGAAGCCATCGAGACCGCCCACGCGCAGGGCCGGCCCCTGCGGGAAGTCGAGGCCGAACTGCTGGGCGCGACCCACGAGCAGTTCGGCCAGGCGCTGTGCAAGCTTTGGAAGTTCCCGACCTCGTTCCAGAACGTGGCCGGCTTCCACCACCGCCCGCTGGAACTGCCCCCCGAATCGCGGGCGTTGCCCTCGCTGGTACACCTCGCGGACGTGATCACCAAGCAGCTCGAGATGGGCTATACCGGCGACGTCGAGGTCGAAGACATCGACCCGCAGATCAAGGCCGCGCTCAAGCTCACCGACCAGGACTTCGAAGAGGTCCGCACCAAACTGCCCCAGGCCATCGAAGAAGCCGGGGCGGTGTTCTCGATCGCCTAACCGCGGTCCTTGCTTTTCGTAACGCCCCCGAGGCCCCCGCGTCTCTCTTTTCCCTCCGGGCGACGGTGTTGCAAAACATCGTCGCCTTTTTTTATTGGGGCGCGCGTCTCGAGTCTTGAGCATGGAGACGATCGAGACCCGCCGCTCCGCGGCGAAATACCGGAGGTGGGACTCGAACCCACAAGGTGTTGCCACCAGCGGATTTTGAATCCGCCGCGTCTGCCAATTCCGCCACTCCGGCGTGGGATCGCGGAGCATAACTCAAGAAGCCCGAGGATTGAATCCCGAGGCGTGGCGATCGGTCACTTCTTGAGCAGGTCACGGATCTCCGTGAGCAGCTGGACGTCGGCCGGGGGCGGCGGGGGCGGGGCTGGGGCTTGCTCTTCTTCTTGCCGCATCGCGTTGATCGACTTGATGACCACGAAGATCGCGGCGCCGATGACCACCAGTTCGAACAAGGCTTGCAACATCGCGCCCCACTCCAGGTCCACCGCGGGGATATCTTTCTCGACTTCGATCTGGTAGACCGGGTGGGTATCGCCTTTCTTGAGCGCGGGCACGAGGGGGATTTTTTTGGCGGACAGGTCGACGCCCCCGAGCAGGAAGGCGGTGGGCGGCATGATGACCTTGTCGACCAGGGTGGTGACGACTTTGGTGAAGGCGGCGCCGATGACGATCCCGACCGCGAGATCGACGACGTTGCCCTTGAGAATGAACGCCTTGAACTCTTTCGCGATATGCATCGGCATGGGCGGGATTCCAATCGAGTGGACGCCGGGGGTCGGTTAGACGCGAGGTCCGGATAACCATGGGGGGTTTTGGTTCTGGCGTCAACGGCGTTTTTTTGTCACGCTTTGTGGTTCGCGTCACGAGGCCGAACGCGGAGAAGGTTCCGGGGGCCGGCCGATCGCCCCCGATCGTTTTCATTTTCACCCTGGAGAGTTGCCATGACCTTTGCCCCCCTGCTCGCCCAAGACGCCCCCGCGCCGCCCCCGGCCGCCGAAGAAGCCACCGCCGCGCTGGAAGAGGCCGCCGCCTCCACCGAAGGCGTCGACATCACCGAAGACCCCGAAGCCGCGATGGGCGCCCTGGCCGACGAAGCCAAGCAGGACGCGCTCAACGCGTGGGACGGCCTGATGCAGGGCGACGTCGCGGCGAGCTGGCCGCTGATCGAGAAGTACGTCTTGCCTTTAGCGATCGCGATCGTCGTGCTGATCGTCGGCATCATCATTTCGAAGATCGTCGCGAAGATGGTCGGGTCGATGGTCCGCAAGGCCAAGGTCGACGAGACGCTCGCGCGGTTCTTCGGCAAGCTCGTGTTCTACGCCGGCGTGATCTTGACGCTGATCGTCGCCGCCGGGCGGGTCGGCATCGAAACGACGGGGTTTGCCGCGGTGATCGCCGCCGCCGGTTTCGCCGTGGGTATGGCGTTGTCGGGCACGCTGAGCAGCTTCGCGTCGGGTGTGATGCTGCTGGTGTTCCGGCCGTTCAAGGTCGGCGACGTGGTCAACGCCGCGGGGATCACGGCCAAGGTCAACGAGATCGAGCTGTTCACCACGACGCTGGACACGCCCGACAACCGTCGGATCATCGTCCCCAACTCGGCGATCTACGGCGGCACGATCGAGAACATCAGCCACCACCCCGAGCGGCGATGCGACGTGGCGGTGGGCGTGGCCTACGACGCGGACCTGGATCGCACCCGCGAGGTGCTGGAAGCCGCCGCTAACTCGATCGCCGACATGCGGCTCGACGGCGAAGGACGCGGGCACCAGATCGTGCTCGGCGACCTGGGCGATTCGGCGGTCGGCTGGACCGTACGGTTCTGGTGCCACGCCGCCGACTACTGGGGCGTCAAGGAAGCGCTCACCCGCGCCGTGAAACAACACCTCGACGAAGCCGGCCTGGGCATCCCGTTCCCGCAGATGGACGTGCACGTGCATCAGCAGGGCTGAGCAAGGGCTCACCGCGATCGGACGCGCGGCGCACCACGCCGGCCGGACCCGGTGCCCAGATACAATCAACGTTTGAAACGAGACGGGCGTGGTGCCCGCGGCCGTTTCCGAATCACCAACCGCGAGCGGCCGAGGCGCCGCCGACACTGATGGGAGTACCGA
The DNA here is from genome assembly GCA_039180415.1 of Planctomycetota bacterium. Taxonomy (GTDB): domain Bacteria; phylum Planctomycetota; class Phycisphaerae; order Phycisphaerales; family Phycisphaeraceae; genus CAZIXN01. Next base: position 62,953 of record JBCDDH010000005.1, on the reverse strand, counting down.
TATGAAACACCGTGACACGAAGTTCTGGATGGCCGCCGCGAGCCTGAGCGCGGCATTGGGCTGGTCGGTCGGCTGCAGCGAAGAAAGCAAAGAAGCGCTGCAGAACGCCGCCGATGCGACGAAGGACGCCGCCGCGGCCGTCACCGAAGACGCCAAAGAGATGGGCGGCGAGATGATGGACAAGGCAAAGGAGACCGCCGAGACCGCCAAGGACAAGGCCAGCGAAGCGATGGACAGCGCGAAGGAAGCCATGTCCGGCGCCGGCGATTCGGCCGCCGAGTCGATGGAAGGCGCGATGGACGACGCCGCGAGCGCCGCGGAGGGCGCGGCCGACGAAGCCAAGGCTTCGATGCAGGATCAGGTCTCGGCGTTGGGCGCGGGCGCGTTGGGCGACCTCAAGACCAAAGCCGAAGAGATGCTCGCCCAGGTCCAGGGCCTGATCGAGAACAAGGACTTCTCCGGCGCCGAAGAGCTGCTCACCCAGCTGCAGGGCCTGCCGGGCCTGGACCAACTCCCCGACATCCAGGCCAAGATCCAGCCGCTCATGGAACAGGTCGAGAAGTTCAAGGGCATGGCCGACCAGGCCGGCAGCCTCCTGGGCAACTGACCCCGCCGGCCCGTTGCGAAAAACCACGAAGCCCGCGTTCGCCGGACGCGGGCTTTTTCGTGGGGTCAGCTCAAACCGACACGGGACCGATGCTCCGGCACACCCCGGACGCCCGGGATGCTCACCGCGAACGTCGCCCCGGCGGTGTCGCCCTGCTTCGGGTTTTCGGGGTCGCCGCTGGCCGAGGTGATGTACCCCGTGTCGCGCGCCTCGCCGCCGAAGAAGATCGACGTGATGTTCGGCGTCGACAGCATGAACTTGGCGGTCTCCTCGCCGGTTCGGCCGTCGTGCCGGACCACGCACGAGCCGCCCCACCGGGCGCTCCACAGGTTTCCTTCCGAATCCATACTCATGCCGTCGGGCGTCTGGCCGTGGTCTTCCCAGAACACCCGGCGGTTGCCGATCTGCCCGGTGTCCGCGTCGTAGTCGTAGCGGTAGATCACGCCGGGGTTGGAGTCGGTGAAGTACAGGCCCTTGCCGTCGGGCGTGAAGCCGAAGCCGTTCGCGCAGCCGAAGCCTTCGTCGACGACGCGGTATGAGCCGTCCGGGTCGATGCGGTAGAGCTTGCCCAGCTGCGTGAACTTGCCGCCGTGGTATTTGCCGTTTCCGTCGGGGGCGTCTTTGGGCATCGAGCCGGAGAAGACGCGGCCTCTCGGATCGGCGATCGCGTCGTTGAAGCGCGTCTCGCCTTCGATGCCTTCGAGCACCGGCGTCGCTTGTCCGTCTCGCAGGATGAGAACCTCGCAATCCTCGCCGAGCAGCAGCAGCGAATCGTCGGCCTGGATGGTCGTCGCGCCGATAAACCGGCCGCGGTACACGAGCTCGTGCGTGTCCTTCTGCGGGTCGTACCGGAAGAGCCGGCCGGTGGGGATGTCTTGCCAATACAGCTTTCGTTCCGTGTCGTGCCAGATCGGGCCTTCGCCGCAGACGCAGTGCTCGTGGGCGATCGTGGTGACGTCGAGGTCGAGGGTTTGCATGGCGAGAATCTACCGCAAGACGAAAGGAGCCCACGCCGTGAAGGCGCGGGCTCCGAGTGAGGTGAAACCGGATGGGTTCAATCGTCGTCGTGCTTGAGTTCGAACTCGGCGCTGACGCGCTGTTGCACGTCGCGTGGGGCCGGCTCGTAGTGCGACAGCTCCATCGAGAAGCTGCCCGTGCCGCCGGTCATCGCGCGGAGTTGGTTGTTGTAGGTGGTCAGCTCGGACAGCGGCACGGTCGCGTGGAGCGCGGCCATGTCGCCCGGGAGGAAATCCGTGCCCGTGATCCGGCCGCGGCGCGTCGACAGGTCGGCGGTCAGGTCGCCTAAGTGCGACGCGGGGGCGACGACCTCGGCCTCGACCATCGGCTCGAGCAGCACGGGCTTGGCCTGGCTCACCGCGTCGAGGAAGGCGCGTTTGCCCGCCGTGACGAACGCGATCTCCTTGCTGTCCACCGGGTGGTACTTGCCGTCCAGCACGCGGACGCGCAGGTCCTGCAGCGGGTACCCCGCCACGACGCCGCCGTCCATCGCGATGCGGACGCCCTTTTCGATCGCGGGGATCAGCGGCTTGGGGATCGACCCTCCGAACGTGTCGTCGACGAACTCGAAGCCCGCGCCGCGCTCGAGCGCCTCGACCGAGAGCTTGACATCGCCGAACTGCCCGGCGCCGCCGGTCTGTTTCTTGTGCCGGTACCGGGCTTCGGCCTGGCCGAGAATGGTTTCGCGGTAGGCCACCTTCGGCGGCGCGGTCGTGACTTGGACGTGGTGGCGCTCGGCGAGCTTCTCGAGCGTGACCCGCAGGTGCAGGTCGCCCAAGCCGCGCAGGACCGTCTCGTGCGTCACGGCGTCGCGGCTCACGCGCAGGGTCGGGTCCTCGTCTTGCAGCTTCGCCAGCGCGTCGGCCAGCTTCTGCTCGTCGCCGCGCTTGGCGGGGATGATCGCCACGCCGGCCATCGGCTCGGGCAGCCGCAGCGGCCGCAGGTGCACGTCGTCCTCGTCGTGGTGGTCGTGGAGCACCGCATCGAAATGGATGTCGTCGATCTTGGCCACCGCCACGAGATCGCCGGGGATCGCGCGGTCGACCTCGACGCACTGCTCGCCGTTGATGCGGAACAGGTGGCCGACCTTCACCGGCTTCTTGCTCTCGCCGCGGTGGGCGTCGTCGACGAATAGCTGCGTGTCCTTGGTCACCGTGCCCTGGTGCACGCGGAAGCACGCCAGCTTGCCGCGGAACGGATCGACCCGCACCGCGAACACGTGAGCCAGCACGTGCTTGTCCGCGTCGGGCGTCGCGTGGATCTCGTGGTCGGGGTCGAGATCCCACTTCTTCTCGTCGACGTCGCCGGTGCCGCGGACGAACGGGCGCGGGTTGCCCTCGGCCGGGTTGGGCGCGAGCTGCACAATGAACTTGAGCATCTCCGCGACCCCCACGGGCGCGGCGTCGCCCTCGTGCGGCACGGCGGTAAACACCACGGGGATCAGGTGGCCTTCGCGCAGCGCCTGCTCGAACGGCGCGTGGAGTTGGTCGGGGCGAACCTCGCCCTGCTCCAGGTAGACCTCCATCAACGCTTCGTCGACTTCGACGACCTGATCGATGATCTGCTGGTGCCAGTCCGCAACGGGGCCGAGGTCGGAGTCGCCGTCGAGGCCGGAGAAGCAGTCGACGATCTTCGAGCCGTTTTGAGCGGGCAGGTTCACCGGCAGCACGCCGTTGCCGAAGGTCTGCCGGAGGTTCGTGAGTAGGTCTCCCAGGTCCACGGCTCCGCCGTTGAAGGCCTGGTCGATCTTGTGGATCACGATCATCCGGCAGAGCTTCCGCTCCGCGGCCCGCTTCATCATGCGGCGGGTCATGGGCTCGACGCCTCGGGTCGCGTTGACGACAACCGCCGCGGTCTCGACGGCGGGGAACGCGCTCATGGCCTGGCCGAGGAAGTCGGGCGCGCCGGGCGTATCGAGCAGGTTGATGGAGCAGCCGCCGTGGTCGGCGTGGAGCAGCGCGGTGAGCAGCGAGTGGCCGTGGTGCTTTTCCTGCTCGGTGAAGTCGGAGGCGACGCCGTGGACGCCGGCGGCTTCGAGCAGAGCCTCGGCGAGCGTGGTCTTGCCCGCGCCGGCGTGGCCGAGCAGCGCGAGATTACGCAGCGACTCGGTGGCGGCAGCGGGCACGGATACAGCGGCGGAATGGGTTTGGGGAGTCGCCGTCATGGCGCACCAACCTTTCGGTGCTCCGGAACCGGAGCAAGGCAGCCGCGAGAGACGGCCCGGCGGCGTCGCGCAACAACCGAAAATCGGTCGGCGTGCGTCCGCCGGTGGGAGTCGGCACGCACGGCGTCGCCCGGTCGCGGCGAAGATGAAAAAGACAGACGGGCCGCGATCCGAAGCGTACGGACTAAACCCGCCGGAGGCAAGCTAAATGGGATAAATAAATCCGAATTATTTGACTGGCGTCCGCTAGCGCGACCACACGTTGTATTTCAGCACGCACCACAGCGCCCGCACGCCGTCACGCATGCCGATCTTCTTGCCCTGCTCGTAGGTCCGCCCCGCGTAGCTCACGCCCACCTCGAAGACCCGAACCCCGGGCAGCCGCGCGACCTTGGCCGTGACCTCCGGCTCGAAACCGAAGCGTTCTTCGACCAGCGAGATCTGGTCCACCACCTCGCGACGGAACAGCTTGTAGCAACACTCCATGTCGGTCTGGTTGAGGTTGGTAAACATGTTGGACACGAGCGTGAGCCACTGGTTGGCGACGCTGTGCCAGAAGTACAAAACGCGCCGGGATTGGCCGCCGATGAACCGCGAGCCAAACACCACGTCGGCCTCGCCGTCCAGGACGGGCTTAAGCAGCTTGGGGATCTCGCGCGGGTTGTACTCCAGGTCGGCGTCCTGCACGATCACCAATTCGCCCCGCACTTCCTTGAGCCCGGTCCGCACCGCCGCGCCTTTGCCGCGGTTATGGCCGTGCGTAAAGACTTTCAAATCAAAATCGGTGAACTCGTTGGGCAGGGTGGCCAACACCTCCGCGGTGCCGTCGGTGCTCGCGTCGTCCACGAGGATCACTTCGAACGGCAGGCCGTATTCCACGCTCAAGACCCGGCCCACGAGCGTGCGGACGGTGTCGGCCTCGTTGTAGACAGGGATGACGATCGACAACATGGCCATAGATCGTACGTTTCGGCGACCCGGCCTGGTCGCTTAAGCGACCAGGCCAGACCGGTATGGTGCGGACATGCCTCCGGATAACCTCTCCCGCCGCAGCGACCTCCAACGCCGCGACCACGCCGCCGTCTGGCACCCGTGCGCGCAGATGCACGACTACGAAGCCTTCCCGCCGCTGCCCGTGCGGTCCGCGTCGGGCTGCGTCTTGGAGCTCGAAGACGGCCGACTCCTGCTCGACACGCTCAGCTCGTGGTGGTGCAAATCGCTCGGCCACGGGCACCCGCGCCTGACCGCCGCGCTGCGGGAGCAATCCGAAAAATTCGAACACGTCATGGGCGCGAACACCACCAGCGAGCTGCTCGTGTCGATGTGCGAACGCCTGCTGCACGCCGCAAACACCAACACCTTTGCCCATCGCGGCCCACGATCGGCGACCGCTGGCCCGAGCGATCCTCATTTCACCAAGTGCTTCTTCGCCGACAACGGCAGCACCGGCGTTGAGGTCGCGCTCAAGATGGCGTTGCAAGCCCAACACCAAAGCGGCCGGCCGCAACGCACCAAACTCGCCGCCCTAAAGAACGGCTACCACGGCGAGACCGCCGCCGCGATGAGCGTCTCCGACCTGGACCTGTACACCAGCCCGCACGCCTCGCTGATGACCGAGGTGATCAAGCTCGGCCCCGTGCCGTTCCGCAGCGGCGTCGACGACCCGGACTGGATGGACGCGTCCGCGGAATGGCCGACGATCGAGCGGACGCTAGAACGAGCAAAGGGCGAATTGGCCGCGATCATCTACGAGCCGGTGCTTCAAGCGGCGGGCGACATGCGGCCGTACTCGCCGGACCTGCTGCGGCGGCTCCGCGCGTGGGCCGACGCGCGCGACGTATTTTTGATCGCCGACGAGATCGCCGCGGGGTTGGGGCGTTGCGGCGCGGTGCTCGCGTCGCAACTCGCCTGCGCGAACCGATGCGAAGCGTGCGGAGGCGCATCGCCGAGTTGCGCCGGGCCGCTGCCGGACTTCGCGGTGGTAAGCAAAGGCCTGACCGCGGGGTACGTCCCGATGTCGGTCGTGTTGACCACGCAGGCGGTGTACGAACGGTTCTACGGGCCGTACGCCAGCGGCATCGGGTTCATGCACAGCAACACGTACGCCGGCAACGCGCTAGCGGCGGCGGTCGCGCACGCGGCGATGGACGAATACGCCGAGATCGACGTGCTGGCCCGCGTCGCGAAAATGGGGCCGGTGCTGCGGGAGAAGCTCTGGGCGTTGGCGGACGGTCGGCCGTACCTGCGGCATCCGCGCGGGTTGGGCATGACCGCGGCGATCGAGATCTGCGGCGACGACGGCGAGCCGCTCGACCTGGGCGAACGAACGGGCTACGCCGTATTCCGCGCCGCCACCGAGTCGACGGCGGGCGTGCTGCCGGACGGCCGGCGCTGCGGCGCGATGCTCCGCGCGTTGGACGACACGATCTATCTCTTCCCGCCGCTGAACGTCGAGGAACCCGAGATCGACGCCATGGTCGCGGTGGCGGGGGACGCGCTGGACCGGGTGATGAGCGATTGATGAGGGATGAGCGCTGATAGATGATTGAAGCAATGCGTGCCAGAACTCTCCGGCACTTATTGCTTGAATTCATCAATCATCTCTCATCGATCAGCAAATCAGTCACTGCCGGCCTTCGATCGCGCTGAGCAGGATCGCGGCGGCGAGGCCCAAACGCCGATCGAGGTCGACCCCGGGCACGAACGTGATCTCGATCTTCTGGATGATCGGGTTGAACTGTTGACGGAAGTGGGCCACGGTCTGCTCGCCGAGTTTGGCTTCGAACTTTTGTGGGAACAGCCAGCTCAGGTCGCCGAGGACGCGTCGGCCGATCGCGGCCAGCGTCGAGTCTTCCTGGATTTGGCCGATCTCTTCGCCGTGCTCGTCGAGGATGAGCCACTGGTCGCGGACGATCGACTTGAGCGCTTTGCGGCGGAAGGCGCCGAGGGGTCGGTCGGTCAGCGAATCGGTGACGGCGTAGGTGCCCGCGATGTCGAAGATCGACGTGGTCCCGATACGGAGGATCTCGGTGCTCTGCGACTCGTCGGTGTAGAGGCGGAAGTCCTCGCGGATGCGGAAGCGCTTCTGCTTGGCGTAGAGGACGACGTTGCCCCGGTCGTCGTAGAGGTGGAACGCGTCACCGAAGAGCCGGAAGAATTTGTTGCGGATGACGTAGCGGTCGGACGCGAAGCGTTGCGCCAGGTCGCGGAGATCACCGAGTTCGTTAGCCATGGTCGCAACTTAGCACACGCGTGCTGGGTTCAAGAGCCGCCGCCGGGGAGACGCCTCTGGCGGTCGGCACTGCGGGTCGGGCGCGTGGGATCAGCGAAAGAGCCGGGGTCGGTGCGATCGATACGGAAGCCGGCCCGCAGTTGGTCGGGGCCGCCGCGGTACTGCAGATCGACGGACGGGGCTTGCGTCATGGAAGGCTGCGGCGCCGCCCAGGGCAAGGGACCCGCGGGCGCGTCGGCGTTGGGCGTCGGTATCGTGAGCGGCGGCGCGGTCAGCGCGACCTCGACCCCCCACCGCGAAAGCCATGGCCGCAGGTCGGGCGTGATGCGTTCCGCCAAGCCCGCGGTCGAGGTAAAGGGCAGCCGAACGGGAAGCAGCTTTGAGAACTGAGCGTCGTCGTCCCGGGCTTGGGGTTGTTGGTCGATCGCCAGCGCGGCTTGCGCCTGCGGACCCACCGGCCACAACGACGCGCCGCCGAAGGTCAACACGTGCACGGCGGAGAGCACGATCGACGCGACGCCCAAGCCGCCGACCAAGGCCATGCCGCTGGGCCCCTTCGCCGGTCGCCCCCGCTGCACGACGGCCCGCGCGTTGAGCGCGAGCCCGATGGCCAGCGTCGCCCACGCGGGTCCGAATGCGCCGACGCCGCGACCGCTCAAGAACCAACTCGCGGCCGCCAACACCGCGGCCACGCCCGCCAACCCGCAGAACTTCCACCGGCCTTCGCTGCCGCCACGCGCCAACCAAGCCAGGACCAAAACCACGCCGACCAAAGCCGGTAGATCCACGATGCCCAAGCCGCCCACAATCGAATCCACCGGCGAAGCCCGTGGCAACCAATCGGTTAGGCCCCGGGCGTCGCTCGCGGCCAAGGTCCAGTCGAGCGGCAGCGCTCCTGCCGTGCTCAACGGGAACGCCACGTAGCCCGTCAACACGACGTTGCGGGCCGCCCACAACAGCATCACCACGGCCGCCAAGACGCCGGCCGCGGCCACGCCGCCCGACCGCGCCTGCAAGCCCGGAAGCTTTTCGTGATCGAGCCCAATGCTTCGCGTGGGCCGCCGACCTTCCACCCAGGCCCGCTCGCTCTTCATCAACCGCCAAGCGATCAACGCCGATACCACCAACGCCGCCGGCCACGCCATCGGGTCCCAGGCCCCCGCCCCCACGGCGCAAACCAACGCCGCCAACAGCGCGTCGATGCGTCGGCCCCGGTGCGGCTCGTCCGGCCCGCTCGCCCGGAATAGCGCTCCCAAAGCCAACCACAACAACACCCCCGCCCCCACGCCCGGCAGCGGATCGGTCACCGCCGTGCCCATGCCCAGCACCACCACCGGGGTCAGCCAGCACGCGTCGTACACCGTGCCGATTGTGGTTTTCTTCGTCACGCCTTGCGTGTCTACGTAGGTCCGCGGCTTGTCCCGCGTCTGCTCCAGCAGCTTGCCGCACGCCACAACCGACGGCAGCGAGACCCACCACAGCAGCCAGCCGTTGCTCACCTGACCGACCCGGCCGACCCACGGGCCCTCGCTCAACCACGACGACACCAGCAGCCCGCCGGCGTTCCAGCCGTAGACCGGGTTCAGGTTGCCCAAGCCCGGCACCGCCGGATACGCGTCCGTCCAACCCACCAGCGGATACCACGCCAAGCCCGTCACGGCCAATTCCGCCCCCCCCGCCGCGCGGTTGCTCAGCCACACGCCCACCAACGCCCAAACCACCAGCACCGTCCGGCCCGACTTGCGCACCGCCGCGAGCGACGCGCTCAACTCCGGCCACGCCCAAACCCCGGCCAACGCCGCCGCGATCAGCAACGCCCCGCACGCCAGCGGATTCACCGGCAAGACCAAGTGCCACGCCGACAGCAGCGCCACCAGCGCCACCAACCCTAGTCCGAAACTCAGGGTCGCGCGGTGCAGCGTGTCCAGCGGCCCGACGAACGTCTGCGGCGGCGGGTGCGCCGCGCGGAACCGATCGGGCAACGCAAAGTCGTTCTCGGACGCCGCCGGCTCGCTCGGCTCGACCGCCAAGCCCGCGCCGCGTTCCAGCCCCAACAACCGCCACAAAGCGGAACCCAGGCACAACGCGACCGCCCCGGCCGCCGTCCAGGTCACCAGCAGCATCATCATGGCCCAAGGCAGCGACATGCGGCTTCCGCGTTCTCCGAGGAAACTCCAACCCAAAATCAGGCCCGCCGGCGCTCCGCCGACCGACCACGATCCATACCCCTGTCATCGTCTCGATCCGAACCTCGCATCACCCGCCAGCCCCGTTCCCGGCCTGCCGCGGCTTGCTACAATCCGCGATTCGTCGGCCGCGTGCCCGAGTGGACCAAGGGGACGGATTGCAAATCCGTTTGCGCAAGCAGACGTGGGTTCGAATCCCACCGCGGCCTTTCTTCGGGAAACAGGGAACAGACACCGGGGATCAGGAGGCCGTCGCGTTGTCGGCTGTACACCGCCCATCGAGGCCCGCCACCTTGCCGACCCCGCCGATCCCCGAACTGGTTGTCTTCGATCTCGGACGGGTCCTGCTGCGGATCGCCGACGACTGGGACCACTGCGCCGCGTTATCGGGCGTCCCGCTGCCCGCCGCGCTCGGCGGCGACATCTCTGCCTCCCACACCCGCGACCACGACGACGCCGACCACGCCCTCGAAGCCGCGTTCGCCGCGTACGAAACCGGGCGGACGAGCACCGACGAGTTCTTCGCGTTTGCCGCGCCGCGGCTGGGGCTGCCCGTGGCCGACGCCCGCCGGCTGTTCGACGGCTGGCTGATCGACCCGATGCCGGGCCTTCTCACGCTGCTCGACGACCTGGACGCCGCCAAAGCCGCCAACCCCAAGCTCCGCACCGCCTGCCTGAGCAACACCAACGCCGCCCACTGGGAGCACATCGACGGCACCACCGGCCACGCCTGCTCCATGCCGATCGACCGCCTGGACTTCCCGCTCGCCTCGCAGCTGCTCGGCCACGCCAAGCCCGACCCCGCCTGCTACGCCGCGTTCGAGCGACACACCGGCTTCTCCGGCGACGCCGTCCTCTTCCTCGACGACCTGCCCGCCAACGTCGCCGCCGCGCAAGCCCACGGCTGGCGCGCCGTCACCGTCCCGCGCAGCAACGACGCCATTCCTTTCGTGCGCGAACAGCTCCAAGCCTTCGGCGTGCTCTAAGCACCGCAAAAACCACGAACCGGTAGCCGCGGGCCAACGGCCCGCGCGTGCCCGCGTTCAATCCGCCGTCAAAACCGGCAACCGCCCCACGCCGCCCACGTGTGTGAGCCACACGCTCTGCTGCGGGTCGTTGGGCACCGGCGGCCCCAACGCCGGGTCGATCACGCGGAAGATCGTCTTGAAGATCGGCAGGTACCACCCGCCGTTCGCGTCGGTGCGTACGCCGGGGAAGACGAGGACCAGTTCGGTATCGATCGCGTCGGCCTCCGGGTCCACCGTGTCGAACGCGATGGCGATCGTGCCGACGTTCTGCCCCGCCGCCGGTGCTCCGCCTGTGCCCTGCACCGACTGCACCAGCGCCGCGGGCGCCGCGGCAAACGCCCGGGTCCACCACTCCTCCGCAGCCTCGGCTCCCAACGCATCGCCCGTGGCTGCCACCGCGTCGGCGTACCACAACGCCAACAAACCCGCCGCGTAAAAATGCCCCTCCACCGACTCCCACTCGGCGATCAACGCCTCATGCGTGTCGCCCGTAAAAAACGCCGCGCCCGATTCCGCCAACGCGCGGCACCGCGCGATCGACGCCACCAGGTCCTCGGTCGGGGCGAAGCCGTAATCCTTATACGTCTTGCCGGTGCGGGCCTGCGACATCACGCCGTGTTCTAACGGCTTGGCCTTCACGTCGTACGCGCGCCACGTCGTGCGCTGCGACCAAACCAACGGCTCGCGCTCCACGTCCGCGAAGTCCGCCTCCATGACTTGCCACGCGACGAACACCACCGCGGGGACGACCACGAACAGCGACAGCGTCGCGGCCACCGCCCACGGACCGGCGATCGTGGCGGGACGGTCGGGCGTGGACGTGGAAGGCGTTTCGCTCACGCCGAAACCATAGCTCGCGACGCAAAAAGATCGACAGAAAGGCGAACGCCGATTGAAGACGTCGCGTTGCCTCTCGCGGCTACGGGGCGGCACCCGAGATCAACATTCACGCCTCCTCAATCATCTATCCTTCCTCCATGCCCCGCGACCTCCCCGTCGGCAACGGCCAGATGCTTGTCTGCTTCGACAAGCACTACCGATTGCGCGACCTGTATTTCCCGTTCGTCGGCCAAGAGAACCACGCCGCCGCGCCCTGCCGCTTCGGCGCCTTCGCCGACTGCCCCGTCGATCCCGAGCAAGACCCCGACGGCCGCGACGAGCGCCGCAAGCGTCGCCTGTTCTGGTCCGACGACGGCTGGGACCTGTCGCTGCGCTACCAGACCGACACGCTCGCCACCGACGTCACCATGACCCACCCGCTGCTGCGCCTCCGGCTGCACTGCACCGACGTCGTCGACTTCCACCGCTGCCTGCTCGTCCGCCGCGTCGATATCACCGACACCGCGAACCTGCCCGCCGACCAGACCGGCGACGCCAACAGCTCGCGCACCGTCCGGCTCTTCCACCACCACGACTTCCACATGTACGGGACGAAGGTCGGCGACACCGCTTACTTCGACCCCCAGCTCCGCAGCCTGATCCACTACCGCAAGAACCGCTACCTGATGGCCTGCTTCTATCAGGACGGCGATCAGCAGACCGACGAATACGCCACGGGGACCTCCGGCTTCGGCGGCGCCGAGGGCACGTACCGCGACGCCGAGGACGGCCAACTCGGCGGCAACCCGATCGCCCAAGGCGCGGTCGACTCGACCATGATGGTCCGCGTCGTCGTGCCCGCCGGCGGCACCCGCACCGTGTACATGGTCGTCGGGGCCGGCAAGAGCTACGACGACCTGGACAACCTGCACAAGTTTTTGCACCGCGAGAGTCCGCACGGCGTGATCGACCGCACCCGCGGCTACTGGAAGCTCTGGCTGGACAGCAAGCGGCCGCTGCACCTCGACGGCGACGCCCGCGGCGGGTCCGGCGAGCCCGCGGGCGCATCCGCCGCGAACGCCGACGCGCTGCCCGCCCCCGTACACCAGCTCTACCGCCGGTCGCTGCTCACCGTCAAGACCCAGTGCGACGCCCGCGGCGCGATCCTCGCCGCCAACGACTCGGACATCCTCCAGTTCTCCCGCGACACCTACTCGTACCTGTGGCCCCGCGACGGCGCGTTCGTCGCCGACGCGATGAGCGCCGCCGGCTTCCCCGAAGTCGCCGAGGGCTTCTTCCGCTTCTGCGACGGCCGGCTGCACCGCCGGGGCATGTTCCTGCACAAATACAACCCCGACGGCTCACCCGCCTCGTCGTGGCACCCCTGGGTCGATCGCCAGGGCCGGCCCCAGATGCCCATCCAGGAAGACGAGACCGCGCTCGTGCTTTGGGCGCTGTGGCGGCACTACCAACGCAAGCCCGACATCGGCTTCGTCCGCCCCAAGTGGTCCACCCTCATCGAACCCGCCGCCAACTTCCTCGTCCAGTACCGCGACCCCGCCACCAAGCTGCCGCTGCCCAGCTACGACCTCTGGGAAGAGCGCTACGGCGTGCACGCTTTCACCGTCGCCACCGCCGTGGCCGGCCTCCGCGCCGCCGCCCACTTCGCCCACCGCTTCGACCAGCCCGGCCCGCGCGACCGCTACAACGCCGCCGCCGACGAGATCACCGAAGCCTTCGTCGAACACTTCTGGTGCGAAAAGAACCAACGCTTCCACCGCCGCATCACGCCCGAAGACGCCGACCGCAACGGCCGGCTGATGGGCCAACTCTTCGCCGGCCAAACCCCCAACGACCCCAACGGATCCGAGGTCGCCTACGAGCCCGACGACAACATCGACGCCTCTATGTTCGCGATCTTCGCCCTAGACATGCTCCCCGTCGGAGACCCCAAGGTTCAGAGCACCATGAGCCAGGTCCGCGACCGGTTGACGGTCAAGACCAAGGTCGGCGGCGTCGCCCGCTACCTCGACGACTACTACCACCAGGTCTCCGACGACATCGAGCGGATCCCGGGCAACCCGTGGTTTATCTGCACGCTGTGGGTCGCCGACTACGACATCGCCCGCGCTCAGAACCGCGACGAACTCCGCCAAGCCGGGGAGGCGTTGCGCTGGGTTGCCGACCGCGCGCTGCCGTCGGGCGTGCTCGCCGAACAGGTCCACCCGCTGACCAACGCGCCGCTGTCCGTGTCGCCGCTGACGTGGAGCCACGCGACCGTCGTGTCCACGGTGACGAAGTATTTGGCGCGGTGGAGCGAGTTGGGCACTTAAATGGTGATCGCTGATCGACCATCCCCACGATGCGCCGCCCGGGCTTTCGGGATGCGATCGTTGCCGATCCGCTAGACCGGGCTCGGCACCGTCTCCAAAATCTGCCGGATAATCCGCTGCGTGTTCGTCGCGTCCGTGTCGTGCGTAAAGCTCCGACCGACGCAGCGATGCGCGAACACCGCGACCGCGTGCCGCGTGATGTCCTCCGGCACGCAGTAATCACGGCCCGCCAAGAACGCCGACGCCCGCGCGACCCGCGCCATGGCCAACGTCCCGCGCGGCGACACGCCGAGCTGCAGCTGCTCGTTGTCCCGCGTCGCCGTCGCCAGCGCCACGATGTACTCCACCAGCGTCTGGTCCAGACGGATCTCTTCGGTCTTGCGTTGCACCTCCACCAATTCCTGCGCCGTCATCACCGGCTGCAGGTTCTGCAACGCCGAGCGCCGCGGGTCGATCGTCAGCACGCGCGCCTCGTCCGCCGGGCTGGGATACCCCAGCGACAGCTTCATGAGGAAACGGTCCAGCTGCGACTCGGGCAGGAAATACGTGCCCTCGAATTCGAACGGGTTCTGCGTCGCGATCACCAGGAACGGCTCGAGCAGCCGCCGCGTCTGCCCGTCGATGCTGACCTGCCCCTCGCTCATCGCTTCGAGCAGGGCGCTCTGCGTCCGCGGCGTGGTGCGGTTGATCTCGTCGGCCAACACCACGTTCGCGAAGATCGGCCCGGGCTTGAACGAAAACTCGCTCTGCCGGTGGTCCCAAACGGTCACGCCCAGGATGTCCGCGGGCATCATGTCCGGCGTCAGCTGAAGCCGGGCCATGCTCGCGTCCAGGCTCTTGGCCAGTGAATTGGCCAGCGTCGTCTTGCCGACGCCCGGCACGTCTTCGATCAACACGTGGCCCCGCGCGAGCAGGCACACGAGCACCTGCTCGATCGCCGAGTAGTTGCCGAAGAAGCAGGACTGCACATTCGCGCGGAGGCGTTCAAGAGCGTGCATGGGCAGGAGTGTAAGTCGTGAACGAGGCTCGGGCGTGGGCCGAGCGGCGACGGAACGGCTCGCTTACTCACCCAGCCTTACTCGCCGCTGACCCCGACGGGGTCCCGCTCCCGCAACACCACGTTGACTTGCTTCAGCGGCCCGCTCACCCCCGCCGGAAGGTGGTACGCCACCGTCACCGTCTCTTCACCCGGCGTCAGCAGCGTCGCGTCGAAGAAATGCAACTCCGCCCACACCGCGATCTCACCCGACTCGATCCGCCGCAGCGTCTCCGCCGGGCCGGTCAGCGTCACGTCGTTGAGCACCTTCGCGTTGTTGCTCACCACGATCTCGAAGGGGAACTCGAACGGCGTCAGCCGACGCAGCGGCATCGACGTCAGGTTCAACGTGCTCTCGCGGTTGGCCAGCGTGTAGCTCACGTCCGCTTCGCGCACCCGCAGCGACGTGATCGTTTCCGCCCCGATCACCGGCGGCTCGATCGCCACGCTCACCACGCTCGCCACGCCCGGCGGCGGCGGGTTGTCGCCCACCGCGCGGGTCAGGTCCACCGTCGCCGCTACCGTCGCCGGGCTCGCCGCGTTGAGGGTGTCCAGCTGCAACGCCAGGTCTTCGGGCAGCGTCACCGTCACCGCGGCCGGGTCGACCGTCGGTGGGCTCCGCAGGTCCAAGCCGTCGTCCCGCACGACCACCGGCACCGTCCGCGTCACCAGACGCCGCGCCGTCACTTCCACCAACGCCGGCGTGATTTCGTCGATCGTCACGCCCAGCGGCGTAAACAGCGCGGCCTCCAGCCGTGCACGCACGTCCACGGTCTGCGGTCGGCCGATCGCTTCACCCACGCCCGACTCGACCTCCAGGTCGATCGTCTCGTTTGCCGTCAACGACTGGAACCGCTGATACACCGGCCCGCTGCTGCGGAACGTCACCAGCACCTGCTCCAAATCCGGCTCGATCAACATCGGCACGCCCCCCGCCGCCGTGAACCGAACCGTCACCCGCTCGTTGGGGTGCCGTTCCACGATCGCACCCTCGGCGTACAGCCACACGAGGATCGTGATCAGCGTCACCACGACCCACGTCTCGAGCTTGTCCAGCCAGCTGCGTGTCTTGGTCATGCGGCCGCCTTTCCGCCCCCGGACGGGCCGCCGGACGTGTCTTCCGGGCCGCCCTCGGGCGCCGACGCCGCTTCGCCCGCCGCGTCGACCTGCGCGTCGTCCGCACTGGCCGCCAACGGCTCTTCCACCCGCTGCGTGAGCTGCACCTGCGTCATGCCCTTGCTCAAGATCGTCCGCAGCTCCGCGATGCTCAACCCCCGCGTCAGCTCGCCCCGCTCGGCCACGCTGATCGTCCCCGTCTCTTCGCTCACGACCAGGATCAAGGCGTCCGCCTCTTGGCTCAACCCGATCGCCGCGCGGTGTCGGCTGCCCAACTCTTGCGGCAGGTCCGACAGGTCGGCCAACGGGAACTGCGCCCCCGCCGCCGCCAGCCGGTCACCGCGGATGACCACGCCCAAGTCGTGCAGCGCCGTGCCCGGCCAAAAGATCGTGTTGAGCAGCTGCCGCGACACCTCCGCGTCGATCGGCGTGCCCGCCTCGATGATGCCCCGCAACCCGGTCTGCCGTTCGATCGCGATCAGCGCGCCGACCTTCATGTTGCTCAGGTACTCCATCGACGCGAGCAGCTCTTCGACCACACGCTGCTTACGCTGGCCGGCCTGACGGAACAGCCGCGCCTCGCCCAGCCGGACCAACGCCCGCCGCAGCTCCGGCTGGAACACGATCACCAACATGATCGACGCGAACGCGAGGAAGTTGGCGTAAAGAAAGTTCAGCCGGGCCAGCTTCTCGTCGCCGCCGAGCACCTGCACCATCAGCGTGCCCAGGATCAGCAGCAGCGCCACGCCCTTGACCACGCGCGCCCCGCGCGTGCCCCGCAAAAACCGCAGGATCAGGTAGATCACCACCCAGATCACCGCCAACTCGATCAAGACGTAGGGCCAGCCCCCGTCCAGCCCGCCCTGAAAGTACGCCGACAACCTGGTCCACAGCAGTTCGAGCTCGTTGCGCAGATCGTCCACAGTTAAAGAATATCGGGTCGCCCCCGACGCCCGCCGCGGTTACACCCCGGGCCGCGCCCGATAAAACTCCGCCATCCCCGAAACCCTTCGGCCAAGAAGCCCCCGCGTGGGTTTCCGCTCAACCACTGGCTGTTAAAACTCCACCCGCGCCGCCTCGCCGTCTGCCGCGTGACCGTCCATCGCTCGCAGCGTGAACGTCGCCCCCGACGCGTCCACGTCCGCAACGACATACCCCCAGGGCCGGCCCTCTTCGAACACGTAAGACGTCGGCGGCAGCCCGATCATCGGAACCCGCCGACGCAAGAAGCTGATCCAATATTGATCGGGGTCCCAGCGGTGCGTGTGGCCGTGCAGCACCGCTTTGACGTGGGCGTGTTTCTGCACGACGCTCCCAAAAGCCACGAAATCTAGTAGGCCGAAAGGTTCCTCCGGATCGTCGTCCGCCACCGGCGGGTGGTGGAGCACCAAAACCGCGGGCCGGCCGGGGTCTTCGGCCAACGCGGCGTCGAGCCACGCGAGTTGATCCTCGCCGAGCGTGCCCGGCACCTCATCCGTTGAACGCAACGAATCGAGCAGCAGCCAATCGCAGAAGCGTGAGCCGTCGTCCACGCCGAGCTTGCGGACGTGCTTACCCGCCACCGGCGTCGATGAGGGCGCTCGACCGGGTTGCGATTGGCGCTCCGCGGAAGCAATGCTCCAAAAGCGCTCCCGGTGATCGTGATTCCCCAACAACACGTGCGTCGGCGTCCCCGCATCGGACAATCGTGACAACAACCCGACGAGCGTTGTGTAGTCCTCAACCGCGCCCACGTCGTACGCCGCATCGCCGTTGAGCAGCGCGAAGTCGTAATCCGACGACCGCACCGGCCCCTTGATCTGCAGCGCGTGACCGCCTCGGCCCACGATCGGCATCGCGTCGTCCAGCACCGCCTCCAGGCGCTCCGCCATGCTCACGTCTGCGCGCCCCAGCGTCGCCGGGTCGCCCGCGACGTGCGTGTCCGACAGCACCAGCACCCGGTCCGTTCCCGGCCGCGCGGCGCGGTTCGGTCCCACCACGTAGCTCGCCGGTGCGCAACCGTTCATGCCCGCCACCGTAGCCGCCAAGCCCGCCTTCACCACGTCCCGTCGCGTCAGTTCGATCGGCATGCGAGCATGTTAAAGGGCCGACCGCCACCGCCCCGCTAAACTCCCGCCATGCCCGACGAAACCACCAAGCCCGCCGCCGTCACCGTCGAAGGCCGGCGGTGCGAGTTCGACCCGTCCACCAAGCCGAGCCTGCTTCAGGTCGCCCTCGATAACGGCATCGAGATCCCGCACTACTGCTACCACCCGGGCATGTCCGTGGTCGCGTCCTGCCGCATCTGCCTGGCCGAAGTCTCCCAACCCAACCCCCGCAACGACGGCAAGCTCGAGCTGATCCCCAAGCTCGTGCCCACCTGCCAGACGCCCGCCGTCGACGGCGCGGTCATCCATCTCCAAAGCCCCAAGACCGTCGGCAACCAGAAGGCGGTCATGGAGTACCTGCTGATCAACCACCCGCTGGACTGCCCGGTGTGCGACCAGGCCGGCGAGTGCTCGCTGCAGGACTACAGCTACCGCTACGGCAACTCGTCCTCCCGGTTCCAGGAAGACAAGATCAAGCAGCCCAAGAAAGACCTCGGCCCGGACGTGCTGCTTTACTCCGACCGCTGCATCATGTGCACCCGGTGCGTCCGCTTCACCCGCGAGGTCACCGGCACCGACGAACTGGGCGTGTTCGGCCGCGGCTCCGAGGAACAGATCGACGTCTTCCCCGGCAAGCCCCTGGACAACCCGCTCGCCGGCAACGTCGTGGACATCTGCCCCGTCGGCGCTTTGCTGGACAAAGACTTCCTGATGTCGATGCGCGTCTGGAACCTCACCAAGACCCCCAGCATCGACGGCGTCACCGCCTCCGGCGACAACCTCTCCGTCGAAACCAACGAGGGCAAGGTCTACCGCCTCAAGCCCCGTACCAACCTCGACGTCAACCAATGGTGGACCTCCGACGAGATCCGCTACGGCTGGAAACACGTCCATTCGCCGGACCGCCTGACCACGCCGCTGGTCAAGCGGCACGGCACGCACGAGCCCACGGACTTCAACACTGCTTACGACACGCTGCTCGAAAAGCTCGAAGTCACCAAGCTCAAGAAGGGCGAGGGGGCGTTGGCCTTTGTCGTTTCGCCCATGCTCGCCAGCGAGGAAGCCTTCCTGCTCGGCACCCTCGCCCGAAAGCTCGACCCCCAGGCCGTCTTGGCCGTGGGCCCCGTGCCCGTGGACGGACAAGACCGCGCCTTCCCCGGCGGCTACACGATCCGCGCCGAGAAAGCGCCCAACGCCCGCGGCGTCCGCCGCGCCTTGCAGGGCGTGGCCGACAACGTGCTCGAGTTCGACGCGCTGGACCTGACGAACCTCCACGCCGTCGTCCTCACCGGCAACTACCCCAACGCCTGGATCACCGACGACTTCCGCTCCGCCCTGAACGGCAAGTTTGTTGCGCTGATCGACACGCTGCCCGGCGTCTTGGTGGATGCGGGCACCGGCGGCGCGGACGTCGTGCTTCCGGGCGCGACATGGCTTGAAAAGGCCGGCACGTTCGAAAACGCCACGAACCGCATCCAAGCGTTCGCGGAAGCGATCCCCGTCCTCGAAGGCGCCAAAACTGAAGGCCAGATCGCCACCGACCTGCTCGCCCGCCTCGGGGGCAGGCGCTCTGGGAAGTACGACGCCGCCGCCGTCCGCGAACAACTCGGCGGATCCTTCGTCACGGAAGTGCATCACCCCACGGACGAAGAGGTCCCGCTCAGCGAAGTCGAATTCGTCGCGCTGTAAGCCTTACCGGTACTTCGGAGCCACGCGCTCCGGCCAGTCGTCGTAGAAGCCCGCTTCGACCGGCACGTTGCGCCAGCGCGGCGTGCCCTGCACCGTTTCCAGCAGACCCATCGAACTCACCGAGCCGTCGAACATCGCCCAGTGCGCGTCGCCGGCGTGCCACCACGAGAACACGCCCCCGCCGTCCCACGCCGCGTCGCCCGCCTCGGTGCCCGCGACAAACGGCGGCGGCGTCCACACGTCGATCAGCAGCTCCCGCACGTCCGGCCATTGCGCACGCGTCTCGCCTACCGCAAACGTGACGCTCGGCTGCTTGATGCGGATCAAGTCGATGTCTTCCGGGTCGATCGGCGGCGGGTACCTCCAAGCGAGCATGCCGTTGTAGGCGTAGTTGCTCACCACGTCGTCCTCGCAGTACGTCGCGAAGCCGTCGAACTGCGCCTGCTCGGACAACGCGCCGGTGGGCGCGGACGGACACAGCCAAACGTCCGACCCCGTCTCGCCGGCGTCGCTCGCGTCGGGCCCATCGGGCAGGTAGTTCTTCAGCACCAGGAACGCGCGCCAGGTGATGTGAGCATTCGTGGCGCCCGTCGAGATGTCCGGCACCGCATCGGACCGGACGCGGTTGCTGGGCAATTGGTCGCGGTGATCGGCCGAGAACACCAGCGCCGCCTGCGTCACGCTCCGAAGGTTCGACAGGCACATCGCCGACCGCCCCGCACCACGCACGGCGAAGAGCACCGGCAAGAGGATGCCGATCAGCAACGCGATAATGGCGATCGTGACGAGCAGTTCGATGAGTGTGAAGCCGCCGCGTCGGCGAACGCGGGGTTGGGCGGGGCCGGGCGTCGGAGAAGTCGGGGCCATAAAGCGTCTCCTGAATTAAGAGCATTGTCTCGGAGAATTCATCCAGAACAATGCTAAATCCCTCGGCGATCTCGACGGCGGGAACGGGCGAGCAGGGTTTCCCAAATCCGGAAGAGTAGGACACACAAACCCGGCCGCGAATCACCGCCTTGCCTTGCGGCTACGCCCGCGTCTGACCGTTGCCTTGCGCGACCCACTGGTAGGTGCATAAATCGGCCGCGCCCATGGGACCGCGGGCGTGCAGCTTGTCGGTGCTGATGCCGATTTCCGCGCCCAAGCCGTATTCCTGGCCGTCGCTGAACCGCGTCGAGCAGTTCACCATCAGATTGGCCGTGTCCACCGCCTGCATGAATGCCTGGATGCGGCCGACACGCTCGCTCACGATCGCGTCGGTGTGTCGGCTGCCCCAGCGGTTGATGTGGTCGGCCGCGTCCGCCACCGAGTCCACCACCCGCACCGCGGCGATCATGTCCAGATATTCGGCGGCCCAGTCGTCGTCGCCCGCTTGGAGCAGCCCGGCGTGCCCACCGACCGCCGACCGGGTGCGCTCACAGGCCCGAAGCTCCACCCCCGCGTCCAGCAACGCGACGCAGGCCCGCTTCAGTAGCCCGTTGTCTACACACCCCGCGTGGAACAGGAACGTCTCCGCGGCGTTGCATACACCCGTGCGCTGGGTTTTGGCATTCAAAGCGATTTCCACGGCCTTCTTCGGATCGGCGTGCTCGTCGATGTAGACGTGGCAGTTGCCCGTGTAGTGCTTGATGACCGGGATCTTGCTCTGCGTCACCACCGCACGGATCAGGCTCTCGCCGCCACGCGGGATGCACACGTCGATGTCCTGATCGAGCTGCAGCAGGTGCCCCACCGCGGCCCGGTCCGTGGTGCCGACCAGTTGCACCGCGTCCCCCGGCAGACCGGCCCGCTCCAAGCCCGACCGGACGCACTCGGCGATCGCCCGGTTGCTGTGCAGCGCCTCCTTCCCGCCCCGCAGGATCGCCGCGTTCCCGGCTTTGAGACACAGCGCCGCCGCGTCCGCCGTGACGTTCGGCCGGCTCTCGAAAATGATCAATACCACGCCCAGAGGCACCCGCCGACGCAGCAGGCGGATCCCGTTGGGTAGGACCCTGCCGTCGAGCACCGCCCCCACCGGGTCTTCTTGAGCGGCGATGTCGCGTACACCCCGGGCCATCGATTCCAGCCGGGCGTCGGTCAAGCGAAGCCGATCGATCATCGCTTCGGTCAGCCCCAAGCTTGGCGCGGCGTCGAGGTCCTGCTGGTTAGCCGCTTGCAATTCGGACGCGCGGCTTTCCACCGCCTCAGCCATCCCGATCAAAGCCGCCTGACGAACACTTCCCGACGCGGCCGAGACAACCCGAGACGAAGCCCGAGCCGAACGAGCCAACTCCGTGCAGTATGCGGCCAGATCGGTTTCCATCGCGGTCGGAGACATCGTCATGGTGGCAGTTTATCGGTTGGATTCGCCTCCATTGGAGGATTTGAAAATCAAACATTGTTCCACTTTCCATTCGCCCGTCTCGCAAACCCCTAGCATACGGCTTGGAATCCAATGTCCTTACACTATGCTAGCTCATGGTCTCTCGTGTTTTTAGTTTGAAATCAAGCCCGATTCGCTAAGACACCTGGAATACGAAACAATTGACTCTTTAGGTAAGGCGACGCATGGCCCAGAAGACCGCCCCCAAATCTTCGAAAAGCGCCGACCTCAAAGGCCGTCGTATCGGCCGTGTCTTGACCAAGCTGGGGTTCTGCACCCGAGATCAAGTGCAAGAAGCACTGTCGCTGCAGAAGACCCGCAGAGCACCGATCGGCACGCTGCTGATCGAACTGGGCTACGTCAATGCCGACCAGCTCAATCAGGGGCTCGCCGCCCAGCAGGGCATGGCGATGGTCAACCTGGCCGAGTTCGACATCCCCGAAGAGGTCCTCAAGAAGATCCCCGCGGAGATGGCGAACACCTATTCGGTTTTGCCGTTGTCGTACGACGAGGGCAAGAAGCGGCTGACCGTCGCCGTCAAATCCGCGGACAACTATCAAGCCTTAGACACGCTCCAACTGATGATGGGCTTTTCCGTCGATGCGGTCGTCGCCTCCGAGGAAGAGCTCGAGAAACGGATCGAGCAGCACTACGGCGAGGATGAAGACTCGCTGCAGTCGCTGATGGACGAGTTCTACGGCGAGACCGACGAAGACGACGACTTCGTGCTCGACGGCTCCAAGTCGGTCGATCTCGAAGAACAGATCGAGATGGCCAACGACAACCGGGTGATCCGGCTGCTCAATCTCGTCCTGCTCCAAGCGATTAAGGACAAGGCCTCCGACATCCACTTCGAGCCGTTCGAGGACGAGTTCAAGAGGCGGTACCGCATCGACGGCGTGCTCTACGAGATGATCCCCCCGCCGCGGCACCTGGCCCTGCCGATCGTCTCCCGCGTGAAGGTCATGGCCGACCTGGACATCGCCGAACGCCGCCTCCCCCAAGACGGCCGGATCGAGCTGACGGTCGGCGCCAATCCCGTGGACCTCCGCGTCGCGGTGCTGCCCACGATGTTCGGCGAGTCGGTCGTCATGCGTGTGCTCGACCGCACCAACACCAAATTGTCCCTCGACTCGGTCGGCATGCGGCCCGACGACCTGGACACCTTCCGCCAGCTGATCCACAAGCCCAACGGCATCGTCATCGTCACCGGGCCCACCGGCTCGGGCAAGACCACCACCTTGTATTCCGCTCTGGCGGAACTCAACGAGATCAGCGAGAAGATCCTCACCGCCGAGGACCCTGTTGAATACGACATCGACGGGCTCTGCCAGGTGCAGGTCAACCCCGCGGTCGGCCTCACGTTCGCGTCGGCGCTACGGTCGTTCCTCCGGCAAGACCCCGACATCATCCTCGTCGGCGAGACCCGCGACCTCGAGACCGCCCAGATCGCGGTGCAGGCCTCGCTGACGGGCCACCTGGTGTTCACCACCCTGCACACCAACGACGCGCCTTCATCGATCGCGCGCCTCCTAGACCTGGGGCTGGAATCCTTCCTCATCACCGCCACAATCGAAGGCATCGTCGCCCAGCGGCTGGTCCGGAAGATCTGCCCGCGGTGCAAGGAAGCCTACGACCCCACCGAGGACGAGCTGTTCGCCCTGAACCTCACGCTCGAAGACCTGGAAGGCCGGCAGTTGTTCCGCGGGCGGGGCTGCGACTTCTGCAACCAGTCAGGCTACAAGGGCCGCATGGGCCTGTACGAAATCATGGTGCTCGACGACGAGTTGCGCGACCTGATCATGAAGCAGGCGAGCTCGCAGCTGCTGCGTTCCGAAGCCCGCAAGCGCGGGATGCGGACGCTCCGACAGACCGGCCTGATCGCCATGTACGACGGCTTGACCAGCCTGGACGAGGTCGTCCGGGAAACGATGATCGAGGATTGAATCCTCGCCGACCCGGGAGTTGAGTGGAGGCCCGCGAGCGGATGCGGGCCCGGCCCCGGATTGCCCCCCGGGGCTCCATCAAGCGATAGGAGTTCACCATGCCTAACTACTCGTTCGAAGCGCTCAACGACGCGGGCAAGCCGCAGAAAGGCACGATCAGCGCGGCCAATCCCGACGAGGCCGCGGCCCGCATCAAGAGCCAAGGCTTCTTCCCCACCGCCATCCGCGAACAGAAGGCCAAGAAGGGTGCCGCGGGCAAAGGCGGCGGCAAGGGCGGAGGCGGCGGCGAAAAGAAAAAGGGCGGCGACATCACCATCTCCTTCGGCGGCGTGAGCAACAAGCAGCTCACGACGTTCACCCGCCAGATGTCCACCCTCCAGGACGCCGGCCTGCCCATCCTCCGCTCGCTCGCGATCCTCGAACAGCAACAAAAGCCCGGCCCACTCAAAAAGGCCCTCACCGAGATCCACGAGGACGTCTCCTCCGGCGCCGCCCTCTCCGACGCGATGGCCAAGCACCCCAAGGCCTTCAACACCCTTTACACCAAGATGATCGCCGCCGGCGAGATCGGCGGCGTGTTGGACTTGATCCTCGCCCGCTTGGCCGACTTCCTCGAAAAGGCCGCCAAGCTCAAGGCCAAGATCATCTCCGCCATGATCTACCCCGCCGCGGTCATCGGCGTCGCGTCGATCATCGTCGTGGGCATCATGCTCCTGATCGTGCCCAAGTTCATCGAGATCTTCGACGACTTCGGCACCGAGATGCCCGCGCTCACCCTCTTCCTCATCGAAGCCTCCAAGTGGCTCGCCGGCCCGCTCTTCGGCATCAACCCCGACCAGACCATCCCCGGTGTCGTCGTCCTCATCTTCGTGCCCCCCATCCTCTGGCTCTTGATGAAGCTCGTCCGCAAAACCTCCGGCGGCAAGTTCATCACCGACTGGATCTTCATCAAGGCCCCGATCATCGGCAACCTGGTCCGCAAGTCCACCATCGCGAAGTTCACCCGGACCCTCGGCACCCTGGTCAACGCGGGCGTCCCCATCCTCGACGCCATCACCATCACCGCCGACACCACCGGCAACGCCATCTACGCCAACGCCCTCCGCGACGTGCACGACTCCGTGCGTCAGGGCGACAGCTTCGCCGAGCCGCTGCGTAAAGCCAAGGTCTGCGACCCCATCGTCGTGAACATGATCGACGTCGGCGAAGAGACCGGCGACCTCGACAAGATGCTGCTGAAGATCGCGGACAACTACGACGAAGAGGTCGACACCGCGGTGGCCGGCCTCGTGTCGCTGCTCGAACCGATCATGGTCGTCGTGCTCGGCGGCATCGTCGGCTTCATCGTCGTCGCCCTGTTCCTGCCGCTCGTCAAGCTGATGAGCTCGATGATGTAACAACGTGACTCGCGACTTGTGGCATTACTGGAATTGCAAACCGTTTCCCTGTGAGTTGAGCCATGACGCCGACCCGTTTCCAGAACGCGCATAAAGCCCAGTCTGAATTTCGTCTGGGCTTCACGCTGATCGAATTACTCGTAACCATTTCGATCATCGCGATCCTGGTCGGCATCCTTTCACCGGTGGCTTTGCGCATGCTCGCCGACGCCGACGTCAGCCGCGCCCGCGGCACACTCAATGCTCTAACTGCCGGACTGGACGAATACCAACTGAATAGCGGTGAAGTGCCGAACCACACCCTCACCACCGGTGCCGATGCGATACCGAATTTGGTGGTTTCGGAAGATGACGATGAAGAGGAAGACACCACCATCGGTCTATATCTCTCTCGGGTAATGCAACTAGGCGGCACCACCGAAAGCATCGTCCGTGCGGGTATCGGCAGGCAGGGCCTGAGTTGGGACCAAGAAAATGACGGTTTTGACTCCGACGACCGCGATCCCCCACCTTTCTCAGTCGTGTCCGGAAACGCGACCAGCCTCCAACGCTACCTGGACGTCTCGCTGTGGACGTTGACCGATCCATGGGATACCAAGCTTCGCTACGCCGCACGGGTCAGTCATGGCGACAGCTTCACCGACGACGATTATCTCCCCGCCCATCCCACACCGTTCTTTGCTTCAGCTGGACCAGACGGCGAATTCGGTGATGCCGAATTATTGGCAGAACTCGAAGATGGCGGCACGCTCTCCGATGAAGACCTCGAGCTGGCTCGCTTGGCCGAGGACAACGTTTACAGCTTCGAGATCGACTAATGCCTTTGCAAATTGCCACCCCGATGCGTCATCGTGGCCGCAACGCCTTCACACTGATCGAGTTGCTAGTTGTCATCGCGATCATCTCGCTGTTGGTAGGGCTAAGCTTTCCGTATATCCGCGGCATGCTGCGGACCAGTTCTGAGCAGATGGCCGCCAACTCGGTCTCCAACGCGGTGTCGGCGGCCCGTGCATTCGCTACCCGGTATGTGCCGTTTGTCGATCCGTACCAAGGCCGAAACGCGGAAGCCAATGGTGATGGCTATAGCGGCGCCGTCCTGATCGTCACGCCCGCCAACGAACTGCGGGTCAGCGAGAACGACGAGGCCGCCGAAGAAACGGGCGGCCGGCGTCTCGAGCTGCCCCCGGTCGGCACAACGATTTTCAACGGCTACAAGCCGATCCAGAACCTAGACGACCTGTTGCTGCCACGCGGCGTAGCCGTGCTGGGCATCATTCGTACCGACGAAGATGAATTGCAACTGTTGCCCCCGCCGTTTGCAGTGTCGTTCAGTCGGCGTGGCGACCTGATCACACAAGGCCTCGATCCGACCGACACCGCAGAAGACAACCTACGACGTTTCCAGCGGGCGGACGGCTACGTTTATTACGACGGGGACGGGGACGGCTTCTGGGAAACCACCAGCACCCGCGAAGCGTTCGCACAGACCGATACGCTCGAAGATTTCCGCCGTGCAACCGCCGAAAGGATTACGTTCGACGACTTCCAAAGCCGCACGCTGCTGTCCCGTCCCGAAAACCGTGAACCCGACGCCCGTGGATTCATGGAAGGCCGGCGGAAGCTCCCTTTCGAGCGGCTTGAACCGGTCGTCGGCATCGCCGTTTTCCAGGCCGACCGCGTCCCCCCTCAATTCGTCAGCGCTGCCCAGACCGACGAACCCGGCACTATTGCGACCGACGCCGGCAACGGCCTGTTCCACCCCGAAGGTGCCGCCGCCATCGTCATCGACACCACTGAAGACAATAATTTACTCGCCTGGATTGCGTCTTCAGCTGGCGGCGAAGTCCTTTTCTTTAACCGCCGCACCGGTGCCGAGCTGCGCCGCTAAACCACCGAAACGCCATGCCTCACCGTCCCCGCTCATCCGGTCTTTCCGGCTTCACGCTCAGCGAAGTACTCATCGCTCTGGGCATCCTTGCCATCGGTATCACGTCTGTCGCGTCACTGTTCCCTCCGGCCATCCTGATGCAGAAGGAGTCCGTCCGCGACATCCTCGGCCAGCAGAACGTCCGCAGTTCCGAGTCGCTGATCCAGGCCAAGGCGCTCAATGCCACACAGTTGTTTTTCTTCACCGACAATTTGTTCGGGCCAACCGGGACGCGTATCAGCGTTGATGACCTCGCTGTGGACAATTTAAGCGGCGCCGTGCTGGCCCGCGGCCTCAACCCCGACGCGCCGCCCGCCGCGGAACGCTTCATTGTCAACGAACCGGAATTCGACCTCTACGCCTTGTCTGAGGTTGACGAATACGCGCCGCCCATCCCATCGACCGTTACGTACCCGATCCCTAACTCGACCACGCCGGTCAACACCGTCTTTCCTGACATGCGGGCGATCGCGAACTACGGCACACGTATTACGCCCCCAGCCGATTTTCCGCTCGGCGATACTTCAAAATTCACCTACGCCCTCCATCAATCCATGCTCGGCGCGTGGGGCGAGATTGATCGCTCTTTCCCCAGCTACATCGCCGACCCCGGACAGCGTGAACTTTATGTGGTGCCGCTGCTGCGGCGCGGCATCGCCGCCAGCGAGTTTGCTTCGGATTGGCAGGTCTTTAGCCTCGTCCTCGAGCGCTACCCCGAAGACGTCGCGGGCATCCCCGAAGACTCCGAACCTTACGACGACGTCCGCACCGGCCCTTATCCGGCGATCTACCCCGATTTCGCAGCCATCGGTAATGCCGACGCCCAGAGCGCGATCGTGGCCGCCAACCCCTTCGATAATCCCAACTACTTCCCCAAGGTCTTCCGCATCCCGGCCAACGACGCCTCGCTACAGGAAGGCACCACCCGAAACCCTGACAACCTCGACGAAAACGAGATCCAGCTCGAGGTGCCCAACCAGGTCACCTTCCCCGACGGCAGCGAGGGCTTCCTTCTGCTCCCTGGCGACCTGTTTTTGGGCGACGATGGCAAGATTTACCGTGTCGCGGGTTTCCCTCGGGCCGGCAACTTCAACCTGTTACGCGTCAACGAAGAAACCCGGCAGAGCACCGCGGACTTCCTAAGCGCCGAACGCTCGCTCCGTGCGATCTGGATCGGCCTGCGGCCCACCGGCGAAGCCCGCAACCCCCTCCGCGACGTGCGTGTCTTGTCCTCGGGCGTCGCCCGCACCGAAGAATGATCCCCGTCATCAACCATGTTTAAGTCCCACCTTCCAACTCGCCGCCATCGACGCCCTGGCTTCACACTCATTGAGTTGATCGTCGCCGTCTCGGTGACCAGCGTCCTGTTGCTATTAGTTAGCCGAGTATTCAACGAGACGACCAAGGCCATCAACATCGGTGCGGATACCAGCCAAATTGTCAGCAATGCTCGCATCCTCTCTGACCAGGCTTTTCAAGACGCGGCCCGTATGAGCGTCGCTAAAGCCAACCCGGAAAAGAGCAGCAGCCGCGATGAGTTCGCCGACGAAGCCGGCGGTTTCCTCGTGATCATCCAGCAGCGTAACGCCGGTGTCCGCTTCCCCGATCCGACCAACACCCGCCAAGACCCCGAAGAGTGGCTGGCCGGCGTGGACCGCAACGGCGACGGCGACGCCAACGACCCCGGCGAACCCATCGTCATCCGCACCGACCAGATCGCCTTCTTCGCTCAGGCCGACCACACCGAGTCCATCACGCCCGCCGCCCCCGACCGCTACGACTCTGAAGCCTTCGCCCCCTTCCAGCGCATCTGGCTCGGCCACGTCGCTCGCGCCAATCTCGACGGCAGCATGCCCACCAACACCGAACCTGGCCAGGCCCCTGCCGCCGGCGACGATTTCGACATGTCCCAAGTCACCAACCTGGTGATTGGCCGCCAGGGCTTATTCATCCTCGACGATCAGTCGCTCTACCCCGATGGGGAGCGTGTCTACGACGGCACCACCTACAACGCTCCCGATACGAGCCTACTCTTCGCGGGCAGCGGCACCAACGGATTCCAAGTCGGCGTCAACTTCGGCGTCACCAACACCATCCGCATCGACGAAACGGACGTCGCCAACGCCAACGGCGTGGACAGTGACACCGACGCCTATGACCAACTCTGGAAGGGGGCCACCGACGTTATCGCCCTCCGAGACCCGGACAACGAAGGTCAATCTTTCGCAAGCTTCTTCGAGAGCTTTGCGACCGGTAGCACCGTCAACATCGACGGTCTGTACGACATCGGCAGTCCGACGAATGGCCTTACAGACCCTGGGCGCGCTGGTTTTACCCGCACCCTCGACGACCAGGAACTGCCTAACGAAGCTTACGCCCGGCATGCCCTGAGTTGGGCCTTCGCTACCCCCGGCCAACGCCCCCTGACCACCCAAGACATCGACTACCCCTACGCCCCCGAAGCTGTCGGCCGCAACCACACGTTCTTCATCCCTTACGTCAGCGACTTCGCCGTTGACTTCGCCGCCGACATCACTGACGACTACACCCTCGCCGACGACCCGAACACGTTAGACGACCCAAGCACAACCGCCGTCGAAAATGTCGAACGCATCTTGCTGCCCTGGTGGGATCCTCGCTTCCAACCTGATTGGCCGACCGGGCAGTGGCGCAGCATCCGCCGCAACGCTAACGGTGACGAAATCTTCGTCGATGGCTTCTTCCCCGACGGCCTGCCCGACGGACGGCCCGACGAGTATGTCTACTTCCAGCCTAGCTCCAATGGTGACGTGATCGCGAGGATCGTCGGGATCAAGTGGTATAACATGGCTTACGATCCAACGGTTACGCCCAACGCTGCCATTGGGGCCAACCCCGTTTGGGTCCAGAACAGCGCAGGCGTCCTTCGCCAAGGCCTCCCCTTCGACCGCACCGAGCCGGTCACATGGCGACTCCCGCGTAATGCCAATGCCGCTAATCCCAGCACACTCGGTCCCTTCGCGAATCCGCTGCAACTCGACGGGGAATATCACACGCTTCCGTCGTCGAACCTAGCCAGCTCTCGAATTGAGTACCCCCCCCTGGTCGGACACGTCGGCTTGCCAACGACCGCGTTTCCCGAGCCTATCCCCAACGTCCTCGCGTTTGAGGACAACCCCGCCTTCCCGCCCAACGTTCAAAACCGCGCTGTTTTCGTTTTCGGCCACACGCCCGATTACGACTTGGACCAAAGCAACATCCCTCTGGCGGCTAGAGAAGCGTTTGGTTTTGGCACCGACGACGACGGCTTCGAAGCCGGCTCCGCCAAATGGTGGCCCTACGCCTTACGCATCCGCTTCCGTCTTCATGACGGCGACGGCACTTACGCCTCGGTCGGCGAGGTTCCCAGCGCGACGCCGGCTCTCAACGACCCCAGCCAGGATGAGTTCGATCCCATTCCCGGCAAATGGTTTGAGCAGATCGTCCCCATCCGCCACCACGACAACCACCGGCCGGACCTGCCGAACTGACCCCGGCCCGCCGCCACTATCCAAACGGTTTGGCTTTTTCTACCCGCTGGCGTTCTCGGCCCCAGGACGCCTTCCTCCTGATCCAGGAGACCCTTTAGATGTGTAAACCTTACCCTTGCCAGCACTTGCTTCAGCGTCGCGCCAACTGCCGAGAGTCGGGCTCCGTACTGGTCTTGGCCGTCGTACTCATCGTTCTTCTGGTCATGATGGGCGCATCGTTCCTGCAGATGGCCCGGTCCGACCGCCGGTCCACCCAACTCATGGACACGCGTGCCCAAGATTACGACGATAACGAGTTGGCTTGGTTCAACCGCAGCTTGCTCGTCCCAGATCTGCCGATCAAGACGCCCACGCGCACCGAAGATGAAAACGGTGCCCCGCTGCCCGATATTCAGTACGGCCAGATCGGCCGCGACTATCCGTTCACTTGGTCTGCTAACCCTGAGATTCAAGGCGGCAGCCTGCTCACTTTTCCTGTCGACGAAGCCGCGGCCGGCCCTGTAGCCGCGCTAGACGACCCCGATGCCAACGGAGGTCGACGTGTAGACCCGCGCGATCCGAGCGGCAGCAGCACGCTTTACCGCGCCCAAGGCATCGGCCCTGCCCGTACCGCTTTCATCGGTGAAATCGCCGATGCGTTCGATGAGGCCGGCCTGCCTACTTTTAATCCTGCCGTTACCGATCGGGGCCAGAACGACGACATGTGGCTCGCCTCAAACGAGCCGGTCTTTGAGGCGTGGCCGTCCACTAATCCCGGCAATCTGCCGGATTCGAATTACAACAATCCCCCTTACCCAATCCCCGGCGGAGCCAACGGCAACGCCACCGGATACTGGCCGCACATCTCCAATATGCGTGGCGTCTTCCTGGACCTCGGTAACCACGTCACTTTAGCCGGCGGCGGCACCGTACCCCGGGCCTACCTCAGCACCGCCGACAACAACCTGAATTCCGGCGATACCTGGCTCGACCTCACCGACATGCAGCGGGAAATGACCGAGAATAGTGACAGCGGGAGCAACGGTAATTGGCGCTTCGCCGATGCCGACGGAGACGGCATCGCCGACTCTCGCTGGACCTACGCCGCCGCCACCTCAGGCGGTGGGCTCACCTACGTCGCCGCTTGGCGGGTCATCGACAACTCCGCCATGGTCAACCTCAACGTCGCCTCCGCCAGCGACCCCTCCTCTCTGACCATCGCAAGCCGCCCCCGCTGGTACAACCCCACCGATCTTTCGCCGGCCGGGTCGTTCCTACCCACCGGCCTGCTGCCCTATACCGCCAACCCCGTTGCGCAAAACGCTGGAGACAACCTGCTTACCCTCCGCGGCTTGAACGTTACGCCCAACGGCATCAACGCCAACGGCTACATCCAACGACTTACCTCGTGGCTGCTCACCGGCAAGCCTTATCGCAATGCCGGCAACACCCTACCCAACCAAACCCGTTGGGACCGCATCGGCAACGGCCTCCAACAATTGGCCGACACCAACCCCGACGATTACCCCACCGCCGGCAGCCCCTTGACCGCCGCCGAACTCTTCCGCAATGACGCAGACGACGTCGCCCCCAGTATCGGTACCCTCGGCAACGGTCGGGCCAACGAGATCGAGCTACGCTTCCGCAACGGCTTGAACCGCAACCTACGCAACCTACGTACCTACGCCGACGCCCCCGTCGAAAGCACCACCGACTTGCGTTTCTGGCGAGCCAACGTCGATGCCGACCGCGTCGAAAGCACATTCACCATCCTCTATAGCACAACCGGGTTTCCGGGCGGTCCTATTCAACCCACGATCGACGAGTTTTTTCAGCAAGAATCCCGGAAGCGCTTCACCACGATCAACGGCTCGGGCGACTTCGGCCGCTTCAACCTCAACGAAGCCGATCGCAACGATATTCGCGATTTCTTCCGCGCCCTAGGCGACGAGATCGACGACCTCAGCAACAGCGTATTCACCAAAAACCGCTTCGATCTGCTCGACCCTGCTCGAGCTAACATTGTTGGTCCCGATCCATCTGGTGCTAGCGGCGACGTCCCGACCTGGGACGGTTTCGCCCGCATGGCCGCCGCCTTCGCCATCGACTGGCGCGACGACGACATCGAAGGTGGCCAAGCCCTTCCCGAACTCACCGCCTCCGGTGTACCTGGTGGTGCCGTCGACTCCACCACCTATTACGGCATGGAGTACTTGCCGTTCATCTCCGAGGTGTACCTCAAAGCACGGTATGACTCGCGAACCATCCTCCAGAATGTCTTTGTCGATGACGACGGCGACTCTAACACCCCCGACGTCAACGGCGATCGCGTGACCTTCGAGTTGCTCAGCGAGTCCGACTACTACGTGGTCATCGAACTGGTCAACCCCTGGAACGTGCCGATCCCCCTCGCCGAGATCGAACTCACCCTCGAAAACGGCAGCAACACCCGATCCTTCGGCACTCAACCCGACGACCTGCGCGACCGAATCATTACCGCACTCAGTGCCGGCACGGCCGGCAGCGACCGCAACTACCTCTACCCCAACGAAATCGTGTATCTCCACGTCGGCGACTTCACCGGCGCCAACGAACTCGACGAACTCGAATCCCCCGTCCTGCCTCCCGACGGAAGCACCGGTTCCGGCAGCGCCGATGTCGATGCCGTCCGTGTCGACATCGGCCCGATTGCCCCGAATTGGTTCTCTAACGGGTCCGGCGATTGGGATATCGACGCCGGCATCTTTCTCGCCCTGAACGCACCGATCGAGGGCACCACGGATACGGCGGTCTACCAACGCTTCGCCGTCCCTGCCCTGCCCGATACGGTCGTCCAGGAATACGCCCGACCCGCCGTCGGGTTCGCCGAACCCGCCGACCCCAGCATTTCGACCCACAATCAGACCGTCGCCCGCATCAGTATCGTGGGCACCGCAGCCGGCTTGTCCATGCTCACGGTCAACGAAGACGACGTCCGGATGAAAGACAACTTCGACGAGACAGATTCGTTTCTTGACGAGCTCGCCCCGCCGGCCGCCCCCATTCAAAACGATCAGATCCCCGCCGTCATCGAACGGCTCGTCACCCCCGTTCCTCTCAACGGCACCCCCGGCTCGCCCGATACAGGCCATTGGCTGGGTACCTACGACAAGGGCCAAACCAGCGGAGACCCCGCGTTCCCGGGCTTTCTCGATACGCGGGTCGACGACGCCCTACGCATCACCGGCGACGCCACCGGCTTCGAAAACGATCTCACCGCAACCAACCCCACCAGCCCCGATCGCAGTTTGCCGTCGGGCACCACCCCTGTCGAGCCCTTCCTCATCGGCAACGCCGACCACTTCGTGCGGGCGTCAGACTTCTTCCGCATCGTCTTTCTCGGCCCGCGCGTCGATCGGTTCAGCAACACCCTTACTGTCGCCGACGTATGGAAAGACGTGGCAAACAACGCGCCCTCGGCAGAGAATTCGGCGACCACAGGTGCTGGCGGCGTCACCGCCAATACCAACGATTTTCAAATCCGGGACTTCATGATCGACGCCGTCCCTCAACTCGCGGCTGGAAGCACAGCGATTGAACACGACTTCATTGCTTACCTCGGAAACGCCCCGAGCGTTTTACAGCAGACGTTCCCCGGGTTCCTGTTCTCGAAACTTTCAACCTTCGCCCCCGGTTCTGACGGCATTGATAATGACGGCGACGGCCGAATCGATGACGCCGACGAGCAACTCGTGCCCGGCCGGATGAACCTTAACACCATCAGCATCGACCCAAATGCGACCGGATTGGAGGACACGTTACGGCGCGTCTTGCCGATGGATAACGCGGCCGATCGCAACGCGGTTGCCGAAACCATCCGCCGCATGCGGGAATTCGATCCCGCAATTGGCGATCCGGTGATGCCCGTTAGTGGGGTCAGCACAGTGGATCGACGCCGCGCGTCTGGGCGCACGATCGAGCGTGACGGACCGGGATTGCTAAGCATCTACGACCTGCTCGACGCGGTTGTGGACGCCGACTTGGGCCTGCCCGCCGCGGCCGAACGTATCACCGGCGACTTCAACGAATACGAAGCGAACCTCACGGCCAACAACGCGACTGATATCACCTTCGATGCCGATGACACCCGCAATGACGCCGAGGAACGCCTAGCCGCGCTGGGCGCGCTCAATCAGGTGTTTGATGTCCGTAGCGACGTGTACACGGTTTACATCCTGCTGCGGGGCTACCCCACCGGTGACTTCGCCTCTGGCGCTCAACGAGAGTTCCGCATCACCGCCACGGTCGATCGCTCGGTCGTCCACGAAGGCCGGGCTGTACCACGCATTGTTTCCTACAACCGCGAAGACCTGCTGCTCAACGCTGGCCCATGAGTGCCTCGCTTTTCGAGAAAATCGTTGCTGGCGATCTGCCCAGCCACCGCGTGTATGAGGACGAGCACGTCTACGCGTTCCTCGACATCGGGCCGGTCAGCCGGGGGCATGTGCTGCTCATCCCCAAGCGATGTTTCGTCGAGCTCGACGAGGTGCCGGCGGACGTGGGGGCGGCGTTGGGGGCGGCGCTGCCCAAGCTTGTCCGTGCCGTGAAAGCCGCGACCGGTTGTGCCGGCGTGAACGTGCTGCAGAACAACGGCGTCGCGGCGGGGCAGGCGGTGATGCACGTGCACTTCCACCTGATCCCGCGTTACGCCGACGACGCCCCGCACAAGGAACGCTTCCGCTTCGATTGGCCGGCCGGGACGCTCGCGGACGAAGACGCCAAGCAACTGGTCGACGCGATTGTGGGGGCCTTAGATTGACCGTGCCCGGCGTGCTCACGGCCCGCTCACGCCCGCGGCGTACCACCCGGAGATGCTCATGCGACCCGCCCGCACTCGGAACGCCGCCTTCACGCTGATCGAACTGCTCGTGGTGATCGGCATCATCGCCGTGCTCGTGGCCATCCTCGTGCCCGTGCTGGGCAACGCTCGCGACGCGGGCAAGGCGGCCGTTTGCCTAAGCAACCTGCGTTCTTTATCGCAAGCAACCTTGGCGTACAGCGCGGACTATCGGCAGCGAGTTCCTCAACCTGGAAACGAAAACAGCCTAAGCACCCAACAGCAACGCGACGCACTGTGGTTCAACGCACTTGACCCTTACTTGGGTCAAGTTGTCAGCGACGGCACCGCGGCAGATCGTAACTACGATACGTACAAGCAAGACCCCGTCTACCTTGAACTGCCCGTCGATCCCGTCGATGGTCAAAGCAACGATCAGACCGATGTCCGAACGATCAAGATGAACGTCTTCTTCGGTCACGACCCGATCCCGGGTTTAGATCCGACCGCCGAACTCGGGCCCAAGGCTGGCGATGCCGTTGCCTTTTACAAGCTGACTGACGTCTCGCAGGCCTCAGAAACCGTTCTTTACGCCGATGGCCGGGGCCACGACACACCCAATGCTGACGGTGGCGTAGACGCCGACGATTTCGCCATGAACGAAACCTACTTGGGCTTGCGGCACGGAGACGGTGCGAACCTTGGCTTTGTTGACGGCTCATCGAGCTATCAAGAAAACCCGATTCGACTCACGGAGAATACCGAATATCGCGTGTGGTATCGCCGGTACGCGGATCGAGATAACTTCACCGAAGAAGATCGCGCTGTGTGGCCGGAAGCCATTTTTAATTTCCGCCCGGAGTCGTTCGCCAACGGTTCAGGCGAACCCGTCGCACAGCGATATTAACGGCATATCTGTGTGCAAACCCACACGCCAGTGCGTGCGCCGCGCGCCAGCAATCCCGCTCGGACGGCGCACCCGAGACCGATCCCGAGGTGGCCGCCTGGGCTCGCCCGCGTTCTCTGACACGGGTAGCTGAAACGTGGTACGTCGCGGATGTCTTCCGCGACACGGCAGATCAACATTGGTTTAAGTCAGAGCACGCCCTTGGTGCTGGGGATGTCGTCGTGGGTGATGGCGACGGCTTGGCGTAACGCCCGGCCGAACGCTTTGAAGAGTGCTTCGGCGATGTGGTGGTTGTTGTGGCCCCAGGGGACCTCGAGGTGGAGGTTCATTTTGGCGTTGGTGGCGACGGCGTTGAAGAACTCCTGGACGAGCTGCACGTCGAAGACGCCGATCTTTTCGCCGGCGATGGCGGGGGCTTGGGTGCCGTAGTCGGTCCAGGGGACGTGGAAGACCAGGGCGGGTCGGCCGGACAGGTCGAGGGCGACGCGGGCCAGGGCGTCGTCCATGGGCACGTCGGCGGAGCCGTAGCGTTCGATGCCGCGCTTGTCGCCGAGGGCCGAGGCGAGGGCTTCGCCCAGCGCGATGCCGACGTCTTCGACGGTGTGGTGGTCGTCGATATGGGTGTCGCCCGCGCAAGAGACTTGGAGGGAGAGCCGGCCGTGCTTGGCGACGTGGGTGAGCATGTGGTCGAAGAAGCCGACGCCGGTCGTGACCTGCCCTTCGGCGGTGCCGTCGAGATCGAGCGACAGCTGGATATCGGTTTCGTTGGTCTTGCGTTGGACTTCGGCGGTGCGGGGCATGGCGGGGCTCAAGGGTGGAGGAGTTCGTCAAGGCCGGCGATCAGTTGCTGGTTCTGCTCGGGCGTGCCGACGGTGATGCGGAGGCGGTCGATGAGGTCGGGCGTCTTGAAGTAGCGGACGAGGACGTCGCGCTGCTTGAGGCCGAGGTAGATCGCCTCGGCGTCGGGCAGGTCGGCCGAGGTCCGGGCGAGGACGAAGTTGCTGTACGAGTCGAGGACGGCGAATCCTCGTTGGCGGAGTTGCTCGGTCAGGAAACGGCGCTGTTCGATGACGGCTTGCCAAGATTGTTTGGCGTGATCGCGGTGCGTAAGCGCGGCGGTAGCGGCGACCTGGGCGAGGATGTCGAGGTTGTAGGAATCGCGGGCCTTGTCGAGGGTGGCGATGATGGACGGAGCGGCGATGCCGTAGCCGAAGCGGAGGCCCGCGAGCGCGTAGCCCTTGCTGAGCGAGCGGAGGAGGACGACGTCGTCGCGGCGGCGTACGAGGTCGATGGCGTCGCGCGGTGCGAAGTCGACGTAGGCCTCGTCGATCACGAGCAGGCCGTCGAACCGCTCGGCGAGGGCTTCGAGGTAGCCCAGGGTTTCGAGCCGGCCGGACGGCGCGTGCGGGTTGACGAAAAAGGCCAGGGCGCACGCCGCGTGGTTCCACGCCTCGGCGAGTTGTTCGGGGGGCGGCGGCGTGAAGTCGTTGGGGCTTCGCGGCACGGCGGTGACGGTTGTGCCGTGCGTCGCGGCGAGGACGGGGTAAAGCGAATAGGTCGGGTCGGTGGTGCCGATGCCGCCCGAAGCGTCGCCCACGTCGCAGAAGCACGTGATCAACAGGCGCAGGAGTTCGTCGCCGCCGTTGGTGGCGAGGATGTGGCCGGGCGTGAGGCCGTGGGCGTCGGCGGCGGCCCGGCGGAAGCGGTCCGAGGCGGGCGGCGGGTAGAGCCGCAGCGCCTCGGCGGGCAAACCGCGGATCGCGTCGAGCACGGCGTCGGCGGGCGGGTACGGGTTCTCGTTGGTGTTGAGCTTGACCGTGGGCCGGGTGGGATGCGCGGTATCGGCCCAGGTCGGCTGCTCGCCGGGCGTGTAGGCGTGGAGGGCGGCGATGTTGGGGCGGGGTCGCGGGGCACTCATACGGGCCGAGCATCTTCGCGGGCGGCGGTCACGGGGTCAACGCGGTCTCGGCTAGACGTTGTAGATTGCGGCGATGCGAGCCTGGGCGGCGTGTTGGTTGCTGTTGGTCGGATACGTGCTGCCGGGTGTCGCGCAGCCGACGGCTCATGACGCAGCGGATCGATTCGTGGCGTGGGTTGAACGGTCGGGCGTCGCCCCGCTGGCGGCGGCGGCGTGGTTGCGGGGCTTGGAAGACCCCGGCGGCCGCGCGGTGTTCGAAGCCTGGGCGCAGTCGAACGACCCACGGATGCGACGCGAGGCGTGGCTGGGCATCGCGTCGTTGGCCGACCCGCCGGGGCTGGCGTTCGAGCGGCTGGCGCGGATGACGGGCGACCGGGTACCGGCGCGGTCGGCGTTGCTGAGCGAAGCCTTGTCGGCCGATCTGGTGGACGCGCGGACGCGGCGACGGCTGTGGTCGTTGCCCGGGTTGACCGACGGTGAACGGTTGCAGTTGGCCGTCGCGGATCGCGCGGCGGGCGTGAATACCGTTGACCCCGCGGCGCTCGTCCGCATCCTCGAAAGCGAGCACCGCACCCGAGCGGCGTTGGCGGCGGTGCTGCTCCACGACGCGGGCGACCGGCGCGGGACCGACGCGTTGAGCGGGATGGCGACGGCCCCACAGCGGATCGGCTTTTCCGCGGGCGACGTGCGGGCGGCGTTGAACCTGATCGCGAGGCTGCGGCTGACGTCGGGGGGCGGGCTGGCGTTGAGTTTGGCGAGCGACGCCCGCGACCCCGAATTGCGTCGGCGGGCGCTGCGGGCGGCGTTGTCGTCGGGGGTGCCGGGTGCCGACCGGGCGTTCGCGTCGGCGTGGCAACGGGCGGAGCGGGACGCGGCGGAACGCTTTCGCTTAGCGCTGCTCGCGCTGGCCGAGTGGCCGACCGTGCCGACGTCGATCGCCGATCTGCTGGCCGGTCAGCCCGATTTAACTCACGCCCAGATCGGGCTGACGCTGCGGCGGTTGGGCGAGCCGAGAACCGCGACACCGGATCAGGCCCTCGCCTTGGACGCTTTGGTTCGCCTGCGACACCCGCCGATCGAGGAAGCGCTGCGGCGAGCCGTGCAGCACCCGCTGGCTTCCGCGGAGGCGACCGACGTGTTGGCGGAGGCTTTCTGGCGGGACGGCCGGCGAGCAGAAGAAGGCGGGTTTCCATTCGAACGGGCGCGGGCGTGGTCGGCGTGGATGCGACGCGAGCCCGCGGCGGCGGAGCAGGTCCGGTCGTGGACCAAGGGACAGACGCTGCGGCTGGACGAGGCACACTGGCAAGCCTTCGACACGCTGACGATGCGGGAAGGCGCCGCGTGGGTGCCGCTGATCCGAGAGGCGGACGTGGCCGTCGGGTCCATCGCAGAAGCGGGCCGGTGGAAGGCGTTGCTGCGGCTGGCTCCTACGGCGTTGGATGCGGCCGATCGGCGGCTCTTGAAGGCCGGCA
This sequence comes from Planctomycetota bacterium, assembly GCA_039180415.1. Classification (GTDB taxonomy): domain Bacteria; phylum Planctomycetota; class Phycisphaerae; order Phycisphaerales; family Phycisphaeraceae; genus CAZIXN01. The sequence goes on along the minus strand of JBCDDH010000005.1, from coordinate 23,406 downwards.
GCGAACGCCCCGGCACGCCGGCGTCGCTGACGGTCCTGGTCGCGTGGCGGGCGGCACAAACCGGCGGCGCGTTGCCCGAGCCGTCGACCGCGAGCGGGGATCGGTAAGCTTTGCGTTTGGCGTGATCCGCCAAACCCCGCCGATGATGCTGTTATGAGCGACCTGCCCCTGAGCCAACCGGACGTGACGCAACGCGAGATCGACGCGGTGACGGAGGTGCTACGCAGCGGCCGGCTAAGCCTGGGGCCGATGCAGGAACGGTTCGAGGATCTGGTCGCGATCCGTAGCGACCGCTCGCAGGGCGTGGCGGTTTCGTCGGGCACGGCCGGGCTGCACCTGGTGCTGCTCGCGTTGGGGATCGGCCTCGGGGACGAGGTGATCACGACGCCGTTCTCGTTCATCGCGTCGGCGAACTGCATCCTGATGGTCGGCGCGACGCCGGTGTTTGCGGACGTCTGCCCGCGGAGCCTGAACCTCGACCCCAAACAGGCCGAAGCGAAGATCACCGACCGAACGAAAGCGATCGTGGCCGTCGAGGTGTTCGGGAACACGACGCACATGGCGTCGCTGGAGCAGCTCGCACGGAAACACGACCTCGCCCTGATCGAAGACTGCTGCGAAGCGCTCGGCGGTGTGGCGGCGGGCGGGCGCAAGGTCGGTTCGTTTGGCCGGGCCGGGGTGTACGGCTTCTATCCGAACAAACAGGTCGCGACGGGCGAGGGCGGCATGATCGTCACCGACGACGAGCGGTTGGCGACGGCGTGCAGGTCGCTGCGGAACCAGGGTCGGTCGGTCGACGCGCACGCGGGCAGTGACAACTCGGTGGGGTCTTGGCTCGCACACGAGCGGCTGGGCTACAACTACCGGCTTTCCGAAATCGCCGCGGCGCTGGGCGTCGCCCAGATGGAACGCCTGGACGAGATGCTCGAAGCCCGGCGTCGCGTCGCGCGGTCGTACATGGAACGCCTGATGGACTGGGACGACCTGGTCCTGCCGACGATGGAGCCCGGCAGCGAGGACGACATGTCCTGGTTCGTGTTCGTCGTCCGGCTCGCGGCGAGCTACGGCCACGTCGAACGCGACCGGGTCATCGCGGGCATGAAGCGCCACGAGATCGGGGCAAGCAACTATTTCCCCTGCATCCACCTGCAGCCGTTCTACCGCGAGCAGTTCGGCTTCAAGCCGGGCGACTTCCCGTTGGCCGAACGGGCAAGCCAGCGGACGATCGCGCTGCCGTTCTTCAACCGGATGGATGACACGCAGATCGAGCTGGTCTGCCACACGCTGAAAGTGATGATCCAGCGTGAGCAATTGCTGCGGCCCGATTCGGCCGCGTGAGCCGGTAGCACAGGCCAACGGCCTGCGCGGAGGCGGGGCGTTCCGAGCACGCAACCCGTTGGGTTGCGGCTATCTGCGAAGGTTTCTCACGAGCCCAAGTACCGCGCAACGACAGTACGGGCGCGAGCGGCGTCATCGGTGCCTTGAATCAAAGCGCGGCCGTCTTCGAAGACGGTGAGCGTGAGGCCGTGGTCCTCGCCGAGCAGTTCGGCGCGGGCCATGAACGGCGCCGCGCGGACGTGGCCCACGACGCCGGCCCAGCGTCGGGTGAGCGCGGCGAAGTCGATCGCGGTCGGCGCCGCGGGGGCGACCTGCACGGCGTCCCGCCCGCAGAGCTTGACCGCCCCGCCGCGGGTCGCGCGTTCGAGGAATTCGAATCGCCTTTGCTTCGAACAGATTCCCGACGAAGACTCGTACGCCGTCGACACGTCAAGGTGGTTCACGCGGTTGGTCCAGAGGTCGACGCTGAGTAGTTTCCGGTTTACGGCCTCCCAGTCGCCCAGCAGAATCTTTAGGGCTTCGGTGGCCTGCCACGCGGCGACAACGGCGATGATCGGGCCCAGCACGCCGGCGGTGTCGCAGGTCGCGGTCGAGCCGGGCGGGGGCAGGGTTTCGAAGAGGTCGCGGAGGTCGGGGGTGGCTAGGCCGATCTTTTCCCAGGGCGTATCGCGGTCGGCCTGCGGGATGTCGGGCGGGGCCGAATGCGGGAGCACGACCATGGCGGTGCCCGTCGTGCCGACCGCGCCGCCGTAGACGTAGGGGACGGCGTGCTTCACGGCGACGTCGTTGAGCAGGTACCGGGTCTCGAAGTTGTCGAGGCCGTCCACGATCACGTCCACCTTTCGGTCGCCGTCGTCGCAGCCCGCGAGAGCAACGACGTTGCCGGCGTCGAGGTCGGCGACGTGGGCATCGATATTGACGGTCGGGTTGATCTCGCGGAGGCGGCGTTCCGCGGCGATCGCTTTGGGCAGGGCCCGTTCGGCGTCGAGGTCGTCGAAGAGGGTTTGACGCTGGAGATTGGAGCGCTCGACCACGTCGCGATCCACGACGACCAGCCGGCCGCCGCCGCTCCCGACGCCCGCACGAGCGAGCGTCTCGGCCAACGCGGAGCCGAGCGCTCCGCAGCCGGCGACCAACACGGAGGCGCCGGCGAGCCTGCGCTGGCCGTCGTCGCCGACCTGAGGCAGGCGGGCTTGACGCGCGTAACGCGAATCGCGGGAGTCGTCGGGCGGGACGCTCATCCCGCGCGAGCCCCAAGCCGTTTGCCCAGGCTGATGCAATCATCCACGGCGTAGCCGAGTTCGGCGTAGAACGCGATCACGCTTTGGTTTGAGGAGCGAACCTGCAAATTGATCTTCGGACAACCCTGGGCGTTAAGCCGAGATTCTGCGGTCTCCATCAACATCCGGCCTAAGCCTCGTCTACGCCAGCTCGGATCGACGGCCAGGTAGTTGATCCATCCGCGTCGGCCTTCGTAACCGATCATCACGGAACCGACGAGACCGTTTTGAACCTCAGCCACCAAGAGCCCGTCTCGGTCGTGGCGGACTTTTCGCGCGATGGCGTCCGCCGGATCGTTGGCGGGCGTCGTCAATTCGCATCGCGTCCACAACCGGATCAAGTCCGCCTCGTCGGAGGACGCGAACAAGCGGACGTGGGCCTTATCCATCGCCGGTGGCCAGCGTCTCGACCACGTCGACCTCGACGCCCTGCTCACGGAGGAAGCGCCACGCGTCTTCGAGGTCGTCTTGATCGCCGCTGAAGTTCACGATCATCACGCCCTTGCTCATGGTTTCGTCGAGGCGGATATCGAACTGCACCTCGGGGAAGTGGCGAGACATCTGCCAGAGGCAAGGCTGCTCGGCGGTGTCCCCGGCGAAGACGAGGCGGCACTTGTGGGTGGCGTCAGGCATGACTTCATCGTAATGGGAAGACCCAAGAAAAACCCACCGAGAAACTCGGTGGGCTTCGTTGATCTGGAGGTTGAAAATCCCGGGGAAATCACCACGCGAAGTGGGAGAAAGCCTTGTTCGCTTCGGCCATGCGGTGGATCTGGTCGCGGGTGTTCATGGCCTGGCCTTCCTTGTTGAAGGCGTCCCACAGCTCGCGGGCGAGCTTCATGTGCATGGGGCGACCCTTCTGCTTGCGGCAGGCGGTGATGATCCAGCGGAAAGCCAGCGACTGCTGCCGCTTGCGGGAGACCTGCATGGGCACCTGGTAGTTGGTGCCGCCGACCCGCCGCGAGCGGACCTCGACGTTGGGCTTGACGTTCTCGATGGCCCGCCGGAAGACGTCGATCGAGCTCGTGTCCTCGACCTTGTCCTTTTCGAGGCGTTCCTGAATCAGGTCCATGGCTCCGTACACGCAACGCTGGGCGGCGGTCTTCTTGCCGTCGAGCATGACGCAGTTGATGAAGCGAGCCAAAACCTTGTCGCCGTGGCGAGGATCGGGCTTGAGCTGTTCTTCCGACTTGGTGAATCCGCGTCCCATGGTGGGCACTCCTGTGGGGCTATCGGGGTCGGCGTCGCGAAACGATCGCTCGGCGTTCCCTCGTTCACCGCTCACGGAATGGTCCGAGAGCGATTACTTGCCGATGAAAATTCTGGTTGATCAACCCTTGGGCTTCTTGACGCCGTACTTCGAACGGCCGCGCTTCCGGCCGTCGACGCCGAGGCTGTCGAGGGCGCCGCGGACGATGTGGAACCGCACGCCGGGCAGGTCGCGGACCCGGCCGCCACGAACGAGCACGATGCTGTGTTCCTGGAGGTTGTGGCCCTCGCCGCCGATGTAGGCGGTGACTTCCTTGCCGTTGGACAGACGGACACGGGCCACCTTCCGCAGCGCGGAGTTCGGCTTCTTGGGGGTCACGGTCTTGACCTGCAGGCAGACGCCGCGACGCTGCGGGCACTGGTCCAGGTCGCGGGACTTGGACTTGGTGGTCGGCGTGCGGCGGGGCTTGCGGATGAGTTGATTGATCGTGGGCATGCAGATACCTGGTGCAAAGTGGCGAGCCGCGAAGCATACCCGAATCGGCGTCGGGGATGCAAGAGGCGGTTAGGCCGAGACCGAAGCCGCGGCCGCCTCACGGAGCAGGGCCTCCAGCGCGTCGACGTGGCGGGCCATGCTCAGCCGATCGGCGAGGCCCGCGCAGTTCGCGGCGCAGCGGGCCCTTTCGGCGGGGTCGGCGAGTTCGATCATCGCCCGGGCGAGGGCGGCGGCATCGCCCGGATCCGCAATGACGCGGCCACGCACGGGCGTGTTCGGGTCGTGCTCGGTGGGGCCGAGGTGGTCCCCTGCCCCGTTGAAGGCGGTGGTGATCGCCGGGACGCCCATCATGAGCGATTCGAGCACGACCTTGCTGCTGGGGTCGTACCACGAGGGCAGGACCGTCACGTCGCCCGCCGCGAACAGGCCGGCCATGTCCGAGGTCTGCCCGAGCAGGCGGACGCGGTCGCGGAGGCCCAGGTCGGCGACGCGCTGCTGGACGCCGAAGTCGTACGCCCCGGCGAGCAGGAGCACGGGGTCGGCGACCGCCCCGCCGTCGATCACCGAACGCAAAGCCGGCAGCAGCGTGTCGATGCCCTTGAGCCTGGGGTTCTGCGCGGCGAAGACGAAGACCGTCGCGTCGTCGGCGACGCCGAAGCCCCGGCGGATCTGGGCCCGGCGTTCGGCCTGCTCGGCGTCCGTCAACGCGGGCATCACGGACGCGTTCGGGATGACCACGCAACGCTCGGCGGGGAAGGCGTAGTGCCGGCGGAGCTGGTCGGCGACGTACCCGGACACGCAGGCGACGGCGTAAACCGCGGGGTCGGCGAGCGTGCGTCTTTCGAGATGCAGCAGCAGCCGCTGCTTGGGGTGCATCGCGTTGTCGAAGCGTTTTTTGCGCTGCTTCCAAACGGTCGGGCGGAGGGCGACGTTGCGGTCGAGGGTTTCGCGGACGGTGCCGCCGCGGGGCTGAACGACCGACGCGGGGACGGCCATCGTGATCGAGAGCGACGCGTCGGGCCGGAGCTCGGCGAGTTGCGCTCGGGCCCAACGCGCGAAACGCCAGAGCCGCATCGGCGACGAGCTTTTCCGCTGCTTGAGGCGCAACACGCGGGCGCCCGGCGGGTCGTGGTCGGGCTTGCACGCCCCGGCGATCAGCGTGACGTCGTGCCCGCGTTGGACGAGCTGTTCGACGATCTGCGCGGTGGACTTCTCGGCGCCGCCGGCCTGGGGGTTGTATCGCTCGATGACGACCGCCAAGCGCATGGACGAGCGTGCATCGCTTGGAGGGGGCGGAGGTTCCGGTGGCGCGGTCGTCGTCCGGGTCACGACGCGGACCCCGTGAAGCCGTCGTCGACCAACGCGTGTTCGGCGGCGTACATGTCGGCGCCCTGCGCGGCGTCCATCAGCTCGGCGACGGCGGCGAACACGGGTTCGACCGGGATGTCGGCGACGGGGCCGGGCGACGCGTCTGGCGTGGCGGTGACGATGCGTTCGAGGGGGAAGTCGATCTCGGTCCAGGCGGGGGTGGTCGGGCCGAAGAGCGTGACGACGGGGGTGCCCACCGCGGCGGCGAGGTGGCGCGGCCCCGTGTCGTTCGTGACCAGCACGGCGGCGCGGCGGGCGATGGCTTTGAGCGTCGGCAGGTCCACGCCCAGCGCGGGCAGGTTCATCGGCTCGGATCGGGCCCGGCCACAAACCGCATCGACGATCTCACGCTCGGCGGGCGAACCCGTCACGGCGACCGCGACGCCGAGCCGTTCGACGCAGCGGTCGGCGAGGTCGGCGAAACGCTCGGCGGGCCAACGCTTCTCGGGCTTCTGCGCCCCGGGATTAAGCAGCACCACCGGGCGACCTTCCGCGGGGCTTAGATGTTGCTCGGCCTGACGGTCCGACGCGTCGTCGACCGGCAGCCGCATCGCGACGTCGCGTCCGTCGGCCCCGAGGTAGCGTGCGAGCTGCAGGTAGTACTCCAGCGTGGGCACCTCCAAGAAGCGCGACCCGACGCGCCGCGGCACGAGCCGATCGGTCAGCAGCGCTCCGCGGCCGTCCCGCGCGTAGCCGATGCGCATGGGGATGCCCGCACGCCATGCCGCCCACGCCCAGCGGAAGCTGTTGGGCAGCAGCACGCAGGCGTCGAAGCCTCCGTGCCGCAGCGCTTCGCTCTGCCGCCCCGCCCACCCGAAGCCACGCTTGGGTTCGGCGGCACGCCAGGCGTCGACGCCCTCCGCCCCGTCCATCAACGGGATCAGCGGCTCGGCGACCAACGCTTCAATCGCCGTTTCCGGACAGGCCCGCCGCAGCGCTCGGAGCGTGGGGGTCGCCATCACGCAATCGCCGAACCAAGTGGGCATAACGACCAACAGCCGGCCGATCGATCGGCCGTCCACGCGACGCTCCCGCGGGTCGATTCGGTGCGGCTCGACGCCGCGTTGCTCGCTTCCCTGCGACATGCGGGCATCCTAACCCGATCGCGGTCACCGCCCGGAACGCATCCCCAGCAGCAAGGCGACCACGGCGAGTTGGACGATCAGCGCCACGCCGAGCCAACGCAGGAACAGGCCGTCGCTCTCCGCGCCCAGCCAAAGCCCGGCGAGCAGCGCGATCCCGGCGACACACTGGAGGACCACGGCGAAGATCGCGCCCGGGCCGTATTCGCCGGTGCCGCCGCGCTGGCAGCGCAACTCCTGCAGGATGGCGCGAGCGAGCTTGGTGAGCTCGGGGTCCGTGGGGTCGGCGGCCGGGGTCGCGAATAACCGTGACTCGGAAGCGTCGGGGGCGGCCTGGCCTTCGGAAGCCCCCGCACTCGCCGCTTCGTCGGCCGTGGGTGGGGATGGGGTTTCGCTACGTCGATCCGGCTCGGGCTGGGTTTCAGCACGCTCCGACGGCGCACGGACCCGGTCCATCAGCTTGCCGAGCGTTTCCTTGGCCTTGGTGATTTTGACGGTGGCTTCGGGCGCGGCCGGCAGAGAGTCGGGCTCTTCGGCCGGCGGCAGCGCGTACGGACGGAACGGCCGCACCGACTTCGATGCGGCGGTGGACGTTGGGCTCGCGTAAGCCGACGCGGCGGGGGCGGGCGTTGGCTGTTCCGGCATCGACTCGTCGCGCTTGGGCGGAACGCGTTGAAGCCGGGCCATCGCGGCGGCGTCGAAGCGTTTGCCGGGCGGGCCGGATTGCGCGGCGTGCATGGCGGCGTCTTTGGGTTCGTCCCGGCTGTGCCGTTGCGACGCGACGATCCGTACGGCCTCGATCAACGTCCCGGCGACGTAGTCGGGCCGTTGCTTCGGCTCGGCCTCGGCCGCACGCCGCAGCGCGTCGTCGTCGCCGCAGAGCCAGACCGTGCGACACCCCGCGGCCTTCCCCGCTTCGACGTCACGCAGCGCGTCGCCGATCATCCACGAGTGATGGAGGTCCAAGCCGTGTTCCCGCGCCGCGCGGAGGAGCATGCCCGGCTGCGGCTTGCGGTCTTCGTGCTCACGGGTGAACTCGGGCACCGTGCCCTCCGGGTGGAACGGGCAGAAGTAAAACGCGTCCAGGTGCGCGCCGTTGGCTTTTTCCGCGACGAGTTCCGCGAGGCGGTCGTGCACCGCGTCGACGTCCGCCTCTCCGTACTTGCCGCGCGCGACCCCGCCCTGGTTCGTGACCACGATCGTCTTGAATCCCAGCCCGCACAGCGACGCGACCGCCATCGCCGCGCCCTGCAACAGCTCGACCCGGCGGGGGTCGCCTAGGTCGCCGTCGTTGCGGATCAGCGTGTTGTCGCGATCGAGGAAGACCGCAGGCTTGCCGGACATGGCAGGAGTTTAAATCAAGAAATGCGAGCCCCGCAGGAAACCGAAGAAAACGGGCCGCCGCGCGAATCCCGGTCTTTCTGGTTTCCCGGGCCGTTCAAGCCCCCCGCCGTTCACGCTCGGCTTCGATCGTGGACACCAACTCGTCGGCGGCGCGATCGAACGTGTCGTTGACGATGAACTTGCCGTACACGTCGCTGGCGTGGGCGCGGGCGATCTCGTCCTTGGCTTGGGAGAAGCGTTTTTGGATCGTGGCCTCGTCGTCCTGTTTGCGGCCGCGCAGGCGATCCAGCAGCGCGTCTTCGTCGGGGGCCAGGATGAACAGGGCGAACGCGTCGGGCAGCTTGGCTTTGACCTGCTTGGCGCCCTCGACGTCGATCTCGAGAACGACGAGACGCCCGTCGTTGAGGTGTCGGTCCACGAAAGCCCGACGGGTGCCGTAAAAATTGCCGTACACCTCGGCCCATTCGAGAAAGGCGTCGTCTTCGATGAGCGCTTTGAAGGCTTCACGGTCGACGAAGTGGTAATGCGTGCCGTCGACGTCGCCGGGGCGCCGCGGCCGGGTGGTCATAGAAATGGACAACTCGGCGCCCAGGCGTGGGAGGGCGGCGTTGACGAGGGAACTCTTGCCCACACCCGAAGGGCCGGAGACGATGACGAGGAAGCCCGGGGGTGAGTTGGTTTCGGACACGACCGGCTGAGTACCCATGTCGGTTTATAGCACGGCGGGTCGGCTACTCCGTGAACAAGCCGGGCGCGAGCGTGCGGAGCAGTTCGCGCTGCGTATCGGTGAGGTCGGGCTCGGGGGTTTCGAAAGGCGTGACCGCGGTCGGCGATCCGTTCAGCCCGCGGACGGCGTCGTCGGCGATCAGAGAGATGGGCAGGGTTGCCTCGTCGACCGTGCCGCCGTGCAGGTCGGTGACGCGGACCTTGAGGCGGTACTTGCCGACGCCGAGGTTGGCGGGCAGCGTGAGCATCTGCACGTTGTAGAAGTCGCGGCGCTTGCGCTTGGAGACGTCGTGGATGGGCTGGGCGGGTTGTTGCCATACGGCCAAGCCGTCGGCTTCGTTGAAGAGGGTGACTTCCTGTTCGAGCTTAACTTCAAAGCCCGCCCCGGCGTTGCCCGAAGCGAGGGGCAGCGTGGTGAAGTCTTCGACCTCGGCGTAGATGATCGCCCGGTGTTCTCGGCCGGCGACGAACTCGGTGCTGGCGAAAGGCTCGTACACGCCGAAACCCGAGACGCGCTTGCACAGCGTCGCGTTGCGCAGGGTCAGCGACGAAGGCCCCTGCATCGCGGCGATCGCCTCGGCGACAACCTGAGCGTCGAGCTCCGCGAGGTCGCCGGCCTCGATGCGCCGCGCGAGCTCGGCGAGCAGCTTCTCGAAGCGATCGAGCAGCGCGGCCTGGGTCGGGTCAAGCCGGTCTTTCACGGCCTGGTCGGCGGTGAGCCCCGGGCGGATCAACGAAAGGCCCGACGCGGCGAGGGCTTTGCGCAGCGGCGGGGCGTCCATGCCGTTGAGCCGGCGGTGCAGCTCGTCGAGCAGCTCGGTCTGGGTGAGCGTCTCGACGCCGGCGTACAGCGGTGCGGGGTCGGCTTCGACAGCCAGCGCTTCGGGGGACTCCGCCGCTTCGGCGGGGTCAGATCGGGTGAGATCGAGACGCTGCTCGGCGGAACGGACGCTGGTTTCGAACACCTGCGTCGTCGGTTCGCTCGGTTCGACGGGGATTGGCGCCGCGTCGGCAAAGTCCGGCTCGCCCCAGACGACCTCGGGGGTGATCACCGGCCGGGCCGGTGCGGCGAGCTGCGCGGCGCGTTGCCGCCGGACCTCGGCGATCGGGTCGACCATGCCGGCCACATCGACAGCCGGCGCGGCGGGGCGGACGCCGGGCCCGGTCCAGCTGGGCGCGATGTCGCCGGCCGCCCCGACGCGGGTCAGCGCGGCGTTGGGTGCCGCGTTGCACCCCGACCACGCCAGCGTGGCGACGCCGATCGACACCGCCGGCAAGGCTTGCGCCAGGCGACCGGCCGAGGATTTCGGAACAGCTTTGAACATCGCGCCTCCTTGCGCTGCGAGAACGACGCTTCCTGCGTCGGCGGGGCGATCCAGCGGATCGCGCGGCGGGGACAAGCCGCCCTTTTATGCCACATCGGCCAACCGGACGCACAAGCCTTCCAAATTCCGCGTCGCGTCGCCGAAGCCCGACTTGCTCCGCGCGTCGGCCTCCAGCGCCAGGCTCAGCATCCGCCGCGCCCGGCCCTCGTCGATCTGGCGGCTGACCGTGTGGAAGCTCGACGCCCCGGCACCCCACAGCTTGAGCGCCTTGCCGATCGTCGCGTCGTTGCCGCCCTCCCGCCGCATCGCCGCCGCCACCGCCAGCTTCCGGCAGAGGTCCTCCACGAAATACATCACCAACACGTCCGGCTGCCCCCCCACCGCCACCAGCTCCCGCACCATGCCCAGCATCGGGCCCGCGTCACGCCGGCTCAGGCCTTCCAGCACCGCGGCCTGTACCTCCCAGGCCTTTTCCTCCGACGCCCGGCCGACCTCCCGCTCCACCAGCGCCCGGTCGATGGTCCCGGCTTTGGCCCGGCCCTTCGCGTCCGTCGTCACCACCATCGCCGCCAGCTTGGCCACCTCCGTGTCCAGCGTCGCGAGGTTCGCGCCCAGCCGATCCACCAGCGTCGCCGCCGCGTCGCGCGGCAGCTTCGCCCCGTGCGCCTCCGCCGCCCGCGTCGCGATCCAGCTCACCGCCTCGCCCCGGCCGGGCGCTTCGCATTTCACGACGCCGCCGACCCCGCCGGGCAGCTTGAGAACCGCCTTGTGCAGCTTGGTCGTCGTCAGCCACGAGCCGGGCCGCAGCACCAGGCACGCGTGGTCCACCGGCCCGCCGCCTGACGACGCGTCGACGTACCGCTCCAAGGCGTCGCGGTGCTTCTTCACAAAGTCGTCCGCGTCTTCCACGACCACCAGCTTGAAGCCGCCCATCAGCGAGTAGCCCCGCACCTCGTCGAACACCGCCGACAACTCGCAGCTCGCGCCGTCCAGCCGGAACTCGTCGATCTCGCCGTGCTCCCGCGTGAGCGCGTCGCGGAGCCGGGTCAGCACGTCCCGCGCGAGCGTGTCCTCCGGGCCGTAAACCACCATCACCCGCGTGGCGGCGGTCGGTTCGTAAGTCGGCGCTTTTCGCTTGGGCGGCACCCCGGGAAGATACCAACGGCCCGGGCTCGGCTAATCCAAACGGATCCCCAAACCGGCGAGCCCGCCCGCAGAAATCATCGAAAAAGCTTGGTCCGACGCCGAGCTTTGCGATAACATCAAATCGATATCAAATCAATTTCTGTCTCGAAATCCGGAGGAACATCGATGTATCCCACCGCCCGACCGATCGTCGCCGTCGCGTTGTGTTGGTTGTGTGCCGTCAGCGGCGTCGCGCAGGTGACCAACCTCCGCGCCACGCAGATCGACAACTCCTCGGTTCCCGAGCTCCGCGGGTTCGACACCTACGACGTGACCATCGACTTCGTCGGGGAGTACAGCAGTTCACAAATCCTGCTCACGCTCGATCAGGGCACCCTCTTTCAGGTCGGCGGCGATACACCGCCGTCCGAGGTTTTCCTTGATCTCGCCCCCGAGACCGAGTTCGACACCTTCTTCGCCCAGGGCGGCGCGACCGCGGAAACCACCGTGGGCTCGCTGATCGTCGGTGCCGGCGGCGGCCCCGTCAACATCGACGAAACGTTGGTCGGCATCGTCATCACCGACACCCGGCTGCAGGCCGATTTCGGCCCCAGCGGCTCCGACGAGATCACGGACCAAACCGACTTCCTCGTCGCCCGCATCTCCCTATCCAACGGCATCGGAAACACCGCCGCGTTCGGCAACCTGGCATACCTCGGCGTTGCGAATGGCGATTCCTCGCTCTTCCAATTCTCGATCCTCCCCGAACCCGCGAGCGGCTTGCTGCTGGTGGCTTCTCTCATCGCCGGCACCGCTCGGCGTAAGCACCGGCCTTGACCGTGAGTACGACGGGCCTGGACTGAAGCCGTTCTCGAGGCCGCGGTTCGTCTCGCAGGTCTTACTCCAAACGCAAGCCGACACCAGCTCGCCGGGGTTTCGCTCCGCCGCCTTTTCCGCCCGCGGAAGCCGGACGCGTCCCCAACCACCGAAATTCGGCTAAAATGTTTATCGATAAACATTCGCCCGCCCCGGAGAAACCCATGCCCCGACTCGCCCCCACCGCCGCCCTGCTCGCGTCCTGCACGCTGGCCGCTTCCGCCGTCGCCGAAACCGTCGTCATCCACGACTTCGAGGGCGGCCTCGACCCCACCGGCCACGTCCACCTCTCGTCCACCGAGCCCCGCGTCAACGCCAACGCCCAGTACAACGGCGGCACCACGCTCGAGCACGTCGAAGACGACGCCGGCAACACCGTCCTGCACATCGACCCCAGCACCAACACCCAGCCGGGCCCGACCTACGCCGCGGCGATCGACTTCCAGTGGGCCGACCTGCTCGCCGCCGGCTTCGACCGCGACCACCCGTTCATCTCCTTCGACCTGAGCTTCGACGGCGATGCCGGCGGCGGCTACCACGGCCTGGTGATCGTCGCCAACACCTCCGACGAAGACGGCCACAGCTACGACCAAGCCCAGGAAGGCGCCTACGGCCCGACCGCGACGCCGCGGACGTTCGAGATCAACATCGCCGACCTCGTCCCGTTCCTCGACGACGAGAGCAACACCTACAGCACCGTCCGGCTGCTCATCAACCAAAACGAGGACGCCCGCGGCACCTACACGCTCGACAACGTCGCGATCCAGACGACGGCCGAGTGATCGACCCCGCACAACGCGCGGGGCCGGAGTCACTGCCGCGGACGGGGAGCAAGCATGAGCTTTCCCGCGGCCTGAACCAGACGAGCGTGCGATCAGCCGTAGGCAAGCCGGCTCGACGACGGTGGCCGGCGATAGGCATTCGCGGTTTTTTGGCGATCACGCCTCGCGGCGTCACGCCGCCAACCGCCGCGGCGATCGGGAATGCGTCACGCCCGAACATATCGCGGTAGAGCGGGTTCGCCCCAGCGTCTAAGAGTATTTTCAGAACCCGCAGTCGCCCCGAGTTCTCTTTTCCGTTGCGTTTGGGCAATGCCTTGAAAAGGATCGGCCGTCCAGGCTCGTCGAAAACATTCACTTCGGCCCCGTGACGCACGATGAATTCCACGTACTCGGCGCGGGTCGGCATGATCACTTGGAGCAAGGATTCGCCGGTGATCGGGTCGCTGAGCGGCAACGCGCATCCAAACGCGACTAGTCGGTCGAGCATCGCCATATTCCGCTCGGACCTCAACGCCGAGTACGGCGCGTCGGTCCCATGATCGGTTTTCGCGGCGGGGTCCGCTCCGCGTGCCAGGAACCAGTCCAGCATCTCCATCGAGACATGCGCATGATGCACCGGGTGATCGTCATGTTCTCTGACGATATCCCACTCCATGCCTTGGTCGATCAGCCATTCGTAAAACTCCAGGTCGTTCCAGTGCACGACAGCAAAGGCGAATTTCCCATCGGCATCGACGTCCGCCCCCGCGAGAACCATCGCCCGCACGACCTCCTTTTGTCTTCCGAACGAAGCAAGCGTCATCGCGGTGTTCGGATAGCGCGGCCCGGCATTAGCGTGGGGGTTGGCACCTTGCTCGGCAAGAAAGATGGCGACTTCCTCGTGGTCGTATTCGGTCGCAGCTACGAGCGGCGTACCGAAGTAAAAAGCCTTCGCTTCGATGTCGGCCCCGCGATCGACCAGCAGCCGCACTATCGGCAAGTCGCCGAGATACGAGGCTCAAATCAGCGCGGTTTGTTCGGCTCGGAGGCGATGTCCGATGCCGGCCTCGCCCATCGTGAGGTTGACCAGTGCCGGCTCCTCGTCGAGCAGTTCGGTAACGGTTTCGAGGTCTCGGGCCTCGACCGCCGCAAAGAACTTTTCTGCGTCATTCGCGGCAGCAAGGCCTACCGCGAGTACCAGCATCAAATTTGATGTAAGGATGACGAAGCGTTGCATTGCGTTTATCTCACCTCAGGCGCCCCCGCGAACAGCCCACACCGATGCCATTCACCTCGCGACATAAAACTGTTCATCAGTCATCGATCCGAACTGGCACCCAATTGGTTTCGATGTCGTGCTCGCAGCAAAAATCGAAGAAGCGCCGAGACGCGATTAAGGGTCGCTGATCGTATTCCGCTTTAACGCCCATCGGTTCGTAAGTCCGGGCAAGGTCGAAAAGCGGCATCGCTTCAAGATCAGAACGGCGATAATGAAATTCTGCCGTATCGAAAAAGCCTTCGCGTGGGTAAACGCCACCGCTGAAATCATGCCGATCGGTCAGCGGCTGACTCTTGCGATCGCGTAACTCGGTCGTTTCTGAAAGGGGCGGCATTATTACGTCGCTAATCAGCTCCCACCATTCAGAACCGAGTTCTTGCTGCCAATCGAAGTATTCCTTGTTTGTGTGGTAGCCGGTGATGAGCTTGGTCGGACGAAAGGATGGGCCGGCAAGATCGCTGGCCTCGAGCCGAGCTTTCGTGCGCTCGGGAACGATGTACCAGCCGGCGTTGATGCACATCAGGTCAGCGATTTGATTGAGTCCGCTAGACGAGTACATTCGGTCTTCGCCGCGCAGCTTCAATTCAATTAGTCCATCTACGCGGTAGCCGGAAGGTGTGCTTGCGGATGGATTTAACATGAAGTAATCGCAGTTTTCAAAATCTTCTTCTTCGTAAATCCGAAATCGAATGTATGCAAATTCTTGGCCAGAAATAAATCGAGATTCTTCTTCCCACGGCTCCAGGCCTGCGTCAGCCAGCTTGCTTAAGACTGCTGGTATACGTTCATCATTTTCATCTACCTTACCCATAGAAAAGTAGTGAGACGGATGACCGTCATCGAATATCCCCTTCAACTCGGATATAAAGTCTTCGCCAAGATCTTTTGAGTGTAAACCAGAAATTGTGACTTGATACTTCATAGGCCCCTCACATCGTTGTCAAGCCAAGATTCAGCTGCGGCCCAAATTTTTGGTCCAAATTCAGGGTCCCACCGAGAATATGCCTGTTCATGTAAAAACTCTGTTCCAGCTTCGCTGCGTAAGTTGATTCCTTGTCTAAGTAAATCATCGTATGTCGCTTTAAAGACACTATGGAACGACGGCCGATCGCTAAGTCCTTGTCCGACCTGGTGTTCATAGATGTGCAGCAAAACTCCGGGCATGTCGTCGAGCTTCTCTTCCGGTACACCCAAAACAGCCCACCACTTCGACCCCGTCGGGTCGTTCAGCACAATCGCGTGGTGCGCGTTGAGAAAGTTGTCGCGATGGGTGGCTCGCTCGGAACGCTTGATCATCAACTCGCGGATTTCGCCGACCCGTGGCACTTTCGCCAAATCAACGGTTCCATCCGCGGCTACGGCGAGATCGTATTGGTCACGCATCACCGCCCGAGCTGCGTCGTGGAGGTGCGGGTCAATCCGGGATGCGCGGGCAAGCCGTTTCTTCTTCTCTGCGAGGTCGATACCTTCCTCGCGGAAGTCGGATTGGTCCATGACTTTCTTGAAAGCTGGCCACGGTTCGCTGCCGTCCTTCTGCTGGATCCGGTACACGAGTGAGTAGATGTATTCGCAGCCTTCACCTCGGTTGTGGACCCATACCCCCGCATCATGTTCTCCGACGAAGTACGTATGAAACGCCTCGACCTCGAAGTTGTAGGTCGTGAAGGTTTCGCCTTCGGGGGCGTCTTCGGTCTCGATGCGGACGACGCGAGCCGGGCGGTTATCGCTCAGGCACAGGATGTCGCCGACTTCGAGTTCCTTGGAGGGGACGAAGGCTCCGCGGTTGTGGACATAGAACGGGTGTTCACCGGTGCCGGTCAGCGCCTGGTCGTCCTGCCCGTCAACGGCGTAGGTGACGTGGTACAGCCGACTCGGGCGGGTGACGAATGTCTCGACAACCTTCCGTAAGCCTTGCTCGCGGGTGTTTTCATCCCGGCTGAGTACGAGGTCGCCGGCCTCGATCTCCTCGATCGGCTTAAGCCCGTCGGCGGTGTGGACCGGTGTGCCCGCGATGAAGCACATCTGAGTGGTGGCGAGTTCGTCAGCAAAGCCGATCAGACGGCCGGCGGCTTGCGCAAGTTTGCCGCCAAACGCCTGAAATTTCGGAATGACCCGGCTAAGGAAAGCTGATTTGCTGATCGCGCTGGCCACATTACCAACGCCGGGTGCAAGCAGTGTGATTGCGACTTCCGACGCAACGGTCGTGGCGGCGAAGCCCGTGTACCAGCCCTTGTCGTAGTCGGGGAGGTCGCTGATGGTGCCCCAGAGTTCGACGAAAAATTCGGCCGAAAGTTCGATGCCGCGAGCCACCTCGCCGGGCAACTCTTCGTAGAACGGGGAAGTCCCCGCGATCAATTCGTCCACGGTCTTGTCCGAATCGACGGCGTAGTCGGCCAGCAGCCCGGCCAGGGCCTGGCTCGTATCCATGTACAAGCCAACACCCTTTTTGGCCACGGCGAGAGCTTCGTCGGAGTACTCGTAGGCGTACACCGCGGCGGTGCCGATGAACTCGCCGATGGCGGTGCGCACGCCGTTGACCGCCTTCCAGGTGCCCGCCGCAGCATCCAGCGGGTTCTCCGACGCCCACTGGATGGCTTGTCCGACCGCCGCGCCAGTCTCGACCAAGTCAACCAACGGCGCGACCGCGCCGTCGGCGAGGCCCTCGGCGAAAGTACCGCCGCCGCCGAAAAGCGGCGGCGCGACGGCGGCGGCGTGGGCGAAGTCGAGTTCAAGGCTCTTATCGAGCACGAACGTCGAGGGACGCGAAAGCTCGTTCGGGTCCGCGATGAATAACCGGCCGTCGATCTCCACGACCTCGCGGAGTTGACCGTTTTCGCCGAGCGCGACCTCGTCGATCACGTCTTTCAACTCGGTCGGGCCGACGATCTCGATAAGGTACGGATGCAACTCGCCGGGGTCGGAAACCGTGACGTTGCTCTCTTCGCCGATCGAGACGGCGTAGCCTTCGAGCGTTTCACGCTCCCATTCTTCCAAAAGGTCTTCGCCCTCAAGCCGGCCGGGGACGACGGCGTTCTCGGTCAAAACGATCCGGGTGCCGTCGAGCGCGGTACCCCCAACGGATACCTCAACAACCTTCTCGTCGGTCGACCACGTCGATTCGTCAAGGATCAGTTCAACGGGAGATTGAAAGACATCCCCCGTAAACCGATTGGGGTTGCCGGCATCACGCTGTAGCCAAACCGGATCGCTCCAATTGCTCCCATCCTGCGCATGCTGGAAGGGGATCTGGGTGACCGTCGGGTCACCGTAGGGAGAGCCGGCGGATAGATCAAGTGCGATTTCGTTGAGCTCGTCTGAAGGCGCTTCCACAACAATCTCAAAGCTCTTCGTGGCGGATGCGGCGTGGCCCAGGGCGTTGACCGCGACGACTTCGATCGTATTCCAGCCGGGCAAAACCACAAGGTCAGGCAAAATCCCGTCAAATTCACCTTCGTAACTATAAGGATTAAACAAATCAGACCATGCTTGCGACTTTGCATCGTCAACATCAACAGAAAATGCGGCCTCGCCTGAATTATTTACAAACAAAGATAGAGAATCGATGACTCCAGCCGAACCCGATATGAAGTTCGAAAGCACATCATCAATGTCGCCAGAAATATGTAAATCGACTTTTAGCTCTGACTGATTCGCACCTACAGAAACATCCGATACACCGGCCACCACGTTCGATAAACGAGGCGTGGAGTCTGAAGTCCGCAGAGATGTCGACGCTAGGATTTGTCTTTCCTGCGTGTCAATCAAAGGCACTGCGATATCGAACGCCGTTAAATTAACAGTAGAGTGGGACGGAGTAAATCCATGCTCCTCAGAATGAAGTCGGTATTCAACCCGAATCTCGTGATCGCCAACGTCAAGACTTGGGTTTATTGCTTCATAATAGATTGGAAGAGAGTCGCCTTGCTCCACGGGCCCGCCAAACAGAGCATCCGCTGAAATCCACTCATTGGCCGGGATAAAGCTTCCAGGCGTGGAGCCGTCGGTAACACTCGCATGAGAACGCAACGTATCGTCCGACATCCAGAGGCGTCCCAAAGGACCGTCTTGGCCGCTCGCTGCGTAAGACAATTCCAAAGGATTTTCAAGCGAACCGTTTCCGATGATCGAGATATCATCAGGCTTGAGTTCGGGGTATGAAAAACGGACATAAAGATCATAGCCGTCTGTATTTGTGGCATATAGCAGTAGAGGCTCAAACGAATCAGTTGGCGATTCCGGCGTTCCAAGTCCGTGCTGATCAAAATTATCTGCAAAATCAATAATGCCGTCTTGATCAAAATCTCCACGATTCGAAGCGGAGATCGCCCCTTCCGACGCTTCGAGATCAAGGGAATCAATAACTCCATCGTGGTTCTGATCCGCCAGCAAATCAAAGCGATGGAAAGCAAAAGTCCCTCTTCCGAGCACGACGACCTGATCATCTCGTCCATGCGTGTCTAAGTAAGTGTCGCCGGCAACCATGAATGTTATTGTCTTGTGATCATCAATGTGAATACCGTTGTGGTACGCATCGATATCATCTAAATCATAAGCGTCATTATTATCAAGTGGAGAGGTGGACAGGCGCTCTGCGAAAGGTTCTGCGGGGTGGACAAAGAAAATTTCCCGCTCGCCAGGCCCAAAACCGATTTCATCGAAACCGTACAACCCTGGAAGTAGAATTTCATCGCCAAACTGGTCTTTAGTTACTACTAAATACGTTGAGTCATAAGAGACGTAAACCTTTTCGGAAAAATCGTTTAGCGGCAAATTTTTCCAGTTTGCAGAAAGCTCCAAAACCATCGGGACACCCGGGTATCTCTCCACTTCTCCCAGCGAAGCGTAATCATGCGGGAAAATGCGCTTAGTCGCACCAAAAGTATCCCAGTACCCCGCTTCAATGTAACCATTAGAACTACTAAGCCGACGCCTTGCGAATAACGCCTCCTGCGGCGTGAAATCGGGTAAATTAAATTGATTTGGCCTTCCGGAGATATCTGGATTGCCGCCTAGGTTTGAATCTGAATCGTAAATCACATTCAGGTAAGGCACCGTAAAGCTGCCTCCGGCGATGCCTGGACCGTCAACGGCTGCGCCAACAGCAAGCGTGTGACTTCCAAGCGTAAGATACCCTGATACGCCTTGTGCATTATATCCCGACGTCAACGTGGAATTAAATTGCCCGTTTGTCCCACGCACACTAACAGACGACTGATCCCCCGCAACAATTGCGTAACCGTGCGTCCTACCTGCATCAACGCTCTGGAAAATACTGTGCGGAGTACTTTCGTGCGAATCCCAGTGATATAGTTGATCTGCAATTTGTGCACTCACATAACTTGGCGGCTCGCCCGGTTGAATCTGGGCGATCCGAGGCTTTATTTCGATCATTCGGCGGTAAAAATCATTATGATCGATTAAACTATCACTGAGAATGCGTGCGTCGATATCTCCCAGTTGTGACGCTACTAAGCTTGGAATATCACGCCAATTGGTTCCACCTATGTCTCGAAAATCCGCAAGATACTGATTGCTTAAATCGGTACCGATTCCTCCTAGGTAAGTTCCTGTTGAATCAGGATCTGTTAGCCGGTCAGCACCAGCGCCTCCTCTTAGAAAATCGTTGCCACTGCCACCGTCCAACGTGTCGTCCCCCGCGTATCCGTAGAGGATGTCGGGCCCCTTCCCGCCCTCGATCTCGACCGGGTCGGTGGCTCGCCAACCCCAGTTGTTCAGCACGTACGCCTGGTCTTCGGAGCCCACGCCGGCGAAGCGCAGGTCGAAGTTGCCGTCGGCCCAGCCCACGGGCTGGCCCCAGTGGTTCTGCACCGCGTTGAGGTCGGCCTGGTCGATCACGCCGTCGAGGTTCGCGTCGCCGGGCTTGGTGCTCAGCAGGCCGTGGACCAGGTGGTTCGCGTCGTTGACGTCCAGGTCGCCGTCGGTGAATACGTCGTAGGCCGCGGCGTAACCGGCCAGGCCCTGCGGGTTGCGGACGAAGGACGAGCCGGTGAGGCGGAACTCGCTCTCGAAGTTGTGGTTGCCCCAGCGGTTGGGCTGAGCGTAGAGGCTGCCGGAGGCGAAGCCCAGCTCGATGCCCTCGTGGACGTTGGCGACGCCGCGGAGCGAGTGGGCGGTGTCGTTGAGGAAGTCCAGCTCGATGACCAGCAGGTCACCGGGGGCGGGGGTGAAGGCGGCCAGGGGGTTGTTGTCGTTGTGGTACATCCACTGGCCGGGCTGGTCGGGGTCGCTCTGGACGCTCTGGACGAACTCGACGGCGAGGAAGTGGTCGGCCTGGCCGTTGAGGAACGACTCGTGGGGGAAGCGGTCGCGGACGGGCTGCTCGGAGTAGAGGATGTAGCCGAAGTCGGAGGTGGACTGGAGTTGGGCGGCGACGCCGTGGCCGAGGTTGCCGCTGGACGTGGCGGCGGGCAGGGCCTGGTCGACGGCGTGGAGCAGCAGGTCGATGTCGGCCTGGTCGACCCAGCCGTCGTCGTTGAGGTCGCCGCTTTGGCCGAAGGGCTGGTCCTCGGCGGGGACGCCGGGCGGGGCGGTGCTTTGGGCGGTGCCCGAGCCGCCGCCGGTCGAGGACGTGGCGAAGGCGAGGTCGCTGGACAGATCGAGGGAAGACGAATCGGTGCCGCCGAGGGTTGAAGCGGCGGGATAAGTAGAAGCGGTGGCGGTGGTCGAGAAGTCGGCGGTGAGTGGCGGGTCGGCTTCGAAGTCGGCGGGGTCGGCCGCGGTCCAGGTGAAGTCCTTGGGGTTGCGGACCCAGACTTCTTCGACGTTTTGCAGGGTGGCGTGGGCGTCGCCGAGGAACAGCACGTCGTGGCCGGGGCCGCCGTCGACGTGGGCTTGGCCGGCCATGGCGTAGATCAGGTCGTCGCCGGCGCCCGCGTCGGCGGTGACGGTTTGGCCGGGCGTGTGGGTGGCGGGCAGGACGGCGAGGGTGTCGTCGCCCGCGCCGCCGAGGAGTTGGCCGTGGGCGAACGTGGCGACGAGGAAGTCGGCGTCGGCGGTGCCCGAAGCGGCGGACGCGTCGATCGGGGCGGCGACGGCGGTGGACGTGGTCGACGTATCGCCGATCGGCCGGCCGCCGCGGGGGATGGCGGTCTTAGCCATCAGGGGGTAGCCCGCGATCGCGCTGGGGCTGGGCGTGAGCGCGGCGTCCGGGCTGAGGGACGGGGCGAAGACCTCGGTGAGGCCGGTGCCGGCGCGGTCGAGGCGGTGGGCGTAGCGGTCGACCAGGTCCGCCGAGGAGAGGCTGGCCGAGAGCAGGACTCGCGTCTCGAGCGGCTCGAAGACCGCGGCACGCGGGGCGTGTTGACGAGTCGACGAAGACTTGGCCGGGCGTGGGCGCGCGAACGCGCGCGGCTGACGGTTCCGTTGGTTCCACCGGAAAGGCATGATGTGATTCCCGTGCGATAAAGAGGCGGCCCGGAACGCCGGCGAACGTCAAAGCCGGCGGGATTCTTGGACGACCATCGCAAATTGGGGGGCGGGCGTCAAGGCGGAGGTTGCGGCGCGACGACGCGTTCGTTTTGAACGTTGGGGGGCGGATGGGCCGGCGGCGCGGGCGTAGGCTTCGGGCATGCGTCGGCCGAGCCGTGAACTGATGGACGACCCGGGGTTGGGCCCGGCGGAGCACGCGGCGGCGCTGCGGGGGCTGCGGCGGATCAACGCGGTGTCGGGCGTGGTGGGGACGCTGTGGCGGGAGCTGCGGGTTCGGGCGGAGCGCAAACGCGCGGCGGGGAATGGTTCGGTAAGTGCTTCGGGGTTGCGGGTGGTGGACGTGGCGTGCGGCGGCGGGGACGTGGCGGCGGGGTTGAACGCGCGGGCGCGCCGGGCGGGGGAAGAGGCGGCGGTGCTGGTGGACGGGTGCGACGTGAGCGAGCGGGCGTTGGGGGTTGCGCGGGAGAACTGGTCGCTGAAGCGACCAGTCCGCGAGGAACGCGGGGTCGGAGTAGGTGAGCCGAGTTTTTTTGTTTGGGATGCTTTGTCGGGGGAAGCCTTGGTCGATCCGAAAGGCAACCGGTACGACGTGTCGATCTGCACGCTGTTTTTGCATCACCTGGAAACCGAGCAGGCGGCGGCGGTGCTGCGGGCGATGGATGCCGGCTGCGAAGGGGGCGGGGTGGTGTTGGATTTGCGGAGCGGGCGTTGGGCTTGGCTGGTCACGTGGGTGGGCGTGCGATTGCTTTCGCGGAGCCGGGTGGTGCATTACGACGGGCCGGCGTCGGTGCGGGCGGGGTGGACGCGGGCGGAGTTGGAGGGCGCGGCGCGCTCGGCGGGGCTGGCGGACTTCCGGGTGTCGCGGTCGTTTCCGCTGCGTTGGAAGCTGGTTTGGGGGGCGGCGGCGTGAGCGGAGGCGTGCCGGAAGCGGTGGTGATCGGCGCGGGCCCGGCGGGCGCGGGGGCGGCGTTGCGGCTGGCGCAGCGGGGCGTGTCGGCGTGGCTGGTGGATCGTCGGGCGCTGCCCCGGGAGAAGGTGTGCGGTGGGTGCCTGCACCGGCGGGGGGCGGCGCGGCTGGGGCGATGGGGCGTGGGTGAGGCCGTGCTGGAGGCGGCCGGGGCGGAACGTCTGACGCGGTCGGAGGTCGTGGCCGGCGGGCGGACGCTGGCCTGGCCGCGGGGGCACGGGTGGTCGGTGGACCGAGCCGCGTTCGACTTTGCGTTGGTGCGGCAAGGGGTCGAGCGCGGCGTGACGCTGCGGGACCGGACCGCGGCGCGGGTGCAGTGGGAAGCGGACGGCGGGTGGTCGGTGCGTCTGCGAAAGCCGGGCGGCGTGGAAGAAGCCTTGCGGCCGACGTGGGTTCTGGTGGCCGATGGCTTGGGCGGTTCGGCGCTGACGGGCGAGCGATCGGAACGGTCGGCGGGCTTTGCGGTGCGGCGTGGCGTGGGTTCGTACGTCGGCGCGGGCGTGGTGCTGCGCGGTTCGATCGTGGATGAAGGACGGTTGCTTGCGGCGGGGACGGTGCGGATGTTCGTGGGCGAGGGCGGATACGTCGGTGCGGTGCGGGCCAACGCGGTGCCGGGGCGGAGCATTGAAGAGGACGGCGTCGAACTGGCCGCGGCGATGCGGCCCGATTTGCTCAAGGCTTGCGGGGGCGCGGGCGCCGCGGCGGTTCGCTTGCTTGAGGACGCCGGCGCGGACGCGGGCTTGGTCGAAGCGGTTGCGCGGCGGCCGGAGGCGTGGCGCGT
>JBCDDH010000004.1:0-76845 GCA_039180415.1 Planctomycetota bacterium | reverse complement strand
TCGGGCGAGCCCAGGCCGAAGATGCACGAGACGGACGCGACCACGATCACGTCGTTGCGCGACACCAGGGCCGAGGTTGCGGCGAGGCGCAGGCGGTCCAGGTCGTCGTTGCGCGACGAGTCTTTCTCGATGTAGATGTCGCGTTGCGGGATATACGCTTCGGGCTGGTAGTAGTCGTAGTACGAGACGAAGTAACTCACCGCGTTGTCCGGGAAGAGCTCCTTCATCTCTTCGTAGAGCTGGGCGGCGAGGGTTTTGTTGTGGGAGATGATCAGGGTGGGGCGGTTGAGCCGGGCGATGGTGTGGGCCATCGTGAAGGTCTTGCCCGTTCCGGTGGCGCCGAGCAGGGTGGCGTATTTCTGCCCGGCGCGGAAGCGCTCGACGAGCCCTTCGATCGCCGCGGGCTGGTCGCCCATCGGCTGGAACTCACTGTGCAGCCGGAACGGCTGAGACTTTTCGGCGGTCGGGTCGGTGCTCGGAGACATACACCAAGCGTACGCGGGTGGCGTTTCAGGTTTGGTCGCCCAGCGGCGCGACCCGCGCTTCCACCAGGCTTCCGCCCGCGGCGACCCGCACCGCCGTGCCCGCTTCGTGCTTGCCCCAACGCACCATCGCGATCGCTAAGGCTTTTTGCCCGCGCAGCGGAGACGCGGCGCTGCTCGTCACCGCGCCCACGACCCGACCGGGGTCTTCGGCGTCGAACACCTCGGTCCCCGCCACCGGCACGCCTTCGCTTCCCACTTCCAGGGACACGAGCAGCTTCTTGGGATGGCCCAGGTTCTTCATCCGGGCGACCGCTTCCTGGCCCGGGTAGCAGCCCTTGGTGAAGCTCACGTGGGTTTCGACCAGGCCGGCTTCCGCGGGCAGATTGGTCGGGCCGAAATCGACGTGGAACAGCGGCGTGCCCGCTTCGATCCGCGCCGTGTTGTACGCCGACCAGCCCACCGGCCGACCGCGCAGTGACTCCCGCCGACGCGCCGCGAACGCCTCGGGGGCTTCCGTCGGGTCCTGAGAAAGAAAGCCCGCCGCGTCCAGCAACGCCGCGTATGCTGCTGCGGCGTGTTCGCCGGGCACCCACACCCGCAGCCCCGGCACCCCCGCGTCGTCGTGACGGAACACGGACGCAGCCAACGCCGGGCCTTCGTCGGCGACGCCGAGCGACACGACCTGATGCACGCCCGTCTCGGTCAGCGGCGGATGTCCCGGTTCGGCTTCTTCGACACGCAACGCCTCGATCAACGCAAAACAGGCGGGGCCGAGCACCGCGAAGCAAACGCGGTCGGTTTGCCCGAACCGAACGTCTTCCGCGAACAGCTTCGCCTCCAACGCTTCGCGCACCGCCAACGCGTCGAAAACATCCAAGTCCAGCCACGTCTCCGCGTCCCCGCGATGCACCAACAGGTCGGCCAGGACGTGTCCCTTGGCATCCAGCAGCAGCGCCGGCCGCGTCCCGCCCCCGGCCGTGCTCTTTACGTCCTGCGTCAGCAGCGCGTGCAGGAACGTCGAAACATCTCGCCCCGTGACCGGGATCACCCGCCGCCAGGGCAGGTGCATGACCCCGACGTTCCGTCGGATGGCCGCGTACTCCGCCTCGAACTGACCGAAGTCTTCCGCGGCCTCGACCTGCACCTCCGTCCCCCCCGCGTTCTCTCGTACGGCTGGCCCGAAGCTCATCCAATCCGCCCCCGCCGCCTCCATCCGTGTCTTCAATGCGTCACTCAGCATTCCACCAGCCTACGCATCTGAAAACCAAAGACCGCGGCCGGCTCCGTCACTCCCCCAAGAGCCGGAGCCCGGCCCGCACCGCGTGGTCCACCATCGCTGCCGGCATCCCCCCCCGGCCGATCACCGCCACCCCGAAGGCCAGCGTCATCAACCCGTCTGCCACCTCGCCCGGCCCGGCCCCCGGGGAGCCCGCCGGCACATCCCCCGCCGCCTGCGCCTCGGCCACCCGCTTGCGCAGGGCCTTGCGCAATCGGTCCGTGAAAGCACAGGTCACCTCGAGCTCTCCCAGCCCGCGCGACGGGTCCGCCCCCGCCATCGCCTGGGTGAAAAGGCACCCGCCCGACGCGTCCGCCCCGGCGTGCCGCCGCCAGGCTCGTACGAAGTTCCGCAGCGCCGCCGCCGCGTCCGGCTCGTTCAACAAGGCTTCGATCTGCGGGTCGTTGGCCGTCCGCCCGTACCGGTTTAACGCTTCGCGATACAGCCCCGCCTTGTCGCCGAAGCGGTGATACAGGCTCTGCATCGCCATCCCCGTCTCTTTGGACAGGTCCGCCACGCTCACGGCGTCGTACCCGTCTCGCTTAAACATGGCCGCGGCGGTGTCCAGCACCTGCTGTTCGTCGAATTTTGGGGGGCGTCCGCGGGGCATCGATCGAATTTTAGGGTAAGCACTCAAAAAATCAAAGAAACATGCTTGATTTATTGAGTGATCATTCTAATATTCGCCCGTCGAGCCCGTGAACCGTTCGCGGCTCGGCGTTCCGTCCTCCCCTCGAAAGGAAATGCACGATGAAGATTCAAGGAACCACCGCCCTGGTCACCGGGGCCAACCGGGGCATCGGCCACGCCCTCGTCGAAACGCTGCTCGACCGTGGAGCCGGCAAGGTCTACGCCGCCGCCCGGCAGCTTTCGTCGCTCGACGACGTGGTCGCCCTCGACCCTCAGCGCGTGGTCGCGCTCGAGTTGGACGTCACGAAGCCCGAACAGGTCGCCGCCGCCGCCGCGAAGGCCGAGGACGTCGAGCTGCTGATCAACAACGCGGGCACGATGGACTTCGGCGGTGTGCTCGATGCCGACCTCGATAGCCTTGCCGGCCAGCTCGATGTGAACCTCTATGGCCTGCTCCGCGTGACCCGCGCGTTCAAGCCCGCGCTCGCTCAGGCCAAAGGCGGCGTCGTGAACCTGCTCTCGGTCGTCGCGCTGGCCCCGATGCCCGGCATCGGCCACTACTCGGCGTCCAAGGCGATCGCCTACTCGGTCACCGAGTCGATGCGGGCCGACTTCGCCAAGGAAGGCGTCTCGGTCCACGGCGTGTTCCCCGGCCCGGTCGACACCGACATGGCCAAGGACGTGCCGATGGACAAGACCCCGCCGATCGACGTGGCCCGCGACATCCTCAGCGGCGTCGAGGCCGGCCTAACCGACATCTACCCCGACCCCTTCGCCGAGCAGATCCAGGCCGGCTGGGCCAGCGACCCCAAAGCCGTCGCCGCCCAGTTCGCCGGGGCTTAATCACATCCCCCGATCCGGCGGGGGCCCTCTCCGGGGGCTTCCGCCCTTTTTTGCACTCTGCTTCGGCGTTTGACCACGACCCCAGCCGTTACCCCACTCAGGAAACCACCGATGACGACGAACGCCAGCAACCCGTCTTCCGTCACCCGCCGCGGCGTCTTGCACACCGCCGCGGGCACCCTGGCGGCCGGCCTTGTTGCTGGCTCAGCCTCGGCCAACACCAAGACCCCGGTGAGCCCCGCGACGGGCCGCGCCGATCCCCACGGACGATTCGCCGGTCGGTCGGTCGTGATCACCGGCGGTACCAGCGGCATCGGCAAAGCCACCGCCTACGCCTTCGCCCGGGAGGGCGCGCTCGTTGCGTTTAACGGCCGACGCGAAGCACTCGGTAAACGCAACGAACAAGAGATTCAATCTTTCGGCGGTCGGGCGCTCTACGTGAAGTCTGACGTGCGTGACGAGCAGCAGGTCGAAGCGTTCCTGGACGCCGCCATTGCCGCGCACGGCCGGCTCGATATCGTCGATAACAACGCGGGCATCTGGATCGGTGGCCGAGCGTTACACGAAACCAACAGCCGCGACTTCGCCGACGTCAACGCCACCAACATCGACGGCGTGTACTTCACCATGAAGCACGCGATCGGCCGCATGCTCCGCCAAAACCGGCCCGGCGGGTCCATCGTCAACATCGCCAGCATCGTCGGCTACCGCGGCGACCCGGCCTCGATCGTGTACGCCACGTCCAAGGGTGCCGTCCTCCAAATGACCCGCAACGCCGCCACGGACTATGGCCCGAAAAACATCCGCATCAATAGTGTCAGCCCCGGCCCCACCCGCACCGACATGCTCCGCAACGCCGCCCGCACCATGGGCCTCGAAAGCGTCGATGCCATGGCGGGCTCGATCACCATCGGCCGTCTCGGGGAACCCGAAGAAGTCGCCCGGGCCGTTATGTGGCTCGCCTCCGACGAGGCGTCCAACGTCCACGGCACCGACCTGCCGGTCGGCGGCGGGTCGCTTTTGAAGTAGCCGCTGTCGCCTCGCATCCTCACCCTCTTGTTCTCACTCTCGCAAAGCAAAGGAAACCGTCTATGTCCACCCTCTCAGGAAAAAACGCGCTCGTCACCGGCGGCTCGCGTGGCATCGGTGCCGCCACCGCCAAGCAACTCGCCGCCGACGGCGCCCACGTCGCCGTGAACTACGCCAACAGCTCCGACCGCGCCGAACAGGTCGTCGCCGAGATCAACGCCGCCGGTGGCAAGGCGTTCGCCGTGCAGGCCGACGTATCGAAACCCGATCAGGTCGCCACGATGTTCGCCACGCTAGATCAGCGCTTCGGCGGCAAGCTGGACATTCTTTACGCCAACGCCGGCGTATATGAGGTCGCCCCGATCGGCCAAGCCGACCTGGCGCACTTCGACAAGTCGCTGGACATCAACGTCCGTGGCGTGATCATCGTGATGCTCGAAGCCGTGAAACGTCTGCAGGACCACGGTCGGATCATCGTCACCGGCAGCGTGCTCGGCGAGCGCATCCCGTTCCCCGCCCATTCGGCGTACGGCATGAGCAAGTCGGCCGTGCAGGGCCTGGTCCGCGGTTGGGCCCGCGACTTGGGCCCGCGGAACATCACGGTGAACTGCCTGCAACCTGGCCCGATCGACACCGAGATGAACCCCGACAGCGACCAGAACCCCGGGGCCGAGCCGCAAAAAGGCATGACCACGATGGGGCGGTACGGCCGGGCTGAAGAGGTCGCCCAAGCCGTTGCTTTCCTAGCGCGTCCCGACTCGGGCTACATCACCGGCGGCACCCTCAACGTCGACGGCGGCATCTTCGTCTGACGCCGCTTCGACCGCCGGGCCGTGCCACAAAACCGCACCGCCTTGACCCAAGGACTCCGTCATGCCCACCACCAATCACCACCGCCCCGGTAACAACCGCTCGCTCCGCCTTACCGCGGTGGCGTCAGATCACTCCGAAGCTCCCGCGCTGCTCGAACGGCTTGCGAGGTGGCAGCAGCTTTTCTCACCCGGCGACGAGCCCTACCGCCTGGCCGGCTACGAAGATTTGTATGCCGACGGCGAGGGCTTGTTGGTCTACGACAACTTTGCGCCCGACGATTCGCGTTTCTTGGGTTTTGATCGTTACCGCGTGACGTGGGAGCTTTCGATCAACCGCGATTTCCCCGGCTTTGTGATGGAGGAGATCGTGGTCGATCGGCTGCATATCGCCGATGATTTCGCCGCCGTCGCCTTCACGTGGACCGGCGACGTGCGGGGCGAAGACGGTGCCAGCCGGGTGCCCGCCGCGCAGCACGCCACGCACATCTGGCAGAAGTCGGCTGACGGGGTTTGGCGGATCACGTTGGAGCACCTCACCGGGGGGGTGAAGATCAACGGACAGCCGTATGCCGAGGCCATCGGTAGCGCCCAAACATCCGTCTGAAAGGACCGATCGGCAGTCGCGTGGCCACGTCTTCGGGCTTGGCGATTTTTCCCAGAGCGGAGCGTTGATGTCTAAGCCAACTCCAATCTCACGGCGTCATCTGTTGGGCGGTACGACCGCGTTGGCGGCCGCCGGAGCGTTACCGCTTGGCGCCCGAGCGGGCAAGATCGACGACCCGGGGGACGGCCATGCGAGAGGCCGAACCGCGTTGGTGGTCATCGACCCCTACAACGACTTCATCAGCCCCGGCGGTAAAAGATGGGAATCCATCCGCTCGGTCGCCGAACGGTTGGGCACCGTGCCCAACATGCTCCGGCTCGTCGAGTCCGCCCGGGCCGCGGGCGTCTGGGTGTATTACTCGCTGCACCACCGTCCGAAACCCGGCGACTACAACGGCTGGCTCCACCCCAATCCGTCGCACGCCGCGGTGCGTGACAGCGAGCTGTTCGCTTACGGCACCTGGGGCGGTACCATCCGTAACGAGTTTGCTCCGAAGCCCGGCGACGTGGTCTGCCAGGAGCACTGGACCACCGGCGGGTTCAACACCACCGACATGGATTTCCTGCTCAAGGCTCGCGGCATCGAACGTCTGGTGCTGTGTGGCTTGCTTTCGGGTTCCTGCGTCGAGATGACGGGGCGCCACGCCGTTGAACTCGGTTACCACGTGACCATGGTTACCGACGCGGTGGCCGACGGCAGCGAAGAAGTCCATCGTGCCGCCGTTGAACTCAACTATCCACGGTTCGCCCAGGCCGTGGTCGACACGGACGAAGCGATCCGGATATTTAACCAAGGGTAAAATGAAATATGCTGTCCTCTCACCTTGACCGTGGTCGGCGGTGTTTTGCGTTCTCCACCGGGTTGGCCGTGTTGATCGTGGCGTGCTCTACGAGCGTTTCGGCCGCAGCCGATCAAGCTACCGAACCTCCGCTCACCGTCGTCCACGAGATGGCCCAGCGGCCGGGCAACATTGCGGTCGGGCCCACGGGCCGGATCTTTGCGAGCGTGCACCTGATCCAGTCGCCGACCGTGCACGTCGTCGAGCTGCTGCCGAACAACACGCAGCGGGCGTACCCCAACGCTCGGTGGGCCACCGCGCCGCACGCCGACAAGCCCGAAGGCATCAGCGCGATTATCGGGATCGAAGCCGACGCCGAGCACACGCTGTGGATGCTCGACAACGGCAATCCCGCCGCCGGGTTTCCGCCCAAGCTGATCGCTTGGCAGACCGACACCGAGGAGCTTTACAAGATGTGGGAGATCGACGCCGGCGTCGAGAACAGCTTCATGCAAGACATGGCCATCGACCGGGAGCGTCGCATGGCGTACATCGCCGACATGGCGGGCGCCCGACCGCCGTACCCGTCGCGGCCCGCGTTCGTCGTGCTCAACCTTGCTACCGGCGAAGCGGTCCGCCGGCTCGAGGGCCATCCGCTGCTGCTCGCCGAGCCGGACGCCGACTTCAACGCCGGCGGCCAGCCCATCCTCAATCCGCCGCCTCCCGGAAGCGACGAGCCGATTGATCCGTTGCCCGGCTTGAACCCGATCACCATCGACCCCGCCCTTGAATGGGTCTACTTCGGCGCGATGCGCGGCACGAGCGTCTACCGCATCAAGGCCGAGGACCTCGCAAGCTTCGAGCTCACCGACGAACAACTCGCCGGTCACATCGAACGCGTCGGTCCCAAGCCCGTCAGCGACGGCATCAACGTCGATACCGCCGGCAACGTCTACATCACCGACCTGCCCGCCAACGCCATCGGCGTGCTTACGCCGGAAGGCGAGTACCGCCACCTCGTGAAGGACGACGACCTGCTCATCTGGCCCGACGGTATCAGCTACGGCCCCGACGGCTATTACTACACCAACGTCAATCAGCTCCACCGCCACCCCGGCCTCAACGCGGGCACCGACGCCAGTGACCCACCGTATCGCGTCGTCAAGTTCAAGCCCCTTGCGCCCAGCGCCCTGGGGCGATGAACTTCATAAACCGTGTGGCATTGGATGTCGCCAAACTAAACGGGAAAACGACAAGATCTCGCGCTCGCGGACTGAATCGTTGACGCGATAAACTCTGCTCGATTGCCGTTTCGATTCATATGCCCGGACATGATCTGGGCCCGTGGACTTTTAATGATCGAATCAAGATGTCATGTTCAGGTGCTCTAACGCTAGTAAATCAAGAAAATCATCGATCCAGACTTGGATCGTGACGGTCTTTCGACGCCGTAAAAAGGTTCATCGTGCACTCGTGAGCGTGGTCGCTTTGAATCTCTTTGCGACATGCCACGCCGAGCCGTTGGAACAGGACTTGACCTCGAACCAAGCGATCGTGGCCGCGGCGCCATCCGCCGATTTGACGCCGCTTTTCGATCAGTGGTTACGCGACACCTTCGTGTTCTTCGCCCCCGACGGCTGGTACTACTTGACTGGCACGCTGCCCGACCCGGGGTTGGGGCATTGCTGGGCTACTAATCCCGGCGTACCGCTGTGGCGTTCGCGTGACCTGAAAACTTGGGAAGATCTGGGGCTGGTCTGGTCGTTCGAGCGGGACGGTAAGTGGGATGCCGAGATTAAGCCGGTGCCTGAAAAACACTGGGAGATTCGTCGGCGTGATAACGACATCGACAAGCCGGTCCCGCCGATCCGCCGGGCCGCGTGGGCGCCAGAGATGCATTTTTTTGACGACACGTATTGGCTGACTTTCTCGCTGAACTGGGTCCCGGATTACGGGACGGTGCTGGTGCGCAGCACAACCGGTAAACCCGAGGGGCCGTACGCCCACGTGGCCGACGGGCCGATCACTTCGGACATCGATTCGTCGGTCTTCGTTGACGATGACGGCACGGTCTACTTCATCTGGCTCGACGGCCGGTACGCACCGCTCAACGAGAAGCGCGATGGATTAGCCGGGCCGCCCCACCGGTTGCAGCAGACGCCATGGGACCCCGAGCCGTACCTCGAAGGCACGTATGTCTTCAAGGCCCACGGGAAGTACCACTTGGCTCTAGCTGCGTGGTCCTTCCAGCACAAAACGACCGGCGAGATCCTTTACGCCGTCGCGAACAAAGACCGGCCCAACTACCGGCAATGGGATTATGACTGCGTTGTGGCGACCTCCGACCGGTTTGAAGGCCCGTACGGTCCGCGTTACGTCGCGATCCGCGGTGGCGGACATAACAACTTTTTCCAGGACCGCGACGGACAGTGGTGGTCGAGTTTCTTCGGCAACCCGCGGTCGGCGAACCCCGCCCGCCCCCTCGACCGTCGGCCCGCGATCGTGCCCATGCAATGGACCGATGATGGGCGCATCCTTCCCGTTCCATGAAGACCGAATCGCCGTTAAGTTCAAACCCTCGCTCCCAGCGCCCCGGGTCGCTAAGCCTTGGGTTCGTTTGTCTCGCGCCGTATGACCCAGAACAAAGCGGCCCCGGAAACGAGCGTAGCCGTGGCGGCTAACGCTTCACTTGGCCTTTGCCAAGCGACCAGTAACGCCAGCAACAACGTTGTTGATAGGTAGAACATTGGAGCGAGTGGCCACCACGGGAAACGCCCGGGCGGTGTCGCGGACACGGAGCGCAGCCGCCACAGTGACGCGACGGTCGCCATGGACGACAGCGACAACGTCAACCCCAGGTAACCAAGCAGACCGCGGAGGTCACCCAACAGCACGGCCACGATCGACAACGCGGCCTGCAAGGCAATCGCCCGGGTCGGGGGCGTGCCCCGCATCTCGAAACGTCGGGGAAACAGCCCGTCCGCCGCCATCGCCGCGTAGACCCGGGGACCGGCCATCGCCAACGACGACACGCTGGTCGCCAACGCCACGCCGACCGTAAGTCGGACCAGCCCCGCCAACCACGGGCCGCCGAAGTGTTGTGCGGCCACCGCGGCAACGTCCGGCCGACCCGCTACCGCCTCGGCCGGCGGGCCGAACACGAACACCGCGTTGAGCAGTAAGTAGATCACGGCGACCAGGCCCGTTGCCAGCGCCATCGCCCGCGGCACCATCCGGCCCGCATTGCGGGCTTCCCCCGCCACGTAGACCGCGGCGTTGAACCCGCTGAAGCTCAGCGAGACCCACATCACCGCCGACGCCAGCCCTAAAGCCCACGGCGTCGGGTCTTCCGCCGGCGGCAACGACCCGAAGTGCCACCGCGCCGGCCGCGCCGCCGCCCATCCCAAGAAAACCACCAACAGCGCGACCTTGGCGACGATGGCCCCTGCCTGCAGCCTGGCGCCGCGGGTGGTATGACGGGTGTGCGGCAAGGTGCACAAGACGATCAGCGTGACCGCGAGCATATTGGCGGGCAGCCAACTTGGTCGCGCCGCGTCGGGCAACACGTAAGCCTCGAACGCGACGGCCGCGAACGCCGTGGCACCGGTGAATCCTGCCAACAACGACACCCAGCCCGCCACGAACCCGACGCCAGGGTGGACCAGGCGGGCCAGCATCACGTACTCCCCCCCGTTCTCGGTCAGGTGTCGCGCCAACAGGCCGTAGCTCACCGCGCCGCAACCGGCGACCGCCGCGCCGATCAGCCACGCCAGCATGACCAGACCCGGGTGGCGGAGGTCCGCCAACGCGTAGCCGCTCGTGGTGAACACGCCGGCTCCGATCATGCTCGCCACCACCAACCCGGTCAACGCCGGTAACCCGAGGACACGGACACCCGAGCCCTCGCCCCTTGCTTGTCGCTTCGGTGTTTGGGAGCGATCGGCCGGCTCAATCACGCCGCGCCCCGCACCATGGCCAATGCCTGATCCGTCGCGTCGTCGATCATTGGCTGCGTACCGGGCTGGCGACAGAGCGTGGCGATGCCAAAACTCATGGCGACTAAACCCGACGCCAAGGCGTCGGCCCTTCGGCCCGCTCCGGCCGAACGCAAGCGTTCGGAGAGCAACGCCGTGAACTTCCCGGTGTGCTCGGCGACCAACCGCGATACCTCCGGGTCTTGGTCGCTGAACTCCCCCATCGTCAAGCACACGAGACACCCCCGCCCCGCCGTACGCCGCCGGCGATGCCGCCAGCCATTGACAAATTTTTCTAAAGCGTCTTTCGGGTTATCGCCTCCCAGTTTCCGGGCGTGGGCGGCGAGCTGACGTTCGCTGTAAAGGCGGACCGCTTTTAAGAACAACTGTCGCTTGTCGCCGAACGTGTTGTACAGCGACTGCCGTGCGACGCCGGTCTCCTTCAGCAGCGTGGGCAGGTTGGTCCCGCTGTAGCCGTGACGCCAGAACGTGTTCATCGCGGCGTCGAGCGCCGCGTCGGCGTCGAACTCGATCGGCCGGACGCCCGCCATCAGCGACCCTCTTTCGTCTCGTCCGCGGCGGTCTTGCGGGCGATCATCCTCACCACCCGGCCCGGCCCAGCGTGGCGGCCGTGGTCGAAGGCATCGGTCGTCACCTCGAGGCGTTGAATCTCGAACCCCACGAAGTCGCGCCGCAATTCATCGACGCCGTAGAGCATCTCCGCCGACTGCGGGCCGAAGCCGGACTGGACGGCAGGGTGGCTCTTATCGAAACATTCCACGAAGAGCATTCCGCCGGGCTTGATCGCCGCGGCGATCGCCGCGTGTCCTTCGGCCTTGATCGCCGAAGGGACGTGGCTGTAAATCAATGCCACGGCGTCGTACTTCTCTTCCCCCAACCCCGGCGAAGCAAAATCTGCCAGCCGGTAACTGATCCACACGCCCTCGTGGTCGGCGAAACGCATCGCCTTGGTACGAGCGACCTCGCTGATATCGAAAGCGTCCACCCGCCAGCCCAGTTTTGCGGCGTAGATCGCGTTGCGGCCTTCGCCTTCGGCGGGCAGGAGCAGCCGGCCCGGCGGTAACGCTGCGATCTGCCTGGCGAAAAACACATTGGGCTCTTTGCCGTAAAGGTGCCCCTCGCGGCCGTACATCGCGTCCCAGAACGCCCGGGCGTTCGGAGCCGTCGGCAACCCGGCCGCCTCCCACGCCAAGACACCGCCCTCCAAGATCGCGACATCATCAAACCCCGCGGCGAGGATCACCGGCAACGCCGCTTCCGACCGCCGGCCACGCTGGCAATACACTCGCAGCGGCTGCCGCCTGTCCAGGTTTAAGTCCGCCAACCGCTCACCGAACTCGCGTTCGTCTCTCCAAGGCAACAGCTTTGCGCTCGGCAGCATCCCCCCCGCGGCCTCGCCCGGATCACGCAGATCAAAGACTTGGACACCGTCCGCGGACAGGCCTTCACGAAACGCGGGAGCCGAGAGCTTAAACGCGTCTTCCAACCGTTCGCCCGCCATCGCCGATGTCGCATCACTCATCACCAAAAAACTCCATGCACAAACCAGCCAGAACCGCTGAAACACCATTGACGCTCCTCTCGGAAACCAAGCCCTTGGGAAACCCATACGCGAGGATATCTCGTTAAGATCAAATAGTCAAGACCATATGGTCTATTCTGGCGTCCTGCGACCAATCGGAGCTAAGGCGGACCGGTTCCGGTCATTGCCGCCACATTTTTTGCGATCTCTTGTCCATCCCCTACATCTCTGACCCCGAACGCTGCGATGGCCGATAGCGAGCCATCCATCCGATCGCCTGATAACGTCGGGCTGAAACCTTTCTTGATCCTTGACGTACTGCGCTTTTTGCGGCGGGTTCATCGGTTTGCGGTCACCGTTTCCTGTGATCGGGGCTTGCCGAATGACTTGGGTCTATGAAGTCGTGCGCGAGATCAGGTGCATGAGATCGTTTGTCGTGTTTATGTCGTTGGTTTTGGTGGTTGGTTGTTCCTCGCCAACCGCGGTGATGCCCATGACGCTCCAACCGCCGAGTTCCATGACGCGGTGAAGGTGCTACGCAAGGTTCCGCAGTTGAGGTTTGGCTCAACGGTGCGCTGAAGTCAGAGCGGATTTACGAGCAGGGCATCCGGGCCCAAGCCTTCTACCTTGCGTCGGATGACACGTTCGTCTTTAAACGGGTTCAGTCCGCGCCGCAGGCAAGCCGATAGCCTTCCGCCGTGGTCGTCGGGTGGTGTTTACGGTCCGCGTGATCGGTCAAGGGGGCGGGCGGATCGACAGACGCATTACATTGCGTCGATGTTGAAGACCGC
This sequence comes from Planctomycetota bacterium, assembly GCA_039180415.1. Lineage (GTDB taxonomy): Bacteria > Planctomycetota > Phycisphaerae > Phycisphaerales > Phycisphaeraceae > CAZIXN01. The sequence goes on along the minus strand of JBCDDH010000004.1, from coordinate 64,080 downwards.
TAGCCCGCGTCACGATCGGATTGGGGAACGGCTCGGCTTACGCCCGGAGTACGGTGTCATTTTCTTGCTGGCGTTGGGGATCGTGTGCGTTTCGGGCCTGGCGTCGGCCACGACGGCGGGGCTGGGCGACGTGGTCGAAGCCGGCTTCAGCGAAACGATCGAACCGTGGCTGCCCGACGAGCTGGTCGTGAACACGGCGTTGGGGCTGAAGTATTGGCAGTGGCTGCTGATCCTCGCCGTCATCTTTTTGGGGTTGGTGCTGGATTTGCTCATTCGGTTCCTGTTGCGGTTGGTTGCGGGCCGGCTGGCGGGGCGGGCGTTCGTGGATCGGGACGAGGAGGGCGTCCGCAAGACGATGCGGCCGTTGGGGCTGCTGGCGTCGTCGTCGTTTTGGTTGCTGGTGCTCGGGCTGACGGGGTTGGACGGCCTGGCGTACACGGTGATCAACGGCGCGCTGGCGGTGTTCGCGTCGCTGGCGGGGGTGGTGTCGGCTTGGCGGTTGCTGGACCTGATCGGCGACTACTTCATCTTCAAGGCCCAGGGCACGAAGACGCGGGTCGATGACGTGCTGGTCCCGCTGGTGCGGAAGTCGCTGAAGGTGTTTGTGTTGGTGCTGGGCGTGGTGTTTGTGGCGCGGGCGTTGGACGTCGATATCTGGCCGTTGGTGGCGTCGCTGGGGATCGGCTCGGTGGCGTTCGCGTTCGCGGCGAAGGACACGGTGGAGAACTTTTTTGGGTCGGTGGCGGTGCTGCTGGATCGGCCGTTCCACGTCGGCGATTGGGTCGTGATCGAAGACCACGAGGGCATCGTCGAAGAGGTGGGCTTCCGCTCGACGCGCATCCGCACGTTTTACAACTCGCAGATCACGATCCCCAACAGCAACCTCGTCCGCGCCGCCGTCGATAACTATGGCCGGCGACGGTATCGGCGTTGGCGGACGATGCTGGGCGTGCAGTACGACACGAGCCCCGAGCAACTCGCGGCGTTCACCGAGGGCATCCGTGAGTTGATCCGCTTGCACCCTTACACGCGGAAGGACTACTACCAGGTCTATTGCAACGAGTTCGGCGAGTCTTCGCTGCAGGTGCTGCTGTACATGTTTTTTGAGGTGCCGGACTGGAACACCGAGCTGCGCGAGCGGGATCGGTTGTTCCGAGACATCGTCCGCTTGGCGGACGCGTTGGGCGTCAGTTTCGCGTTCCCGACGCAGACCGTGCACCTGTACCAAGAAGAGCATCGGCCGCCGCAGCGGCAACACGAAGAACCCGAGTCGTTGACGGACGCGCGCGCGTCGGTGTGGGGCATCCGCGCGGCCAAGGGGATCACGCGGAATCAGACGTACGTGCATACCCGGCCGGACCCGGTGGTCATTCAGACCGCCGCGAGCGCGGACGTGCCGGCCGAAGAGCTAGACGCGGCGGGCAACCCGATCGAGCGACGAGAGCGAGAGCAGGACGAGCCCGAACCGACCGACGCGCCATTGCCCGAGAATCCGCCGGCTCCATAAGCCGGCGGCGATGCGCAAGCTTGACGTGCGGATCAGCCGAAACGCTGCCTAATGTTCGCCACGTGCGGTCCTCAACCTCGCTTCCTTCCGTCCGGAGCCTCGTTTTGCCATCTCCTACGAAACCCGTTCCTACGTCCCTGACCGATTATCAACTCCTCGGCGACTCGGGCCTCCGCGTCAGCCCGCTTTGCCTGGGCACCATGAACTTCGGCGAGTCTTGGGGCACCGGTGCCAACGAAGAAGACTCACGGAAAGTCTTCGAAGGCTACGCCGAGGCCGGGGGGAACTTTATCGACACCGCGGACTTCTACACCAACGGAGAAAGCGAAACCTTTCTCGGAGGTTTCCTGGAAGCACACGGGGAACGTGACCGCTTCGTCCTGGCCACCAAGTACACCTTGCAACGCCGCGAGGGCGACCCCAACGCCTGCGGCAACCACCGCAAGTCGATGGTGACCGCGGTCGAGGCCTCGCTCAAGCGCCTCAAGACCGACGCGATCGATCTGTACTGGCTCCACATCTGGGACTTCACCACGCCGACCGACGAGGTGATTCGAGCTTTTGACGATCTCGTGAAGGCCGGCAAGATCCACTACGTCGCGATCAGCGACACGCCCGCCTGGAAGGTTGCGGAGCTGCACACCTACGCCAAGTGCCACGCCCTGACCCGGCCGATCGCGATGCAACTCGAGTATTCGCTGATCACCCGCGACGTCGAACGCGACCTCGCGCCGATGTGTACCGAACTGGGGCTCGGGCTTTTGCCGTGGTCGCCGCTCAAAGGCGGCGTGCTCAGCGGCAAGTACGGCCGGGCCGAACTCGAAGCGATCCAGCGGGGCGACGAAAAGGGCGTCGGCATGCGTGGCATGCAGCTCGACGAGCAGCGCGTCGCGTTGATCGAAGGCTTGCAGAAAATCGGCGACGCCCACGGCAAGTCCGTCGCGCAGGTCGCGATGAACTGGCTGCTCGCCCGGCTGTATGTGCCTTCGGTGATCATCGGCCCCCGCACGCCCGGCCATCTCGAATCCTCGCTGGGTTGCCTGGGCTTCGACCTCACGGACGAGCAGTTCGCGGAGATCGAAGCCCTCGCGCCGCTCAAGCTCGGCTTTCCCCACGACTTCTTGCGTACCGGCTTCCCCCGCCAGATCGCAACCGCCGGCGTCGATCTGCCCAAACGCCCGTACGGCCAACTCCATCCGGCCGACTGATCCTCCATGCACCTCGGATCTATGGTGAACCCGCCTTCGCCCGGCTCGCCGCCGGGCGTTGTTACATTGCTCCGCCACCGTTCGACCCCAATCCAGGAGTTCCCCGTGGCTAAGAAAACCATCGCCGACCTCGACCTGTCCGGCAAGAAAGTCCTGATGCGTTGCGACTTCAACGTCCCGCTCGACGATGAAAAGAACGTCACCGACGCCCGCCGCATCGAGATGGCGCTGCCGACGATCCGGCACGCGCTCGACGCCGGCGGATCGGTGATCTTGATGTCGCACTTGGGCCGGCCCAAGGGCGCACCCGATCCCGAATTCTCGCTCAAGCCCGCGGCCGACAAGCTCGCCGAGCTGCTGGGCAAGCCCGTGGCCCTCGCCGCGGACACCGCCGGCCCCGACGCGCAGGCCAAGGCCGGATCGGTCCAACCCGGTGACGTCCTGGTGCTTGAGAACGTCCGCTTCAACGCCGGCGAAAAGAAGGGCGACGACCCCGAATACAACGCCACGCTCGCGTCCTTCGGTGACGTCTATTGCAACAACGCCTTCGGCACCTGCCACCGCACCCAGGCCAGCATGTACGCCGTGCCCAAGGCGATGAAAGACGCCGGCAAGCCCGCGGTGGTGGGTTTTCTCGTCGAGAAGGAGATCAAGTACCTCGCCGACACGCTGGCGAACCCGAAGCGGCCGTTTGTCGCGATCCTCGGCGGGGCGAAGGTCTCCGACAAGATCACCGTCATCGAGAACCTCCTGGGCGTCTGTGACCAAGTGCTCATCGGCGGCGCGATGGCGTACACCTTCAGCCTGGCTCAAGGCGGCCGGGTCGGCGGTTCGCTCGTCGAACCCGACAAGGTGGACCTCGCTAAGGAGCTGATTGCAAAGGGGGGCGACAAGCTCGTGCTCCCCACCGACACCCACGCCGGCGACGCCTTCTCCGGCGACTGCAACAAAAAGGTGGTCAAAGCCGGCGAGATTCCCGACGGTTTCGAAGGCTTGGACATCGGCCCCGAGACCGGGAAGCGCTACGCCGAAATCGTCAAGAACGCTCAGACCGTTGTGTGGAACGGGCCGATGGGCGTCTTCGAGATGTCCCCGTTCTGCGGCGGCACGCGCGCCGTCGCGAATGCGATCGCCGAGTCCGACGCCACGAGCATCATTGGAGGCGGCGACTCCGCGGCGGCTGTGGAGCAATTCGGCTTGGCCGACCGGGTCACCCACGTCAGCACCGGCGGCGGTGCCTCGCTGGAGATGCTCGAAGGCAAGAGCTTCGCGAGCGTCGAGTTGTTGGACGACCGGTGAGGCCGTCGACGACTACAGAAGTCCCTTAAGGACAAATGCTCACGCGTGCGGGTTCGGATTGCGGTTAGCGTGAACCGCTGTTCGCTGTGCGGTTGTTTTCCGTCGTCGGAGCTTTCTCATGTCCACCGTCCTCGATTCGTCGCCGGCGTCGGCCGTGCCGACGTGGCAGCCCGCTTGGCTGTCGTACGTCGGTTCGGTCGCGACGTGCATGCAAAGCTTGGGTCTCGATGTCGACCAAACCGAGGTCGCCGGCGTCAGCGGCTACGCCTTCGCGCTGTCGATCAACCACGGGCTCTGCCCTTCGGGGCCCACGTTCTTGGAATGGAACCGGCTGAGCCAAGGAGTCAGCGATTTGGGGCGATCGACGACGACGTTCTACGCCCAGGAGTGCTACGCCGGCGGGCGCCGCAACGACCGGACCCGCGCCCACGCCCGGGAGGCGTTCGAGCTGGCTCGGCGGGAGACCGCGGCGGGGCGACCGTGCGTGGTGTGGGGCTTGGGCGTGCCGGAGTTCGGGGTGGTGTACGGTGTCGAGGGAGAGGATTACCTCTGCGTCGAGGGCGGCCCGACGCCCGCGCGGGTGCGTTGGGACGCGATCGATGCGCCGGGCGGGCCGTTCTGCCTGGCGTTCCCGACGCCGCGGACCGTGGACTCTGGCCGGTCGGCGCGGCTCGCTTTGTGGCGGGCGGTCACCTTGACGCTGCGGCCGAGTTTTGCGGCGAACCACCGGACGCAGCTGCCGGCGTACGACTATTGGGTCGCCCAGTTGCGATCGGGCTTGGCGGTGCGTTGGTCCAACAGCTACAACGCGCAGTGCTGGTCCGAAGCCCGTCGGCACGCCGTCGAGTACATCGATCGCTTGGCGACGCGCCTGCCCGGGGTGGCCGGCCCGCTCCGCGATGCGCACGTCGCTTACCGCGTGGTCGCCGATCGGTTACGGGCCGTAGCGACGTTGTTCCCGTGGAAGGACGACCGAGACGCCGCCGTGGTCGAAGACCGCGACGCGATCACGCTCGCGTCCGAACACCTCGTCGCCGCCCGGAACGCCGAGGCGCAGGCCGCGCTAGCGCTGCGGGCGGCCCTCGCCGCGCTCAACACTCCGAACTGATGCGCTCGGGAGCGTCTTGCGGTTTCCGACGAAGCCTTCCGCTAAGCTCGAATTCGTGACCGGCTCAAGCTTTTTGGCCAGTTACGGAAGCGGAGGTTTGCTCTGAAAGCCGTCATGCTCATGTTCGACTCGCTGAACCGTCGGTTTCTCGAGCCGTACGGCTGCGATTGGACGCACACCCCGCAGTTCAACCGCCTCGCCCGGCGCACCGTGACGTTCGACACGAGCTACGTCTGCTCGATGCCGTGCATGCCCGCACGGCGCGATTTCCATACCGGTCGGCCGAACTTCCTGCACCGAAGCTGGGGACCGCTCGAGCCGTTCGACGACTCGGTGCCGCAGATGCTGCAGGAAGCCGGCGTCGAGACCGCGCTCATCTCTGACCACTACCACTACTGGGAAGACGGCGGTGCGACCTACCACCACCGCTACGGAACTTGGCAACATCACCGCGGGCAGGAGGGCGATCTGTGGATGGGCCAAGCCGAAGATGAACCGCCGGATAGCCGGTACGCGGCGAAGAATGCGTCACCCGTCCGCGGCATCCGGCAGGACCGGGTCAACCGCAAGTTCATGCCCACCGTGGCCGAGCATTCGCAGACGCGGACCTTCGATGCCGGCATCAACTTCCTCGATCGCAACGCCCACGCCGACCACTGGTTCTTGCAACTCGAGTGCTTCGACCCGCACGAACCGTTTTTCGTCCACGACGAATTCCGTGCCGCCTACGAAGACCACTACCGGAATTGGGAAGGTCCGACACAGTGGGACTGGCCCGACTACGGCCCGGTGACCGAGTCTCCCGAATGGGTCGAGCACATGCGCCACCAGTACGCCGCGCTGCTGGCGATGTGCGACCACAGCCTCGGCCGGGTGCTCGACAAATTCGACGAGTACGGCCTATGGGACGACACGATGCTCGTCGTCTGCACCGACCACGGCATCTTCCTGGGTGAAGGCGACCAGTGGCTCAAGAACTGGATGCCGCTACGCGACCCGATCGCGCGGACGCCGTTTTTCGTGTGGGACCCTCGGTGCGGGAAGACGGGTGAACGACGTGGGGCGTTGGTGCAGCCCAGCGTCGATCTGGGGCCGACGCTCTTGAATCTTTTTGGCGTTGCCCCCACGCCCGACATGCTTGGGCACGACCTGACCGACACCATCGCTGCCGACACGCCGGTGCGGGAGGCGGGCATCTTCGGCTACCACGGCCGAGCCGTAAACGTGACCGATGGGCGCTACGTGTACACGCGGGGCCTGCCGGAGCCGTCGCCCGGGGCCGGCAGCAACAACGCGCCGCTGTTTGATTACACGCTGATGCCCACGCACATGAACACGCGGTTCAAGCCCGAGGAGTTGTCGTCGGACCGCGTGGCGCTGGCGGAGCCGTTCTCGTTCACCAAAGGGTGTCCGACGCTGAAGATCGGGCTGCCGGCCGACCGCCAACACAATCCGGTTCCCGAACTTGAACGCGCGTCGATGCGCTCGATGCTTTTCGATACGCAGGCCGATCCGTCGCAGAACACGGCGATCGAAGACGCCGCCGTCGAACGCCGGATGGTCGAATACCTCCTGCGGGAAATGCGTCGTGCCGATGCGCCTGCGGAGCAGTACGAACGGCTCGGCCTGTCGGCGTCTTGATCGGCGGCGGTCCGCGTGCTTGCGCGGTTACTCTCTTGGGGTCTGCCAAGCTTCCGTGAAAGGCTCCCATGCGACGTACCACGCCCGCTCTCGCCGCTCTGCTTGCTTTGCTCGTGTTCCCGGCCGCGGGGCAAACCAACTTTGCGCTGCTGACCTCGCCCTGGGACGCCGCCGGACCGATCGATCAGGTCGCCGGATACCTGTTCATTCCCACCGAAACCGACAGCCCCGACTCGGCCGACCTGGACCTCAACATCCTCCGCACCGGCGGTCGTTTCCGCCCCGACCGCGAGTCGCCACAAAAGCTGACGTTTGCCTACGAGCTAACCCATCTGGACCTGGGCACGTCCGACCCGCTTCTGCCCGAACGGCTCAACGATGTCGCCGTTGCCGGCGGCATGATCTTGGGCCAGTTCGAGGCTTTCGACAACCGTTGGCAGTGGGGCGGCAGCGTCGGGTTCGGTCACGCCTCGACCAACCCCTTCGGCGATGGGTCCGGCTGGTACGCGCTCGGCTCGGCTTTTGCGTCCACCCGGCTCAGCCCGACCACCGGCCTGACCCTGGGCGTCGACTTCGACGGCAACCGCACCGTCTTCCCCGACATCCCGCTGCCCGCGCTCGTCTACTCCAACCGGCTCAGCGAGCAATTCACCTTCGTCGTCGGCTTCCCGCTCAACCGCATCGTTTACACGCCCAGCGACAGGTGGACATTCATCGTCGCCGCCGCGGGGATCGCCTTCGAGGCCGACGCGTTCTACAAACTGACCGACAGCGTCACGCTCTTTGCGAAATACGGCGGCGATACCGACGGCTTCCAACTCGCCGACGAGGACTCCGACGAACGGTTGTTCTTCTCCGCCCAGATCATCGAGGGCGGCGTGCAATACACCTTCGACACCGGCGTGACGTTCAGCGTGTCGGGCGGCCTCGCGTTCGACCAAGAGTTCGAGCAGGGCTTCGACCTCCGCGACACCGACAACGTCCGCGACCTCGACGACGCGGGGTTCGTCCGCGTCGCGGGCCGCATCGAGTTCTGAGGTGTTGATCAAATCCCGGAGCCGGCCATCTCCGGGATTTACGATGCTCATATGGATCATGTCGAGAAGTATCTGCCCATCGTCGAAACGCTCGCCGCCAAGGCGTTGGACCTGGCGATCAATGCGTCGCCGACCAAGCCGCGAGAGGGCGAGCACGTAAGGTCGCTTATGGAATGGGTGCCAGCGGCGAAGGCATTGCTCTCGGGCGAATCCGTTGGGATTGACTACCTGCCGACGCTGGAAGCGATCCGCGACGGCACCCGCGTACGTTTCCGTGACGGTCGAGGCCACAGCCGCCCGCACTACCTGTACCTCGCCGCCGGTTTACACCGCGCCGGGTTGGGTGTTCACCCGGTAGGCCTCGCACGAGACGCCGGGGTCGTGTCGTGTGCCGGTGATGAGCTCGGCGACGCCTTCGAGTTGCCTTGGTTGTCCAACGCGGTGAACGATCAGTTTGATATGTCCCGTGACTGGCTCGACATGGAGGTCGGTGCCCTCGAATCCGACACTCCGATGCACCCGCCAGACGTCGACACGACCCCCGACGAGTGGACTTTTGCGGAAATGGGTGCGCTGCACGGTCTGTTCAACGCCGCCATCGCGATAGGCCACGACGCCGGGCTCGCTAAAGCTCACGCCGCCGCGCGCTACCACCTCCAGCACACCCAGCCGGACTACACCACTTACCAGCCGTGGGCGCTCGCCGCTTTCCTCTACTTTCCCGACACGGTCGGTTTCGCGGAGCAGCAGCTCCACGACGTCGAGACGCACCTGCACGTCGAGGGGCCGCCCGGGGCGCTCGTGCCGGGGCTGCTCCTGGCCGACGCCGTCGCGACGCTGCGCGAAGCGGCGAAACGCGATTGAGCTACGCTGCTGTTATGTCTAGTCTCGACCTCTCTTCGCACGGCCTGTCCCAACCCGAGATCCATCGGAACCTCTCGCCCGCCGCGCTCTACGAGCACGCCATCCGGTTCGAGAAGAACGACTACATCGCCGATACCGGGGCCCTCATCGCGTACTCCGGCGACAAGACCGGCCGAAGCCCCAAAGACAAACGCGTCGTCCGCCACCCGGATTCGGAAAACGACATCTGGTGGGGCAGCGTCAACATCGACATCGACGACCGCACCTTCGCGATCAACCAGTCTCGGGCCATCGACTACCTCAACACCCGGCAGCGGCTGTACGTCGTCGAGGCGTTCGCCGGGGCCGACCCGAAACACCGCCAAAAAGTCCGCGTGATCTGTGACCGGCCGTACCACGCGCTGTTCATGTGGACCATGCTGATCCGGCCCGACGCCGGCAGTGAGGAGGGGACCGCGGAGGGCTTCGGCGAGCCCGACTGGACCATCCTCAACGCCGGCCGGTTCCCTGCCAATCCGCTCACCGCGGGTATGACCTCAACGACCTCGATCGACCTGTCCATCGAGCAGCGTAAGCTTGTGATCCTCGGCACCGAGTACGCCGGCGAGATGAAGAAGGGCATCTTCACGGTCATGAACTACCTGATGCCCAAACGTGGCCACCTGTCGATGCACTGCTCGGCCACCGCCTGCCGCACCACCGACTGCAGCTCGATCCTGTTCGGCCTGTCGGGCACGGGCAAGACCACGCTCTCGGCCGACCCGAACCGCTTGCTCGTCGGCGACGACGAACACGTCTGGACCGACGAAGGCATCTTCAACATCGAGGGCGGCTGCTACGCCAAGGCGATCCACCTGTCGCGGGAGAACGAACCCCAGATCTTCGACGCGCTGAAGTTCGGCGCGGTGCTCGAGAACGTCCGCTTCGACGAGGCCAGCCACCACGTCGACTTCGACGACACGTCCATCACCGAGAACACCCGCGGCGCGTACCCGGTCGAGTCCGTGCCCAACGCCAAGATCCCCGGCGTCGCCGGGCATCCGTCCGATCTGATCTTCCTGACCTGCGACGCTTACGGTGTGCTGCCCCCCGTCTCTCGGCTTAGTCCCGAACAGGCGATGTACCACTTCATCTCGGGCTACACCTCCAAGACGCCCGGCACGGAGATGGGCATCGTCGAGCCCGAGGTGACCTTCAGCCCTTGTTTCGGCGGGCCGTTCCTCGCCTGGCACCCGGGTAAGTATGCGGAGTTGCTCGCTGAAAAGATCGCCAAGCACGGCAGCAGGGTCTGGTTGGTCAACACCGGCTGGTCCGGCGGGGCGTACGGCGTCGGTTCTCGCATTAAGCTCAACCACACCCGCGCGATCGTCGACGCCATCCACCGCGGCACCCTAGCCGACATGCCCACCGCGCCCGACCCGATCTTCGGCGTCGAAGTGGTCACCAGCTGTCCGGCCGTGCCCGACGATATCCTGATCCCCAAGAACACCTGGCGCGACCCCGCCGCGTACGACCACGCGGCCAAGGCGTTGGCCCAGAAGTTCAGCGAGAACTTCACGCAGTACGCCGAGGGCGTGAGCGACGCGGTCAAGGCTTCGGGACCGAAGGTGGATTGATCGCCGATTGGTTCCGCGTGTATGGCCGTAGCTAAGCCCGATGCCTCGTCATTTGCGTAGGCGGTTGATCTGTGGCGGCACACCGCGCGAGAGCGGAAGACGCGGCGGTTACGGTGTTGGGCATGAACAACACGAACGCGACCACGGTGCGGGACATCTGCAAAGCCCTCGACGAGATCGCCCCTTTGCACCTCGCCGAAGATTGGGACCAGGTTGGCCTGCAAGTCGGCGACTACGACGCGAAGGCGAGCAAGGCGCTGGCGTGCATCGACTACACCCCGGCCGTGCTCGACGAAACGCTGGAGAAAGGCTGCGACTTCGTCGTGGCTTATCACCCGCCGATGTTTAAGGCGTTAAAGCGGTTGACGACGGGCTCGGATTGGAAACAAGACCTGCTGTTGCGGACGGTGCGTGAGCGCGTCGCGGTGTACTCGCCGCACACGGCGTTGGACGCGGTGCGCGGCGGGTTTTGCGACATGCTGTGCGAGTTGATCGCGGGAGGCACGGTGCGTTACGCCTTCGCGTTGGAAGCTCAGCGTCCAACGCGGGATGAGTACAAGGTCGTGGTCTTCGTCCCGGAATCCGATGAAGCGAGCGTGCGATCGGCCATGAGCGTCGCGGGCGCGGGGGGGATCGGGAATTACCGCGAGTGTTCGTTTGCGGTGGACGGCGTGGGTGGCTTCCGGCCGGTCGAAGGGGCGAATCCGACCGTGGGTCGAGTCGGGGTTCGGGAAGACGTTCGCGAGAGGCGGATGGAGATGCTGGTACCGCGGCGAAATCTCGCGGCCGTGCTCGCGGCGCTCCGCCGTGCCCACCCTTATGAAGAGCCGGCGTTCGACGTGTTTCGGCTTGAGCCGGAGCCGGCGTTGCCCGAGACGGAGGAGGGGGCGGGGCGTTTTCTCTGCCTTGAAGAGCCGATCGATCCGGCGGGGCTTTGGCGCCGCTTGGCGTCGCTGCCCGGGGCGATCCCGAAGCTGGCGGGACGGCCGCGGCGCATCGAAGAGGTGGCCGTGTGTCCGGGAGCGGGGGGTTCGTTGTTTGAGTCGGTGGACGCCGACGCGTACGTCACCGGTGAGATGCAGCACCACCAGGTGTTGGACTTGGTGCAACAGGGCAAGGCCGTGCTGCTGTTGGGGCATACCGCGAGCGAACGGCCGCTGTTACCGCAGTACGTGGAGATGATCCGCAAGAGCGACGCGGGACGGATCGAGTGGGCGGTGAGTGAGGCGGACGTGACGCCGTGGGAGATGCGGTAGCCGCACCCCGACGGGTTACGCGTCGAGCAGGAGCCGGGAGCCGTGCTGGCAGTTGGCCTACGGCTGCCGGGCAAAGTTATTTATGACGCGTCGGCGTCGAAGCGTTCGATGCCCGCCCCGAGTTGTCGCAGCGTGATTTCCACCTTTTCGTAGCCGGGCTGCATCAACCAACGTTCGGTTCTTTGGCTTCTAATGCTCCCGGATTCGTTGGAGCCACGCCGCCTTGATTCCCGGTCGGGCGTGCCAGGCGTGTTTATTGCTGGCTTGGCCGTTGGTCGAGATGAGCGGGGACGAAGTAGTCGCGGATCTCGAAGGCGCGGCGGTTTTCGCCGAAGAACTCCATGTTGAGCTTCACGCCGTCGAACTTTTCGTTGGGCAGACCGTGGCGTCGCCAGTGTCGGAGGATTGGGTACAGGTGGGTGACGCCGCCGTTGCGGTAGTCCTGACGGACGGCCCAGAGCTGGACCCAGCGCTTGTGGACGAGGCGGTAGTGCTTGTAGACGGAGCCGTTGTGGCGGGTGGTGCCGATGGGCTTGGCCTTATGGACGTCGTAGAGCCATTGTTCGATTTCGCCGGGGCTGAGGCTGGCGGTGTCGACGATGTAGTTTTCATACCAGCCGTCGGGCTCGTTGAGATGGAAGCCGTCCCAGTTGACGGAGACCTTGGGGCCGTAGACCCAGAAGCCGTCGCCGGTGCCGGGGTCGGTGACTTCGAATTCACCTTCGACGTAGGTATCGGGGTGGACCTCGTCGACGCGGGTGAAGCCGGCGGCGTGCCGGGCGACGGCGGTGTCGTAGCCGCCGGCGGTCTGGTCGATACGGATGACCAAGCGGTCGTGATCGAGGCCGCGGAAGTGCTCGCCTTTGAATTGATCGCTGGTCCAGACGGGGGCGAGGTAGCCGGTGTCGAGGGTGAGTTCTTTTTTCTCGGTGGTGCTGACGACGAAGTCTTCGTCGGAGGTGGTGTAGGTGTCGGCTTCGCTGAAGCCGGGCGCGGCGAGGGCGGCGGTGACGGCTATAGCGGCGAGCGAGAAGGCACGGAAGAGGGGACGCGACATGGGATCCTCGGCGGGTCGAGAAGCAAAAGGTTATCGATAAACATTTGAATTGTAGCAGCCTGTCACCCAAACGTGTTTTACGGTCGGAGGCCGTAGGGTTCGGGGCAGCGCCGTGGGGTGATGGACGGGGCGGCGGGTCAGTCGGCGTCGAAGCGTTCGATGTCGGCCCCCAGTTGCTGGAGGGTGAGTTCCATTTTTTCGTAGCCGCGGTCGAGGTGGTAGACGCGGTTGATCACGGTTTGCCCTCTTGCGGCGAGGCCCGCCAAGACGAGTCCGGCGGAGGCGCGGAGGTCGGAGGCCATCACGGGGGCACCGACGAGCTCACGGACGCCGTGGATCAGGGCGTTGGTGCCGAGGCGTTTGATATCGGCGCCCATGCGTTGGAGCTCGGGGACGTGGAGGAAGCGATCGGGGAAGATCTTTTCGGTGACCATCGAGTTGCCGTCCGCGAGGCAGAGCAGGGCCATGAGCTGGGCCTGGAGGTCGGTGGGGAAGCCGGGGTGGGGCTGGGTGACGGCGTGGCAGGGGTTGAGCCGACGGGGGGCGTTGACGCGGACGCTGCGTCGGTTTTCCTGTGCTGGTCCGGCGGGCGCATCGAGGTGATCCAGGGTGACACCGACTTCGTCGAGGCGGTCGTGGAACGCGCCGAGCATGCAGGTGGGGTAATTGGTGAGGGTGACGTCGCCGGCGGAAATGGCGGCGGCGATGACGTAGGTGCCGGCCTCGATGCGGTCGGGGATGACGCGGTGCTCGGCCCCGCCGAGTTGCTCGACGCCGTGGACGGTGATTTTGGGCGAGCCGAGGCCTTCGATGTTCGCGCCCATTGAGATGAGGAGCCGGCCGAGGTCTTCGATCTCCGGTTCGCAGGCAGCGCACTCGATGACGGTGGTGCCTTGGGCGAGGGCGGCGGCGCTCAGGACGTTGGCCGTGCCTAGGACGGTGGAGCCATTGGGGCCGCCGAGAAAAACGTGTCTGCCGATCAGGCGTTGGTGGCCTTGTGAATCCCGCGGGGCGGTGGCGACGATGTCGCCGGCGTCGAGAGTGATCTCGGCCCCGAGGGCGCGGAGGCCACGGAGGTGCAGGTCGACGGGGCGGGTGCCGATGGCGCAGCCGCCGGGCATGGAGACGCGGGCGTGGCCGCGCTTGGCCAGGAGCGGGCCGAGCACGCAGATGCCGGCCCGCATGGTGCGGACGATGTCGTACTCGGCGGTGGTTTGGGACGGGTCGGTCGCCTGCATCGCGCAGGTGTGGGGGGCGCCGTCGGCGTCGGGGGGGGCGATCTCGACGCCGAGCGAGCGGAGCAGCTTGCGCATGTTTCGCGTGTCGGCCAAGTCGGGAACGGCGTGGAGGGTGACCGGCTCGTCGGTGAGCAGGGCGGCGGCCATGAGGGGCAGGGCGGCGTTCTTGGAACCGTTGATGGCGACGGTGCCGCGGAGGGGTCGGCCGCCGTGGATGCGGAAGGCTTGCATGGGTCAGTGACCGGGGGCTGGAGGCAAAGGGTTAGGGCCGGGCGTCGCGTCACGAAGCGGCGATGGATGGTAAAACCCATCGGCGTTTCGGGTCGTGTTTGGCGAAGAAAGCCGGAGTTCGCCGAAGCGTTGTCTGCCTGCACCAGCCACCAGCCACGATCATCCCTATGAACCTCACCGATCTGATCGCCGACGTGCCCGATTACCCCAAGCCGGGCGTGGTGTTTAAAGACATCACGCCGCTGCTGAGCGACCCCGCGGGGCTGGCGATGGCGGTCGAATGATGGCCTCGCCGTTCCGCGGAAAGGGGATCGAGCTGGTGTGCGGGGCGGAATCGCGTGGGTTCATCTTCGGCACGGCGGTCGCGCAGGCGTTGTCGGCCGGGTTTGTGCCGATCCGCAAGCCGGGGAAGCTGCCGCGGGAGACGACGTCGCGCTCGTACGACCTGGAGTACGGCAGTGACACGCTCGAAGTGCACACCGACGCGGTACGGCCCGGGCAGAAAGTGCTGATGTGCGACGACCTGTTGGCGACGGGCGGGACGCTGCGGGCGTGTTGCGAATTGATCGACGGCTTGGGCGCGGAGATCGTGGGCGTCTCGCTGGCGATCGAACTGACGTTTTTGCAAGGCCGGGAGAAGGTGCGGCCTTACGACGCGAACCTGCACGCGGTGGTGAAGTACTGAGGCATTTGAGATCTCGGATTGAAGGTTTTGATCGACCGAGAATTCGGCTTGAGCCGCCATGTCAATCCGAAGTCCAAAATCCGCCAATCGAAATCGACACTCCGTGACGAGCTACTGGGAGCGCACCCAGTGGCCGTTGCAGTCGTTGTATTTTCTGCTGCCGCTGTTGATCGCCTACGAGATCGGTGCGGTGTGGTTGGCCAACGACGGCAGCGACCGGCTGCCGGCGATCTACGCGGAGCGTCTGCTCGGCCGGTTCTTCGAGCTGTTCGGGATCGGCGGCGTGTTCCTGCCGGGCGTGCTCGCGTTGGTGGTGTTGCTGTGTATGCACGCGGTGCGGAAGGACCCTTGGCGGCCGGAGCCGAAGCTGTACGCGGGGATGGCGTTGGAGTCGCTCCTGTGGGCGCTGCCGTTGTTCGTGCTGGGGACGCTGGTGTCGGGCAGCCCGCGCGAAGGCTCCGACGTAGCGGTTTGGAGCGGCGACGCCTGGGTGCTTGCGGCGCTGGCCCAGCAGACGATCGATCACCTGCCGATCCCGTTCGCGCAGGGCGTGGTCTTCTCGATCGGAGCGGGGATCTACGAGGAGCTGATGTTCCGCGTGATCGCGATCGCGCTGGTCCACGTATTCCTGGATGACCTGCTGGCCCTGCCGGAACACCTCGGCCACTGGGGCGCGATCGTGGGGTCGGCGTTGCTGTTCGCGGCCTACCACTTCGTGGGCACGGAACAGTTCGACCCGGCTCGGTTCGTGTTCTACGCGTTGGCCGGGTTGTACTTCGCGATCATCTATGTCGGCCGAGGGTTCGGCATCGTCGCGGCGACGCACGCCCTGTACGACGTGTTGGCGGTGTGGTCGCAGAGTTAGAAGTTAGCGGTCTGACGCGACACGAAAGGACGCGAAAAACCAGAAGAATCTCTCGTCCCAACCGCTAACTCCGCCGCCCCCCACACCACTCGAACAGAGCCTTCCACTCTTTGCGTTGGGTGCTAATCAGGGCCGGCGTGGCGTCGCGGGTGTCGCCGGCCTCGTGGGCCTGCTGGACCTGATCGACCAGGGCGTCGGGGTCGTACGCGGCGACGTCGGTTCCCGAGCCGGCTCCGCCGCCGACCAGATCGATGTGTGCCATCGCGGGGTGGTTGGCGGCCTTGGCGTACCAGTAGCGGGCGTTGTCGAAGTCGCCCTCCCGGCGGTGGACGATCGCGTGCCAGAACGAGCCGGTGGGCGTGGCGTCGTCCTGGGCGTGGGC
The DNA here is from genome assembly GCA_039180415.1 of Planctomycetota bacterium. GTDB lineage: Bacteria > Planctomycetota > Phycisphaerae > Phycisphaerales > Phycisphaeraceae > CAZIXN01. The sequence goes on along the minus strand of JBCDDH010000004.1, from coordinate 48,086 downwards.
GTGGGCGGTGTCCAGGTCGTCGGCGTAGAGGAACAGGCCGGCGAGCAGGTCGGGGCGACCCGCGAACGGTTCGCTCCGGGCCAGCGATTCGGCGGCGGCCGACGCGCCGGCGTGGGGGGCTTGGCCCGGCGGGAGCACTAGCGCAGGCATCGACTCCTCGAACGGCAGGGCCGCGAACAGCGGGGCAAGCGTCGGACGCAGACCGGGAGGCAGTTGGAGCGGCATCCCGGCAGGATACGCCCCGGCGGCGCGTCGGGTTTGGCCTTCGATCCGCACGGTGGACGCGAGCGGGGGATTGCGGCCGGGCGTGGGCTCCGCTAGGTTTGACGACCCGACGCCGCGCGCGGCCTCGGTCTTCCCGCTTAGCTTGAAGTCCCAAGCCCGAGCCCCGATGCGTTCTCGCGACCCGATGTTTTAGCCTGTTCCCTGTTCCCCACCACCCCGGACCCCGATCCCCATGGCCGACCAAAAAGCAACGAACATCCACTGGCACGAAGGCTCCGTCACCCGCGACGAGCGCGAAGCAAACATGAACCAGAAGGGCGTCTCGCTCTGGTTCACCGGCTTGTCCGCGTCGGGCAAATCCACCATCGCGGTGGGCCTGGAGCAGGTGCTGCTGCAGCGGGGGTTCCACGCGTACCGCCTCGACGGCGACAACATCCGGTTCGGCTTGAACAAGAACCTGGGTTTCTCCGCCGAGGACCGCGCCGAAAACATCCGCCGGATCGGCGAGGTGACCAAGCTGTTCGCCGACGCCGGCGTGATCTGTCTCAACAGCTTCATCAGCCCGTACAAGGCCGACCGCGAAGCCGCCCGGCAGCTGCACACCGACGCGGGCCTGGATTACGCCGAGGTCTACGTGAAGTGTCCGTTGGAAGTGGCCGAAGAGCGTGACCCCAAGGGGCTGTACAAGAAAGCCCGGGCCGGCGAGATCAAGGGCTTCACGGGCATCGACGACCCGTACGAGGAGCCCGAGACCGCGGAGTTGACGATCGACACGAGCACGTGCACCGTGGAGGAAGCGGTGCAGATCTGCCTGGATTATCTGGACGCCCAGGGCATCACGAAGTAACGCTCGAACAACCCGGATCGCCCCCGAAGCCCGCGGATCGGATCCGCGGGCTTTTTTCGTAAACGCGGGGGCGGTATCGAGCGTAAAAAATTGTGACAACGGGGAAATTTTTGGGTCGACCATTTGATTGTTTAAACAACCAATCGTCTCCCCCACCCGCTTTGGAGCCTCGCCGTGACCCCGTCCGCCCCCGACCATCGCCCGAACCCACTCGAATCCTTCGAACGCCCCGCCGCCGACGCCGGCCTGCTGCTGGCCCGGACCACGGCGGGGGGGTTGTTCATCTTTCACGGCGCCTCGAAGTTCTCGGCTGGGCTCGACGGCTTCGCGGGCTACCTCGGCTCGCTGGGCGTGCCGTTTCCGATGCTCAACGCCTACCTCGCCGCAGGCACGGAGGTGCTCGCTGGGGCGGCGCTGATGCTGGGCCTGCTGACCCGATTCGCGGCGTTGCCGCTGGCGTTCACGATGGGCATCGCCTTTTTCCTGGCCAAGGGCGCCGAGCTGAACCCGCAGGGCGGCGGCGGCGAGTACGCGTTGGCGCTGGGCCTTTTTGCCATTGCGATCGCCCTGACCGGCCCCGGCCGGGCGAGCCTCGACCACCTGCTGCGGTCTTCGCTGACGGCCCGCTTCCGTTCTGCGACGGCCCGCACGCCCCGCGCGATCCCCGCGGCCGCTTAATCCGACCCCTCCGCGTGGGCGTTCCGCGCGAAATCCGCCTGACCCGAATTTTGGAGCAAATCATGTCTGCCGTCACCGATTTCTTGACCCGCCCGTTCCAGACCAAGGAGAATCTCGTGCCCCAATCCAACGTCCGCCTCCACGAATTGCTCGACTACGTCCGCAACGGCCGCATCATGGACGCGATGCGGGAGTTCTACGCCGACGACGTGGTGATGACCGAACCCGCCTACGGCGCGACCGAAGGCCTGGCCGCCAACCTCGACCGCGAAGAAAAGTTCGTGGCTTCCGTCGCCGAGTTCAAGAATTTTGAAACCCCCGCCGTCGCGATCGGCGACAACGTGGGCATCTACGAGAACGTCATGGACTGGATCGACACCGATGGCAACGCGATCCACGTGGAACAGACCGTGGTGCAGCAATGGAACGCCGACGGCAAGATCGTCCACGAGCGGTTCTACTACGACACCGGCAAGTGATCGATCCGCCATCCCAAAGCACCCCTGGGAACTCCCGAAGCCCACGGATTCAATCCGTGGGCTTCTTGCTTTATGGTCTGTCGATGAACACCGCCGCCGCGACGTCCGAAGGCTTTGATCTGTTGTCTGAACTGCCCGCGGGAGTGCGGGGGCAGGTGGTGCCGATCCTGGATTTCGGGTCGCAATACGTGCAACTGATCGCCCGGCGGGTGCGAGAGCAAGGGGTGTATTCGGTGCTGGTGCCGCCAGATGTGTCGGTGGACGTGCTGCGGGAGGCGGGGTGCCTCGGGGTCATTCTGTCGGGCGGGCCGAGCAGCGTGTACGACGAAGATGCGCCCAAGCCGGACCCGCGGCTGTTCGAGTTGGGCGTGCCCGTGCTGGGGATCTGCTACGGGATGCAGGCGGGGTGCCAGCTGCTCGGGGCGGACGTGGAGCCGGCCGAGTCGCGGGAGTACGGCCGAGTCAATCTGCAACTCGACGACGCCGACCCGCTTATGAAAGGCCTGCCGAAGCGGACCACCGCCTGGATGTCGCACGGCGACCAGGTCAACACGCTGCCCGCGGACGCGTTCGTAGCGCTGGCGACGACGCCGACGTGCCCGTTCGCCGCGGTCAAGCACAAGACGCTGCCGTTCTACGGCGTGCAGTTCCACCCGGAAGTCACGCACACGCCGCACGGCACGGACCTGCTCGCCAACTTCCTGTTCGACGTCTGCAAGGCCGCCGGCAGATGGACGATGGCCGACTTTATGCAGAGCCAGATCGAGCGCGTCCGCGAACAAGTCGGCGATGCGCACGTAATCCTCGGCCTGTCGGGCGGCGTCGATTCGTCGGTCGTGGCGGCGCTGCTGGCCAAGGCGATCGGGACGCGGCTGACGTGCATCTTCGTGGACAACGGCCTGTTGCGTAAGGGCGAGCGGCGGCTCGTGGAGCACACGTTCCGTGGGCACTTCGACCTGGATTTGCGGGTGATCGATGCGACCGACGACTTCCTGGGAGACCTCGCGGGGATCGTCGATCCACAAGAAAAGCGCACGCGGATCGGGCACCGGTTCATCAACGTGTTCAAGCGTACCGCCGACGACATCGCCCAAGAGCACGGCGACGTGAAGTTCCTCGCGCAGGGCACCCTCTACCCCGACGTGATCGAGTCCGGCCAGGGCTACGCGGGTACGGCGGCGAACATCAAGCTGCACCACAACGTCGGCGGCTTGCCCGAGCAGCTCGGCTTCGAACTGATCGAGCCGTTGCGGAATTTGTTCAAGGACGAGGTGCGGAAGCTTGGCGAGGTGCTCGGGCTGCCCGAGGCGATGGTCTGGCGGCACCCGTTCCCCGGGCCGGGCCTGGCGGTGCGGGTGCTGGGCGAGGTCAACGAGGACCAGCTCGCTTTGCTGCGGGAGGCGGACGAGATCGTGCTCGAAGAAATCACCGCGGCGAACCTCTACCGCAAAACGGCGCAGGTGTTCGCGGTGCTGCTGCCGGTCAAGGCGGTGGGTGTGATGGGCGACGGCCGGACGCACGAACAGGTGATCGCGGTGCGGGCGGTGGAGAGTCAGGACTTCATGACGGCCGACTGGGCGCGCATCCCGTACGAGGTGCTGGCGACGATCAGCAATCGGATCATCAACGAGGTGCGCGGCGTGAACCGCGTGTGCTACGACATCTCGAGCAAGCCGCCGGCGACGATCGAGTGGGAGTAATCGGTAAGCCGGAAGCTGAGCGTGGGGAGACTCGCGCCGCAGCTACGCAGCGGCTGGCTTCCAGGAGCAGCTCACGAGCTATACACGTAGCCAGCGGCGATTTTCCGGAATGACTCGGCCTGATCGGCCGCCCACGCGGCGTCGTGGTTCAATTCGTCGGCCATCCGTTCGGCGACTCGGGGCGCGGCTTGGATGGCGGCTTGAGCGTCGAACAATAGGCAGCGGGTCCTGCGGGCGAGCACGTCGTCGACGGTCCGGGCCATCTCGCGTCGACAGGCCCAGCGAACCTGCGCCCCGGTGATCGGCAGCTTCGGGTGCAGCGGCTCGGCGAGTTGGGGGTGGTCGGCGTGGAGCCGCTCGAGTTCGGCGGCGTCGCTGCCATAGAAGGCGAGCGGGCCGAAACGCTCGGCGTCGGGGTCGGCCCCGTGGACGGGCAGGTCCTTGGTGACGCAGGGGCGGGGGGGCAGGTCGGCGAGCGTGGCGGCCTGGTCGATGACGTCTTCGGCCATGCGGCGGTAAGTGGTCCACTTGCCGCCGCCGATGGTGATCAGGCCGGAGTTGGGGTCGATGAGTACGGTGTGGTCGCGGGAGAGGGCGGCGGTGTTCTCGCCGTCGCCGGCCTTGACCAATGGGCGGATTCCCACAAAGACGCTACGCAGGTCGGCCGGCGTCGCGGTCTTGGCGAGGTAGCGGTTGGCGGTCTCGAGGATGAACGAGACCTCGTCCGGCAGCGGCTTGGGTTCGAGATCGACGGCGTCGATGGGTGTATCGGTGGTGCCGACAACGGCGACGTCGTGCCAGGGGATGGCGAACATCACCCGGCCGTCGTCGGTGTGGGGCACCATGATCGCCGCGTCGCCGGGCAGGAAAGAACGGTCGAGCACGACGTGGACGCCCTGGCTGGGCGCGATGATGGGTGGAGCGTCGGGGTGGTCGAGCCGGCGGACGCCGTCGGCGAACGGGCCGGTGGCGTTGATGACAGCTTTGCCCAGAACATCGAAGACCTCGCCCGTTTCTTGGTCGCGGACGGCGACGCCGCGGACGGTCCCGTCGTCGTGTTTCAGCAGGCCGACCACCCCGGCGTAGTTGACGAGGGTGCCGCCGTGTTCGTGGGCGGTGGTGGCCAGGTCGATCGCGAGGCGGGCGTCGTCGAACTGGCCGTCGTAGTACTGCGTGCCGCCGAGCAGGCCGTCGGGCTGGATGGACGGGATGGCGTCGATGACTTTTTCTTTGGACAGGTGCGACGACTTGGCGAAGCCGAACCGGCCGGCGAGCAGGTCGTAGACCTTCAGCCCGATGCCGTAGAAGGGCGACTCCCACCACTTGTAGCTGGGCACGATGAAGGGCACGTCGTGGACCAGGTGCGGCGCGTTGCGGCGGAGCAGGCCGCGCTCCTTGAGGGCTTCGATGACCAGCGAGACGTTGCCTTGCTGGAGGTAGCGGACGCCGCCGTGGACGAGCTTGGTGGACCGGCTGGAGGTGCCCTTGGCGAAGTCGGACTGTTCGAAGAGGGCGACGTCGTAGCCGCGCGACGCGGCATCGACCGCGGCACCTAAGCCGGTTGCGCCGCCGCCGATGATGAGCAGGTCCCACGGCTCGCGGCGTTCCCGGACCCGTTGAAGCATGGCGTCGCGGTTCATGGTTTTTCTTCGGCGGCGTTGGAGGAGGTGCGGGTGGACACGTCAGATCGTACCCAACGGCACGGATGCGCTTGGCTCCGTCCGAATCGCGAGACGCCGCTATTCAAAAGCGACCCCGCCGGCGAGAGCCGGCGGGGTCGAGAGGGATTCATTGACGCACGCGTGCGTCCGTCGTGGCGTCACGGGTTGCAACGGGTGGTCGTGCAAGTGCAGCCCGACGACTCGCAGGCACAGGACACGCAGGTGCAGTTGGTGCAGCAGCACGAGGCGGCCGCGTCGGCTCCGGCGGGGGCCGGCGGGGCGGCGGCGAACAGGCTGGCGAACGCGAAGGGCAAAGCGCTAAGCAGCGAAGCGGTCATGATTGACTCCTGAATAAAGTTTCCGTCTCGGACCAACGCGGTCCGAAAAGTGGAGATGAGAAAGAATCGAGGTCGGCCGAACGGTCCGATCCGTTCGGCGAGGGTTCCCAGTCGGTGGACTGGGCGCGACCTTGATTCAGGCCAGGAGCAAGATGTGCAGGGCGAACAAGCCGGGCGTGGGATCGTCGATCCGGCGAAGAGACGCGGGAGCGAAGGCTTGGCCGTACGCGTCGGGGATGAACGCATCGGCGAAGGGGAGCGGAGCCGAGGTGTCGAAGGACGGTAGGTCGGGGTCCGTGCCGATTTGGCCGGGATTGAGGGTGGCCCGCAGCTCGATCTGGGCGATGCGATCGGTGATTTCGTCGCAGTGCGAGCAGGGCGGCGACGCGGGGTCGTCGGTCGGATCGGCGGGGAGCGTGGCGGCCAGCCGCGCCATGAGTGGGCAGCAGGCAGACGTGGCGGCGGTGGTGCCGGACTCAGCGTGAGCGGCACACGGGCACAGGGCCGCGGGCGTAAGTACGAGGGCCAGCGTCAGCAGGCACGCCAAGATGTGGTGGAACCATGTCCGAGCCACGATTCAAGTATAGGTTTGTGGCGACGCCCGAGGCCAGCGGAATTTTCGGGTGCCGGGGCCGGAATATCGGTTTCTCAGCCCAAGGCGTCGTAGCCGTCCCGGAGCAGGCGGGCGGTGGTGTCCCAGTCGATGCAGGCGTCGGTGATGGAGACGCCGGGCTTAAGTTTGGAGAGGTCGCCGTCGGCGGGGAGTTTCTGGCTGCCTTCGTGGAGGTTGCTCTCGAGCATCGCGCCGAGGATCGCGCGGTCGCCGGAGCGGCGCTGCTTGACCAGTGAGTTCCAAACGGCTTCTTGGCGTTCGGCTTTTTTGCCGGAGTTGGCGTGGGAGCAGTCGACGAGCAAGACGGGGTTGAGGTCGGCGTCGGCGAGGCGTTGCGAGGCGTCCGCGATGTCGGCCGGCTCGTAGTTCGTCGCGTCGTGGCCGCCGCGGAGGATGACGTGGCCGAAGGCGTTGCCCACGGTGTGTACGACGCAGGCCCGGCCGTCTTCGTCGATGCCGACGAAGTGGTGCGAGGACATGGCCGAGCGCATCGCGTCCAGCGCGACCTGCACGTCGCCGGTGGTGGCGTTCTTGAAGCCCACGGGCATGGACAGGCCCGAGGCCATCTGGCGGTGGGTTTGGCTCTCGGTGGTGCGGGCGCCGATGGCGGCCCAGGCGACCAGGTCGTCGAGGTACTGGGGCGTGACGGGGTCGAGGAACTCGGTGCCGGCGGGCAGGCCGAGCTGGTTCACTTCGAGCAGGAGGCGGCGGGCGAGGCGTAAGCCACGAGCGATGTCGAACGTGCCGTCGAGGTCGGGGTCGTTGATCAGGCCCTTCCACCCGACGGTCGTGCGGGGCTTCTCGAAGTAGACCCGCATCACGACGAGCATGCGGTCGGCGACCTCCCGGGCGATCTCGGCGAGGCGGTCGGCGTATTCGAGCGCGGCGGCGGGGTCGTGGATGGAGCACGGGCCGACGACGACGAGGAAGCGGTCGTCGTCGCGGGTGAGGATCCGTTCGATGTCACGCCGGCCGCGCAGCACGGTTTCCCGCGCGGCTTCGGCCAGCGGCAACTCGGCGGTGAGGGTGCCGGGGCTGGGCAGTGTGTCGAAGCCCGACACGCGGACGTTCTGGGTGGCCGAGAATGGGGTGGGCTGGGACATGGGGCGGAGAGTTTACCGGTTCGGCCAAGCGGGGAGTCGTGAGGCGGAAGCAACCCCTCGTGGTGTCTCGCTCGCGTCCTTCAGTTTCCGGCGTGAGTCAGTTCGGTGACCAACCCAGCAGCGAGATCACGCGGAGCAGTTCGGCGACGCTCCACGCTTGAGCCGGGCAGCCGCGGGGTTCCTGGGGTTCCGCCGCTTCGTGGATCTCGTGGACCTGGCCGAGCGCCGTGCCGAGTTGATCGGGATCGGTCAAGCGGTGCAGGAGCGGCGCGACCGCGTCGCGGGCCCGGGATTTGGCCTTGGCGTTGGAGCCGCCGGCGCGCAGCCGGCCCTCGGCGTAGGCTCCGAGCAGCCACGGCCAGACCGTGCCCTGGTGGTACGCGGCGTCGCGCACGTGCTGCGGCCCGGCGTAGCGCGGTTGGTACTGCGGGTCCGACGAAGCCAGCGTGCGGAGGCCCACGGGCGTGAGCAGTTCGGCTTCTGCGGCGTCCAGCACGGCGGCGCGCTGGGCGGGGCTCAGCGGCGACCGCGCGAACGCCGCGGCGATCACGCCATTGGGCCGGTGTTGGTCGTTGGGCGTTCCGTCGGGCCGGACGTGATCGAAGAGCCGGCCGTGCCGGTCGTCCCAAAACGTTTCGAGGAACGAAAACCCGGCGTGCTCGGCGGTGCGGGCGTAGGTCTGAGCGCGGAGCGCGTCGATGCCCAGAGCCTCCGCGGCCGCCGCCACGCCGGCGAGGTTGCTGTACCACAGCGCGTTGACCTCGACCGCCTTGCCCGGGCGGGGGGTGAAGACGGCGGGCGTGCCGTCGGGCAGCGTGGCCGCGGCGTCCATCCAGGTCAGCTGCGTCCGGTCGTCGCCGGCCGAGAGCAGCGCGTCTTCGCCGCAGTTGATGGGGACAGACCGCCAATCGCCGTTCTCGTGGTCGGTCGCTTCGGTGCCGGCGAGGTGGGCGTCGAGCACGGCGCACACCGCGTCGCCCAGCCAACCAGGCGCATCTCGCCGGTCGACCCGCAAGCGCTCGGCGGTCTCCAGCGCGGCGTGGACGAACCACATCGCGCCGTCGACCGTGTTGAAGTGCATCGCCTCGGGGTCGTCGTCGTCGAAGCGGTTGGGCACGACGCCGTTCCGCAGCGCCCCGGCGAACAACTCCAGTGTCGCCAACGCTTCGTCCAGCCGACCGACGCACAGCATCAACCCGGGCAACGCGATGAACGTGTCTCGGCCCCAGTCGGCGAACCACGGGTAGCCCGCGATCACGCTGCGCAGCTCGCGCGTTCCCGTCTCGCTCCGCACCGGTCGGCGTACGACGAAGTCGTCGGAAGCGATCGCGAGCGCCGCGGCGAGCCGGTCGCGGTCGTACGGCAGGTCGGCCGCGTTGAGCAGGGCGGTGATGCGGGCCCGGATCGGCTCGAGGCGGCGCGTGCGCGGCTTGGCAATCGGCGGGTCCGCGGTTTCATCGGTGCTCCGCCAAGTCGCGCGCAGCGTGGCGGGTTGGCCGGGAGCGCTAGGAACGCGGAAGACGCCGGGCAGGTCCAGGTGTTCGCGGTCGGCCTGCCCGCGGCGCCGGTCGAGCGCGTACCACACGTCCCGCCAACGGTTGGGCTTCGCTTCGAACGTGCCCCCCGCCACGTCGATGCGTATCCGCCCCGCTTCGCCTTCGAACACGGCGGAACCGCTCTCACTTTCCACCAACGACACGGCCGGTACGCCGTCGTGCAACGCGTGGAAGTCGCGCAGCGTAAGCATCGGGGCGAGCTCGAAGGTCGCTTCGCCTAGCTGCGGGTCGAACCCGTCGAGCTCGTAACTCAGCGTTGCCCCATCGGCTTCGAGGGAAAGCGTGCGACGCCAGCGCAGGCTGCTCCAGCGGTAATGCCAGGTGACGGCGAGGCCGCGCGTGAACCGCTCGAGATGCGCGAAGCCTTCGGGCGCAAACGTGCGTTCGTTTCGCTCGTTCAAAAATGCGCAAGTCGAAAATTCGATGCGTTGTGTCGCGCCGTCGGGCTGCGTGAGCACGAGCTTCTCGAAGACCTGATTCAGCGCGAGGACGCGGCCAACCGGAGGGCGCATCGCCGGGACGAATAGGCCGTGGTAACGGCGGGTGTGGCAGCCCAGTGCGGTGCCCAAGGCGAACGATCCGTCGCCCCCGGTGAGCAGCCACTCGCTAGCGAGAAATCGATCGCGCTCGCGCGGGTTCGATGGATCGAAGGGCAGGTCGTGCGTGACCCACTCGGCGGGGTCGGCGTCGTCCGGCCGAACGCTCGTGCGGGTGGGTTTGTCCATGGGCGCAAGCTACCACGGCGGCCGAGGCACACTTACGACTGAACGCCGTGGTGCTCGGGCGTTTCCCGGAGGGCTTCGCCGCGCTGACGGGCGATCTCAAAGCCTAAGACCGACGCGGCCGCGACCGTGCCCAGCGCGGCGGGAAACACGACGCCGGTTGCGTAGGGGATCGAGACGACCGCTTCGCACCGGCCGAGGAACGAGCGGCGCAGCCCACGGCGTTCGCCGCCGATCATCAGCAGCGTCCGGCCGGTGAAGTCCACCGCGGAGTAAGGCACGGCGTCGCCGGCTTGGCCCGTCGCGGCGACCATGAACCCCGCGGGTTCGGCCAACTCGGCGGCGTCTTCGGGCCCTTCGACGACGGCCATCGCGATCCGTTCGGTGGCCCCGGCCGAGGCGCGGGCGATGACGGCGGCCGCCGTCGTCCAGTTCCGCTCTCGCACGAACAGGCCGGTGCAGCCCGCGGCGTAGAGCGAACGCACGGCCTGGCCGAAGTTGAAGGGGTCTTCCACGCCGTCGAGCATGGCGAGGAACGTGGTGCCGTCGAACAGCGCGCCCGGTTCCGCGAACTTCCGGGGCCCGACCTCGGCGACCACGCCGCCGTGGCCCCCTCCGATGTCTTTCGTCGTTTCGTCGAGCGCCGCGCGGGAGGCCGGCGAGTAACGGATGCCGTGGTGTTTGCAGGCTTTTCGCAGCTTTCGGCCGGCGTCGTCGTCGCGGTCGCGGTCGAGCCAGACGCGGAACACCTCGCGCTGTCCGCCGTGGATGGCCGCCTGGGCCGCGATCGCGCCGAGCAGCAGTTCGTTGCGGGGGTCGGTTTGCATGGTTCGGGCTCACGCGCTGGCGGCGGTTTGTTGCTTTTCGTTCTCGGCCTTCGCCTTCGCGCTGCGGGCTTCGCGGCGGCGCATCGACTCCTGCAAGATGCGTTTGCGCATGCGGATGCTGTCGGGCGTCACTTCGACCAGTTCGTCCTGGCCGATGTATTCGAGGCACTGCTCGAGCGACATCTTGCGGGCCGGGCGGATCTGCATGTTGTCGTCCTTGCCGCCACGGGTGCGGACCGCGCTGACGTGCTTGGCCTTGATCGGGTTGGCGATGATGTCGTTGTCCTTGCAGTGCTCGCCGATCACCTGACCCTCGTAGACCTGCTCGCCGGGCTCGACGAAAAAGAAGCCGCGGTCGTACAGGCCGTGCAGGGCGTAGGGCGTGACCTGCCCGGTGTCCGACGAGATGATCACGCCGGCGAGACGTTTGGGGATGTCGCCGCGCATCGGCTCGTAGCTCGCGAAGGTGTGGTGCACGATCGCCCGGCCCTGCGTCGCGGTGAGCATGCGCGTTCGCAGCCCAATCAACCCGCGCGCGGGGATCGTGAAGCTCATGTGGACGTAGTCACCGCTCCCCCGCTCGTCCATGTGCGAGAGTTCGGCGCGGCGGTTGCTGACCAACGAGAGCACGTCGCTTTGGCACTCGGTCGGGCACTCGACCACGAGCTCCTCGATCGGCTCGTGCACCTTGCCGTCGATCTTCTTGTAGATCACGCGCGGCATGCCGATCTGCAGCTCGTAGCCTTCGCGGCGCATCGTCTCGACGAGCACGCCCAGGTGCATCAGGCCGCGCCCGGACACCTCGAACTGCTCGGGCGATTCGCCGGGCTCGACGCGGAGCGCGACGTTGGATTGCAGTTCTTTTTGCAACCGATCGCCGACCTGTCGGCTGGTGACGAACGTGCCCTCGCGGCCGGCGAACGGCGAGTCGTTCACGCGGAAGGTCATGCTCACGGTCGGCTCGTCGATCGCCACCCCCGGAAGCGCTTCGACCGCGTCCGGGGCGCAGATCGTGTCGCCGATGTCGATGGGGTCGAGGCCCAGGATGGCGCAGAGGTCGCCGGCTTCGCACTTCTCGACCTCGGTGCGAGCGAGTCCGTCGAAGCCTTCAACTTTGAGGACGCGCTGCTTGGATTCGCCGCCCTTGCGCTGGACGAGCCCGACGGGCATGCCGGGCGTGACCGTGCCGCGGTGCACCCGCCCGATCGCGATCCGGCCGACGTAATCCGAAAAGCTCAGCGACGTGACCTGCATCTGCAGCGGCGCCTCGGCGTCGGTGTGCTTGGGTTCGGGCACCTGCGCGAGGATCGCCTCGAACAGCGGCTTGAGGTTCGTCCGGTCGTCTTCGAGTTCTTCGACGGCCCAACCGTTTTTGCCCGAGGCGTAGATCACGGGAAAGTCGAGCGCGTCGTCGTCGGCCTCGAGCGCGCCGAGCAGGTCAAACACCTGGTCGACGACCCAGTCCGGCCGGGCGTCGGGCTTGTCGACCTTGTTGACGACGACCACCGGCTTGAGGCCGTGCGAGAGCGCCTTGCCGAGCACGAAGCGGGTCTGCGGCATCGGGCCTTCCGCGGCGTCGACGAGCAGGAGCACGCCGTCGGCCATCTTGAGCACGCGTTCGACCTCGCCGCCGAAGTCCGCGTGGCCGGGCGTGTCGATGAGGTTGATCTTGTACACGTGCCCGTCCGCGGCCGGGTACCGCACGGCACAGTTCTTGGCCGTGATGGTGATGCCGCGCTCGCGCTCGAGGTCGCCGGTGTCCATGATCAGGTTGTGCTGCCCCCCGGCGAGCTTGTCCAGCTCGGCCGCGCGGAACTGGCCGGACTGGTAGAGCAGCTGGTCGACAAGGGTGGTCTTGCCGTGGTCGACGTGGGCAATAATGGCGACGTTGCGGAGGTGCATGATCGGTAATCGCGTCGGAGACGCGGGGAGCAAGGCGAGGTCGGGTCGTGGACGGCGGGGCGGTCGCCTTTCGGGCGGGAACGGCGAGCCGAACAGTGTAGCGGCGGTTTAAGATTTGCCCATGTCCCGCTCTCGTCTCAAACCCGGCCAGAAACCCGAACCGCCGTTGCAGTTCAAGTCCGACCCGTTCGTGGCGGGCGATCCCAACGCGCCGGGTCGGCCCTGGTGGGTGCGGCACCGGATGCGGGCGCTGCTGGCGACGATGGCGATCCCGCTCTCGGTCGGGGTGGTGGCGTTCACGGCGACCTGGTTGACGGTGCAGGGCGGGGTGAAGGCGCACCCGGCGTACGCGGAGGCGCTGGCGTTAGTCCGCGGTGCGGTTCCGGTGACCGAGGAAATGGGACCGATGTTAGAGCCGAGCTTCTTCGCGACGGGCGGCGGCGGGACGGAGCCCGGCACCTTCGAGGCGATGTTCAGTGTGCACGGCGAGAAGGGCGACGCGGGGGTGCGCGTGTTCGCGCGGGAGTCGACGGAAGAGGCGGACGGCTGGGAAGTGACGTTCCTGGATGTCGGCATCCGGACGCACGCGGGACGGGAGAAGGTCGTCACGCTGCGCGACGGCGACAAGCCCGAGCGGTTCGCGGAAGAAGCACAGTGATTCGCCTTGGAGCTTTCGCGAATCAGCTCAGCTCAGCCGAGGCGAGGATTCATTCGTTTTCGCGCGGCTCGTTGGCGATGGTCCTCGGCGGGCTGGCCGGTGAGACCTGCCGGCGTTCGACCCACGCGATGCCGATCGCCGCGAGCATCGAGAGCCCGACCGACGCGGCAAAGCTCCACAGCCCCCAACCCACGACCACGTCCGAATCGCCCGGCATGCCCTTGACGGCGACCACGAGCACGGCGACGACCAGCACGTCGAGCATCGAGAATTTCCCGGTCTGGTGTGCGAGCCACCACGCCGCCCCCGTCCGCCGGCCGGCCACGATCGCCGCGTGCCCGAAGCCCATCACGGCGAGTTTTACCGCCGGGAACGCGATAGAAAATCCCGCGAGCAACGCGGCGATCCCGCGGTGGTTCTCCTCCCACAGCGCGACGATGCCGGTAAGGATCGAATAGGTCTTGGGCTCCACGAATTCGTCCGGCACGAACAGCCGGACCCAGCCGTCGAGCACGCCGAATCCGGGGACCAGCGTCATGCATGGGCCGACCCAGCCCAGGCCCAGGGCGACGCCGGACAGCAGAAGCAGCATCGGGATGAACGCTTTGATGAATCGCACTTCATCGCGTCTCGTAAAACTCACGTCACTTGCTCGATGGGTTTTCACGGGTCATCCGTGATCCTGCGATCCAAAGCGGCAGCCCGATCAATCCGAATCCGCCAGCGGATACAACGTAAACCCAAAACCTCACGGTCCTTTCCAGGTCGTACGCGCCGACCGCGAGCATCACGGCTAATACGCTGGTGATCAAACAACAGAGCCCCATCATCCAGAAAACGAGCCCCGTTAGTGCCGAGGTTTTTAAGACGGCCTTCTTCACCGCTGCCCCACCATCTCCAGCAGCTCGGGCAGCGGCGTGGCGCAGTCGATGATCGTGACTTCGAGGCGGGCGAGCTCGGGCTGCTCGTCTTCGGAGAACCGCAGTCGGGTGACGCCCTGGTTCATTTGGGGCAGTTCGAGCGGGATCGTGGCGACCAGTTGGTCGTTGAGCCGGTCACTCTCCCAGACCTCGACCGTGATCGCGGTGTCGGGGCGTACGTGGACGGGTTGGGCGTTGATGAGCGATTCGAGGTCCATCTCGGCGGCGGTGCCCGTGACCACGCCGGTGACCACGTCGCGGACGTCGGCGCCGAGCAGGTCCCAACGGGCGACGAAGTCGTCGTCGCGCACCAGCGACTCGTAGACCAGCACGCCTTGCCACTTCATGCGGACGTACACGTCGGGGGCGGATTCGTCCCACCAGTCCCACGGGTCGCCGTCGGCCCGGGTCGCGCGGAGCTCGGCGAGCCGTACGTGGACGTAGTAGTCGCGGTCGGGCTGGACGGTCGGCGGCGCCCACGCGGACACGTCGTCGGCTTCGGGATTCGCGGCGGCCGGCGGATCGAGGCCGCCGCGCTGCTCGAGCCAGGCGTACCCGCCGATGGCGCTGCCCCCGACGACCAACAACAGCGTCAGGCCCCAAAGCCAGGGCAGGCCGGAGCCGGTGGGCGTCGTCGGATCAGCGGAGGCGGCCGGGCCGGTATGTTCGCGGGACTCGCTCACGCTTGCAGTTTACGAGCCCGCCGGTTGCGTTCGTGCGAGCGAAGCGCCCGGCGTTGTCAGGGCTGCGTCGTGTCGTAGAACGCGTCCCCCCAGCGGAGCGTGTCGGACTCTTCGCCCGAAGTGACCTCGAAGCCGTCCCAGAGCTTGTAGACCCATCCATCGCTTCCGGATTCGGGCGGCGGCTCGCTCATTGCGCCGCGGGGGGGCGGGCCGTCGCGGAACGCGTCTACGGCCCGGGTCCAGGCGGCGTCGGGTGACGCGTCGCGGACGCGCCGCCAGGCTCCGCGGTAGGCGTCGGCGTGGAGGTGGCGGTGCAGCACGGTAAGCGTCGCGCCGATAGCTTGGTCGAAGCCCGCTTGGGCGGATCGCATAGCAAAACTTTCGAGCGTGCCGAGCAACTCGGGTCCGGGATCGCGGTACCCCACCGCCAACACGAAGTCTTCGCGGACCTCTTCGAGTGGCACCACGGCGGCCAGCCCGGCCAGCGCCTCCGCGTGTTTTGCGTGGCCCGCGACGCACGCGCTCCACGCGACGTAATGCGCGGCGATCGGCGGCACCGACGCCCGCTGGAGCCGGTTCGTGCCGAGGATGTCCAGCAGCTTCCGGCCTTCGGGCGGGTCGACCAGGGCGGCCAGCAGCACGGCGCTGCCGAGCCGGACAGAGTGCCCGCCGCGGTAGCTCTCGCGCGCGACGACCTCGAAGGGTTTTCCGGACAAGTTCAGGTCGGCGAGCGCTTCGCGGTACGCGTTCATCACGTCGGCCTTGCCCCAGAACACGTCGGCGTAAGACATGCCCGGCGGCAGCGCCGCGAAGCCCGAGAAGTGCAGGCCGATCTTGCGGTGCAGGAGGTAGAACGCGTCGACTTGTTCGGTCGGATCGAGCGTGTCGTCTCGGAGGACGCCCCGTAGCGTGTCGAGGAACAATTCGTCGTCGAGCAGGGCTCGCGCGTCGAGCGGGCCGACACGTTGCACGGCCGCTTCGGCGAGTTTGAACGAGAAGGTCGGTGCGATGCCCGGCGGTTCGGCGAGTGCGGGTTCGGCGGCGGCGTTGCCGAACCACGGGGCGAGCAGCGTTGTGATGGCGAGGACGGCCGGGGGCAAGGCGGAACGTGGCATGTCAACTATTTAACCACGTCGGGCACGGAAACCACAGGATTCGACGCCGTAAACCGGCAGACTTCGTGTGCTCGGAGGCGGGGCTATTGGTCCGCCACGGTGGTCGGGTCGGGCCGATACAGCCGCGTCCCCAGCGCCCAGAGCTTCTCGGTGAAGTGGCCGCCGAGTTCGGCGCTCTTGGCGTCGGCTTGTTCGTGGTCGTCGCGGCCGGCGGCGTCCAACGCCATCTGCATCTTGGCGTCGAGGTTGTCGAGGTTGGAGACGAAGATGGCCTCGGGCGTGGCGGGCAGCTTGAGCGCCCCGAACTCGGGCTGGCCGTGGTGGCTGAGGATGATGTGGGTCAACACGCGGAGCAGCGCGTCGGGGATCTTTTGCGCGGCGTCGCCGAGCTCTTCGTCTTCGCAGAGCTTGGCTTTTTGTTCGAGCAGGATCGCGCCGCGGGCGATGTGCCCGACGAGCTGGCCGTCGTCGGAATACCCGAAGCCGGTCTTCCAGGTCAGCTCCTGGCACTTGCCCAGGTCGTGGAGGAACAGGCCCAGCAGGACGACGTCGCGGTTGAGCCCGGGGTAGTTGGGCAGCAGCGCCTCGGCCGCGGCCATCAGCGAACGGGTGTGTTCGAGCAGCCCGCCGAGGTAGGCGTGGTGCAAATTGCTGGCGGCGGGGGCTTGGCAGAAGGCGTTCATGAGCTCGCCGTCTTCGAGGTACCGGTCGGCCAGCGTGCGGCAGGCGGGGTCGTCCAGCGAATCGAGGAACCCCATGACGTCGCGGAACATGCCGTCGATGTCGTGCTCGGTCGCGGGCAGCAGGTCGGTCAGTTCGCGGTCGCTCGGCTCGTGCGGCTCGATGCGGTGGATGATCAGCTGCATCTCGCCCTGGTACGGCTGGGTCTGGCCTTCGAGATACACGAAGCCGTCGGTAGGCAGCCGAGAAAATTCCTGGTCGGTGGTGGACCACTTTCGGCCGGGGGCTTTGCCGGTCTTGTCGCCGACGAGGCACTTGATGTACGGCTTGCCGTCCTTGGTCTGGCCGATCTGGCAGTTCTGGACGGCGAAGACGCCTTGCACCATTTCGGCCGCGGTCCAGTGTTTGACGTAGGAGCGAGGGGGGGGCGTGGACATGCGGGGCATGCTAGTGCGTAGCGGGGCGGGCGACGCGGGGGTTTACGCAGCCGTTGCGATCGGCAGAGCTTCGCGGGAGGATATTTTTTTCCGGATGGCCCGCGAGCGGGTGGGCGCGGCGCAACCGATAACACGATGGGTCCGCCGATCCAGGGCGTATCGACCGGGCGAAGGCGGAGTGAGTTTCACCGACGCGTGTCCGCACGGCGCGCCTGTGTGTCCCAGCCCTGGAAGCCGTTATGTCCGCAACGCCTCGCGCATCGCGTTCTCCGATCCGATCGGCCGGTCCGTCGGCCTGGCGTCGTCGCTTTGCCGTCGGGGGCGTGGCGGCGCTGTTGGCGGCGTCCGGCGTCGCGGGAGCGTCGTGGTACGCGGCCCGGCAGATCGCGCCGGACCAATCCGCCTCGTGGTCCGCGGTGTCGGCGCCTTCGCCGTCGCAAAGTCCGCGGCGGGGTGCGCCCGAAGCCGCGACGTACGAGCCGGCTCGCGCCGCGCTTCCAGCTTTGTCGGTGACGCCGGCCACACGAGCCGAAACCGAAAAGCAAGCCGAGCCGGAGGCGCCGCGGTGGGTGGCCAACGCGGGCTCCGGAGCGGACGTGGTGGAAGTGGTGGTGGGTGACGGCCCGCCGACGGCTAACGAGGATTCGGCCGGAGCGCCGTCTTCGGCCGTCTCGAACTCTGGGGAACAAACCGCTGCGCCGGGGCCCGCTGCGGGCGCCTCTTCGGCGGACGCCTCGGCCACGCCGCCGATATGGCACGCGGGCGGCGGACGGATCCTGGCCTCCGCGGACGCCGCAGCCGATCCGCCCCGGGCCGAGCGCTCCGTCGGCCGATCCTCGCGGGCCCGCCCCGCGTCGGTCCCGACGGGCACGACGCGCTCGCGCTTCGCTCCGTCGCGCCCGACCGCGCCGCCGAGTGCCGCCACGGCTCCGACGCCGGCCCCCGCCCCGTCCGAAGCTCCCTCCGCCGCGGCGAACACCGAACCGGCCGCGCCGATCGTCGAGGAACCGTCCGCCGACGCCGTCCCGGTGCCGTCGAAACCGTTCGTCACCTGGAACGGCACGCTGTACCGCGAAACGCCCGCGTCGATCCTGGAACGCGAAGACTTCCCGCGGATCCACATCGTCTACACCGCCCACATCTGGCAGGTGGAAGGCCAGGATCGCACCTTCGCGCCCGAAGATCGCATCCGCGAGTTGGCGCGTTCGATCCCGCCGGGGACAACCGTGTGCTTCGACATCGAGCACTGGCACATGGACCCGTCCGATCCGGTGCAGGCGCAGCAGGAGTTGGATCAGTTCCTCAGCATCCTGCGTTGGACCCGCGAGGAAAACCCGGACTTGAAGCTGGGCTTCTACGGCAAGCCCACGTGGGTGGACCCGCACGTCGCGCAGATGCCGCCCTCGCACCCCCGCTGGGAGCAGACGAAGATCGCCAACGATTTTCGGAAGCCGCTCGCCGAAGCGGTGGACGCGTACTTCCCGTGGATGTACACGCCGTACGACGTGTCGGAGTCGGGCAAGTGGCAAACCATGGCCGCGGCGGCGATCGCCGAGACGCGCCGTGTCGGCGGTTACGACAAGCCGATCTACCCGTTCATGTGGTTCCAGTACCACCAGTGGGCGGGCTCCAAAGCCTTGCACAACCTCGAAGAAGATTACTGGCGGCTGCAGATCGAAACGGTCCGCGAGCTGGCGGACGGCATGATCGTTTGGGGCGGGTACCGCATGCGTTGGAACGACAAGGCGCGGTGGTGGCGGGTCATCCAGCCGTACCTGGGTCAACCGGTGCCGCTGCGTTGGGGTGATTGATCCGCCGGTCAGCTTGCCAGCCGCTCAGGCCGACGCGGACTCGGGGGCGGGCGACGCGTCGTCTACGAAACGCTCCAGGTCCCACGGCGGGCCGTCCCACCCGCACATCGCGGCGAGCTGTCGCTGATCTTCCTCGAAGCATTCGCGGACGCGTTCGAAATTGGCACGGTCCATCTTGCGCAGGCGGGGCGGTGCGGTGGGGATGAGCTTGTGCATCAGCCACTGCTTCATGCCGTCGGGCATCACCGGCCGGACGACCGAGCGGTACAGCCGGGAGTCGCGGACCTGCCCGAAGCGGTTGATCACTTTGGGTTTGCCGTCGCTGGCGTTCATCGCCTTGCTGGCGTCGGGCTCGACCCGCATCTCGACGCCCAGGAAGTCGCAGGCCTCCCGCAGCACGGCCGAACGATTCTTCACGTACCGCTCGAACTGGATGACCATGACGTGGTCGGCCCCGAACGCCTCCCGCCAGGGCACGAGCTGCATCGCGTAGCAGCTGTAGTCCACGAGGCCGGTCATGGTGGTGACCTGTCCGTCGCCGCCGGACATCGCGAAGTCGAGGCTCTCGGCCAGGGTCCACTCCATCCCCTTGCTGTACATGTGGTGGTAGTGGCTGAGCAGGCGGTCGATGGGGTGGCGGACGATGTAGATGATCTTGCAGTCGCGGCCGCAGACCGCGCGGGCGCGTTCGGCCAGGCCGGCGGTTTCGGGGAGCTTGCTATAGCCGGTGGTGCAGTCGCCGAGCTTCTTGTCGGCGGGAGCCTTGGCGAATTCTTCGGCGTAAGCGCGGGCGGCGTCCGCGGGGTCGGCGTGGTGGTAGAGCACGCCGAGCTCTTTATCTTCGGGGACGTAGATGCCCGGCTGGGCGTTGAGGTCGACGAAGAAACTGGTCGAGCCGGCCTTCATGGCGCCGATGACCAGGAAGTCGGGTGTCGACGGCGGCGCGGGGTAGGAGGGGTCAGCGGAGGGCATCAGCGTGCGGGGGCCGGGGAGTAGGAGCGGGAGCGGGTGCGGAAGGCGTTGGCTTCGTGCGTCGGGTCAGGCCAGCGGCGAGCCGGCCGAACAGTTCGAGCATGTACGCGCGGCGGAAGGCGATCATAAGCAACGCGTTGGCGGCGACACTGACCAGGCCACCGACGATCAGCGCGGCCCAGTCGTTCGCGAACGCCAGCGTGGCCGCGTAGGCCAGCGCGGCGGCCAGCGCCGAGGTCCACAGGGCGTCGCGCATCACGCGGACCGGGGCGGTCCACCGACCGGGGGTGGCGGCGGGCAGGGCGACCGCGACGTAGCCGTAGCTGTACGCAACGTAGAACAGCGACACGGCGATCGCGACGCCGGTCATCCCGCCGAGCTCGACACCGGCCCAGCAGAACGTCAGGAACGCCACGGCGTTGACCGCGTTGAGCCAGAGGTACTTGCGCCACTGCCCGGTGGCTTGCAGGAAGATGTTGCCGTTGTGTCCGATCAGGCGGAACGCGATGCCCAGCGACAGCCAGGCCAGCAGTTCGCCCGATGGCTCCCAGCGCGGCTCGAGCAGCGCGCCCACCAACGGCTCGGCGACCGCGGCGAGGGTGAAGCAGATCGGCATGCCGATCGCGGCGATCGCGGTCAGCGCGTCGGTCAAGGCCTTGCTTTGACGGGGCAGGTCGCCGCGCATCTTCGACAGGGCGGCCATCAGGACGCCGCCGAGGTTCAGCGTCACCAGGGTCATCGACTGCGTCGCGATCACGAACGCCAGGTAGTACAGCCCGACCATTTCCGCGGGCAGGTACAGGCCCAGCACCGCGTAGTCGCCCTGGTTGATGACCTGGATCAGCATGCCACCGCCGGTCACCCAGAGGCTGCCGCCGAGGATGTACTTCCAGCGGGTCAGCCGCAGGTGCCGCGGCGGCGGGACGCGGGCGAGCCGCCAGGCCACGGGCACGGCCAGCACACCGACGATCAGCTTGGGCAGCACGAAGCTGTACACCCCCCAGCCCGTGAAGGCCAGGCCGATGCTGGTGAGCGCGACCGCCAAGGCGGTGCCCCACTCCAGGAAGAAGACGGTGCGGAAGCGCATGTCCACCCTGAGCCGCGCGAACGGCACGGTCATCAGCGCGTCGAACGGCATCGCCAACGCAAGCACCAAAATCACGCCCGCCAGCGCCGGCTCGTCGTACACCCAGGACGCGGGCAGCGCGGCGCCGGCCAGCAGCCCCCCCGCGGTCAGCCCCGCCGCCAGCGAGAGCCACGTCGCGGGCTCGGCCCACCGCGCGAAGCGGCGCTGCCGCTGCAGCAACACCACGCCGATGCCCGCGTGCCGGATGAACGCCGCGAACGCCGCCACCGAATACGCAAGGCCCACCAGCCCGAAGTCCGATTCCAGCAGCAGGTACGCCAGGACGAGCTGGCTGCCGACCTGCACCAGCCGGTTGCCGACGGTCAGCAGCGTGGTCCACGCGGAGCCGCGCACGGCTTGGCCGCCGAGGTTCTTGGCGGTCGGGTCCGCGGACGCGGGGCGGATCGGAGAGGCGTCTTCGGGCGTGGCGGAGGGGGGCGTGGGTGGGGCCGGCGTCGCGGGCGGCGGGGCGGTCACGCCGCGCCCCGCATCACCCCGACCGGCGCGTAGGCGGACGCCGCCCGACCTTGGTTGACGTACACCGCCAAGAAGCCCAGGCCCAGCCCGAACACGACGGTCACGGGGGTGACCCCGAACATGATCGCCGACTCGACCATACCGTGGGCGAACGTGCCCAGCGTCAGGCCCAGGCCGACGTACAGCGTCTGGTGGTTCGCGACCCCGCCGGCGGTCGCTCGGGTCTGCGCGATCTGGAACCAGGTGATGGCCGCGGCCAGCAGGAACAGGCTCAACCCGATCGCACCGGCGTCCACCATCACCGAGATGCCGGCGTTATGGAACTGCGCCGACGATTCGATCGCCCCGCCGTACACGCTGCCCGACGCCCAACCCTGTCCCAGGATCGGTCGTTCGGAGAAGATCGCGATGCCGTCCCGCCAGATGTGCTCGCGGCTGGCCTCGGCGCCGATGAGCCGTTCCGTATCGCCGCGCACCAGCGTGTCGCCCGAGTAGGCCAGCGGGAGGGAGATCACCGCCGCCACGAACAGCAGGGAGATCGCCTGGCGCGGGCTGGCCAGCTGCGGAACGATCATTACCGCCGCGGCGATGATCATCATCATCAGCGACGCCCGGCTGAGCGTGCCCAGCACCACCGGTAGCGAGGCCGCGATGCAGACGAGCCCCGCCAGCCGCACGGTTTTATCTTTCATCAACAGGATCGCCGCCAGCCCGATCAGCGCGGTCGCCGCCCAGGTCTGCCCGATCCGGTTGGGGTTCATCCCCCACGCCGAGAGCCGGCCGTGATGCGAAAAAGCCGAGCCGAAGCTCAGCAGGATGTCGGAATACACCAGCATCGTCGACGCCGCGCCGCCCACACACAAGATGATCAGGGCCCGCTTGAAACGCTTGCCGTCGTCTGCGGCCAGCAGTGGCACGAGCAGGCCCAGGCACAGACAGCCGACGAACTGCAGCTTGTAGATGAACCCTTCGAGGGGCTGTTCCGACCACAGCGCCGACAGCGCGTAAAAAAACGACGCCACGACCACGCTCAGCGTCGTCGCGTTCATCCGGAACCGCTGGATCTCGACCAGCAGCACCACGATGCCTAGTAACGCGAAGCCCGCTCGGCCCCACTTGGCCTGGATGTCCCCGCCCAGCAGGTACGCCGCCGACCACGGCGACGCGAAGAAAAACCCCACCAGCAACAGCGACGGCAGGTTGATCACCTGTCGGTACACCAGACAGACCGAGAACAACCCGGCGGCGGCGATGAGCAGAAGGATCGTTTGCGGCTGCATCGGTCAGGCAAATCGGCGGCGGGCGGGCGGCGGCGCGGCGGGCAACGGGCAAGCCCCGCCCGCGGACACGGTAGAAGCAGAATCGGCGTTTACTCCCGTACGCTTTGGCCCACAGTCCGGATCGGAAAACCGGGAACCATACGCGATCCGTTCGCCGCGGGCCCCATGGTTCCCGAACCCCGCGTCAGGCCCGCGCAGCGATCGCCAAGTTCACGGCGTGTTCCCAGCGGTCGGCCCAGGCCTGGGTCCGGTAAGCCGCGGCGAACCCCCGCGCGCGACGCCCGAACTCCGGCAGCCGCTCCCGCGACGCGTGCGCCCACGAAAGCGCGTCGGCCACCGCTTCGGCCGAGCCGGTGGGGAACACGTACCCGCTGTGCAGATGCCGGACGTTCTCCACCGCCGAGCCACACGCCTCGCTGCACAAGACCGGCAGCCCCGCCGCGCACGACTCGACCACCACCAACGGCCACGGGTCGTACCGCGCCGGCAGCACGAACGCCCCGGCCCCGCCCATGTGCCCGGGCAGGTCGGCCGGCTGTACGAAGCCCGCGTCGGTCACGCCGGTCTCCGCGGTCAGCGTGTTGCCCATCGGCCCCCGCCCGCAGCAGACCAACTCCCACGGGTCGTCGTGCGCCGCGCGGTACCGACGGTAGCCCTCCGTCAGCAGGTCCACGCCTTTGACTTCCGCGTACCGCCCGACGAACAGGAACCGCTTGGGCCAGCCGTCGGGGTGTTGCGTCCGGGCGTCCAACGCGCCGGCGAGGCCGTCGTAGTCGATGCCGTACACGCCGCGTGTGATCGCCGCTTCGGCGAAGCCCAGCCGCCGGGCGTACTGCCAGGCCCGCTCGCCGCAGACCAGCACGCGGTCGATCTGACGGAAATACGCCCGCAGCGCTAGCGGCGCGGCCCGCTGGCGCAGCGTGCCCATCCACGGCAGGTCCAGGCCCATGAGGTACGCGCCGGGCAGCCGACGTTGCGTGATCGCGGCGCGGTAGGCCGGGTGCAGCCAGCCCGCGACGACCACGGCGTCAGGTTCGAGCTCCGCGACGCGGCCCGTGAGCCAGTCGGCGGTGAGTTGGTTCTCGGGATCGATCAGGTCGTGGGGGACGCCCGCCATGGTCTGCTCGCCGAACGCCGTGGGCAGCGACGCCGAGGGGCGGTACGCGATCACGTGCAGATCGACGCCGGGGCGGGCCGCCAGCTCCCGCCAGCACGCGGCCATGTACCCGGAGATGTTGGACCAGCAAACGGCGATGCGCATCTCAGGCCCGGGCCTTGCGGATGGTGAGGCAGAACTGCTCGCTGCGGGCCAGCGAGCGATCGGTGAGACAGCGGTACAGGTCGCGGCGGTACGCCTCGTCGTCGGGCGCGTCGCGGCGGTGCCGCCAGACCGATTTGCGGACCAGCGGGCCCAGCAGCGGCGCGAACACGCCCAGCACCTTGCTGGCGGTCTGCACGTGCGTCTCGGTCATCGCCTCGATGCGCCCGCCGTTCTGCCAGATCAGCCAGTGCAGCAGCGGGAAGTCGACGCAGCGGTGGTGGAACTCTTCCATCCGTGACAACGCGACCGACTCGGTGATCAGCCGGTGCTTCATCAGGTGCGTGCCGGTTAAAAAGAACGCCAACCGCGAGGGCAGGCGGTGCAGGTTGACCGACGTGAGCACGAACACCCCGCCGGGCCGGAGCACGCGCAGCGCCTCGGTGACGAAGTTGCGGTGGTTGTCGAGGTGCTCGATCACTTCGGTCGAGACCACGACGTCGAACGACGCGTCGTCGTAGGGGATGGGCACGTTGAGGTCCACGCCGTGGTCGATGGGCAAGTCTTCGGGGTGGTCCCGCTTGCGGATGTAATCGTCGTCGCGGCTGCGGAAGGTCGTGCCCCGGGCGTTGGCCCCGGAGTGCCGCAGCGCTTCGAGGACCAGCCCGTCGCCGCAGCCCAGCTCGAGCACGTCCACGCCGGGAAACTCCGGCAACGCGCGGATCACCGACACCGCGGTCCGCCGCCACGGCGCGTCGTCGAAGGCCGCCGGGTCCTGCGCGGGCGGGGCGGCGGGCGGAGGCGTCGTCGTGGGCGGAGAAGTGGACGGGGAACTAGACATGGGCGTGAGCATAACCGTGGCGTCAACGGGAGCGCGGAACAGCCCCGGAAGGTCGACCGATCAGCCGGGGGTACTCCACGTCCACCCAGCGTTTCGCGATCGCCGGCCAGCCGTAGGTCGCCTCGACCCACCCCAGCGCGTCGCGGCGCGTCGCGGCGCGACGGTCGGCGTCGTTCAGCCAGGCGTGCAGGGCGTCGGCGATCGCGGGCACGTCCATGGGCACCGACGCGCCGAAGCCGCTGCCCGCGATCGCGTCGTGGATGTTGACCTGGTCCGAAACCACCGCCGGCGTCCCCGCCGCGAGCGCCTCGACCACCGCGATGCCGAAGTTCTCCTGGTGGCTGGGCAGGCAAAACACGTCCGCGGCGCGTAGGGCGTGGACCTTGTCGTCCCCGTTGAGCAGGCCGAGGAACGCCAAGTCGTCGGCGACTTTCAATGCTTCGGCCAACGCCTGCCACTCGGCCTGGGTTTTGCCATCGTCGGGGCCAACGAAGACCAACGCCGGCCGACGGTCGGGCGCGGCCCGTTCGAGGCACGCCGCGAAGGCGCGGATCAGCAGGTCGCCGCCTTTCTTGGGGTGCAGCCGGCTGAGGAAGATCACGATCGGCCGGCCGGCGAAGCGCGGGCACCGGCGGTCCAGGAAGCCCGGGTCGTCGGGCGCGTCGCGGAACGGCGCGGTCTGCACGCCGTTGGACACGACCACCGCCGGCGGCTTCAAGCCCAAAGGCTCGGCACCCGCCGCCTCGGCGTCGGCGGTGTAATGCAGCGCCGCGGCGCCGTTGAGGTCGCGCCGCAGCCGCAGCCCGAGCACCACCCGCTTCTTCAGCCGGCTCTGACTCAGCGACCACGGGTCCAGCATCCCGCACGGCCGGAACACGTACGGCACACGATGCCGCCGCGCCGCCTTGGCCGCCACGTGCTGGACCTGCTCCCACAGGCTGTGGATGTGCACCACGTCCGCCCCGGCGACCGCGCGGTCCACCGCCTCGTTCATCCCCGGCGCGAATTGGAACCGCGTCTTCACCGGGCCGACCCATTCGGTCGCCACGCCCTGTTCCCGCATGCGTCGCACCCGCGCGTCGTCGTCGCCCTCCCGGAACGTGGAGACCACGCGGACCTCCGCGCCGCACGCGACCTGCGCGATCGACAGGCCTTCGAGCGCGACCGGCGGGCCGCCGTCCTTGGGGTCCAAGCCCGGGATGATGTGCGCGACGATCATCCGCCGCCTCCGCCCTCGGTCTCGGGAGCGGCCGTCGGCGCGGCGTTCGCGTCGTCGGTGGCTTGCACCTCGCGCGGCTTGATCGCCTTGGCCGGGTTGCCGCCGTAGATCGTCCACGGCTCCAGGTCGCGGAACGCGCAGCCGCGCGCGCCCAGCAACGCGCCCTGCCCGACCGTCACGCCCGGCCCGACGAACGCGTCGGCCGCGACCCACGCGTCGTCGTGCACCGTGATCGGCTCGCGCAGCAGCGGCATCAGCGCCGGGTCGCCGTAGTCGTGGCTGCCCGCGCACAGGTGCGCGTTCTGGCTGATGGTCACGCGGGCGCCCAACACGACCGGGCCCAGGCAGTACAGGTGGCAGTCGTCGCCCAGCGCGGTGTTGGGGCCGATCGTCAGGTTCCAAGGGCAGGTCACCCGCGCGAGCCGGCGGGGCCGGGCGGTGGGGTCCACCGTCGCACCGAAACACCGCAGCAGCGCGTTGCGGTAGCCGAACCACGTCGGCCAGGACCACCGGAACAACGTGCCCTGCGTCGCGCCCCAAAGCACCCGGCCGACCTTCTGCCGGAAGCTGTACGGGCTGACGTGGCGGAGGTCGGTCATCGTGGCGTCTTCGTTTGGCGGCGCGGATTCACGGGTGGAGATTCATCGGCCCGGATTCATCGGCCCTTGATCGCCGCGCGGGCCTTCTGCACCACGCCGCCGGTGAACAGGCGCGACGCGAGCTTGGCCCGGTCGCCGGCGGTCATGAGCGGCGCATCGATCAGGTCCAGCGTCACTTCGGGCAGCGCGTCGTCGCAGAGCGTGGCGATCGCCTCGTACCAGCGCTTCCCCATGCCGGCGATGTGCAGCACGCGTCCGCCGCGAGCCAGATCGAGCATCTCCTGCTCGTTGTCGATCTGCGACTTGTCGCCGACCCACACGAAGCGGTTGTTCAGGATGTCGTCGCGTTTGCGTTTGCGGAAGCCGCCGAGCACGCGGTACTGCTCGCCCGTGAATCGCCGGGGTTTCGGTTGGTCGGCGGCGACGGCGCCCCAGGTCGTCTGCTCGGTGAGCCAGGGCGTGGCGGCGCGGAAGACGTACTTCCTGGCATAACGCTCGAGCATGTCCAGGTCGACGACGCGCGGCGGGTAGAGCATGAACCCGGAGTTGAGTCCGACGATCATCGGGTCGCGGTAGGCCAGCCGCCACGAGCCGGAGTAGCCGATCGAGTCGTCCATGCCGTAGGCGACGTCGGGCGTGGGCTCGGGCACGCGCAGCGGCCCGGTGTAAAGGATGTCGGTATCGACGAAGAGCACGCGGTCGTGGTTGGCGAAGAGCCGAGGCACGTCCACCAGCTTGCGGTACATGGGCACACGCTTGCGCATCTCCACGAGCGTCGGGTAGTCGCGGAGCTGCTCGAGGACCCACGGCTCGAGCGTGGCGTGGTCGATCAGCTCGATGCCGTACTTCTCGAACCAGCCGCGGTGTTCGTCGCCCAGCGTGCCGTCGTTCACGCAGTACCGGCGGTGGGGCGTCTTGAGCCGGTCCCACGTGGCCAGGCACGTGTTGGCGTAGCCCTTGTCGTACTCACGCAAACCGCAGAGCGTGACGACGGCCAACTCGTCGGGTTTCAGGCGCAGGTCGATCGGCGGCGGGGGAGGACTCATCGTGGTTCGACGGGTTCGGGGCGTTCGGCCTGCTTGAGCTCGTAGTGCTTGGCGACGGACAGGAACTCGTACACCGCCATCAGCCGGCAGAGCACGTACCCCGGGTACCCGTCGCGGAAGCCGCGGGCCACGACGTAGTGATAGAGGAAGCGCAGCGTCGGGCGGAAAGGCATCCGCAGCGAGGCCTTCTTGATCCAGCGGCGTCGCTGGGTTCGGTTGCCCAGCAGCCGGGGCTCGATGTTCGCGGCCGAGCTGTGGCCCGAGTGGCCCGCGTCGCCGTCCCGGCCGAGCTCGCCGAGCCGCTGCACCTTCGCCTCCCACGTCGAGTAGCGGTTGTGCTTCTCGACCCACTGGGCGATGTCGGCGTACGCGTAATGCAGGAAGTCCTGCTCGAGCCAACCGGCCTCCCCGGTCGAGAGCACCACGTGCTCGTGGACCTCGTTGTCGCCCGTGCCGGTGTCACCGGAGCTGGCCATCCGCTCGTACCGGCCGACGGCGTGTTTGAACAGGCGGACGTTCCAGGACGGGTAGTACCCGCAGCCCTTGATCCACCGGCCCAGGAAGATCAGCTTGCGGTTGATCCAGTACCCGTCGCCGCAGCCGTTGCGGGGCGGCGTGTGCGTGCCGTTCACCACGCCGGCGATCTCGCGGGTCAGTTCGGGCGTGGCGTGTTCGTCGGCGTCGAAGATGAGCACCCACTCGTTCGCCCACGGCACGTGTTCCAGCGCCCAGTTCTTTTTCTTCGGCCAGCCGCCGGGGCTGTGGCGGGCGTAGTCGAAGCGGTATACCTCGGCCCCCATCGCCTGGGACAGCGCGACCGTGTCGTCGTCGCTGCCCGAATCGATCACCGCGATCTGGGTCGCCCAGCGCACCCGGCGGATGCATTCGACGATGTTCGCCGACTCGTTTTTCACCGGGATCAGCACCGAGACCGGCACCGAGCCGTCCGTCGGCCAGGACCCCGGCGCGGGCGCGCCGGCGTCCACCCGCCGGCGGATCGGCTCGAGCGTGCTTTCGTCCAGCCGAGGCAGCGGCCGGGCCGGCGACTGGGCGGCGGGCGGGGTGGGTGGGGCCGTTTCGTTCACAAGCCCGGAACCTTACCGCGCGGCGTGCGGCCGGGCCGGGCATAATCGCCGCCATGTCCGACGTGCCGGCTCCCCCAACTTCCGCAAGCGTTTCGACCGATACGACAAGCATGCCGGCGATCTCGATCCTGATCTTGACCAAGGACGAGCAGGAACACCTGCCCGAGCTGCTCGACACGCTCGCGGGCTTCGACGAGATCGTGCTGTTCGATTCGATGAGCACCGACGACACGGTGAAGATCGCCGAGGATCGCGGCTGCCGCGTCGTGCAACGCGGGTTCGACAACTGGGCCAGCCACCAGAACTGGGCGATGGAGCACATCGACTTCAAGCACCCGTGGGTGTTCTACCTCGACGCGGACGAGCGGATGACGCCGGCCGTGCGCGACGAGATCGCGGCCATCGCGGCGCTGGACGATCCGCCGCACCGGGCGTACTTCGTGGCGCGGGACAACTTTCTCTTCGGCCGCTGCCTGAAGCACGCGATGAAGGACGGCTACGTCATGCGCTTCTTCCAGCCCGACGCCGTGCGGTTCGAACGGCTGGTCAACCCGCAGCCGGTGGTGCTCGACGGCACGGCCGGGTACCTCGAGAACCGGTTCATCCACTACCATTTCAGCCGCGGCTTTACGCAGTGGTTCGAGAAGCACAACCGCTACGCGACCTGGGAGGCGGAGGAATGGATCGAGGCGGAACGCAAGACGAAGGTGTCGTGGGCGTCGGTGTTTTCGACCGACCGGCACACGCGCTCGCAAGGGCTCAAGCGGCTGAGCTTCGCGCTGCCGTTTCGCCCGATGCTCAAGTTCGCCCAGCTCTATGTGTTCAAGCTCGGCTTTTTGGATGGCCGGGCGGGGTTCCACTGCTCGGTGCTGATGGGGATTTTTGAGTACATGATCGGGTTGAAGGTGCGAGAGATGAAGCGGCGGGCGCGCGGGGACTGGGCGTGAGTTCGAACGACACGGCGTCGTCGGCGTCGGGGGATAAGGAGATCGCCAACGCGACGGACGCGGCGCGCGCGGATTGGTTGCCGGGCAAGCTGGTGGTCCTGGCGGGTTTCGGGCTGCCGGTGTTTGCGGGGACGCTGTTCGCCGGGTCGCACTGGCCGCGGCTGGAGCTGCTCGAGCCGGGCGTCCAGCCGTGGCTGACGCTGGACAAGTTCGCTCACGTGGTGGCGTACGCGATGTTGGCGGGGCTGGTGCAGGTGTCGGGCTTTGGGGCGTGGGTGGTCGGGAAGGTGGTGGGAACAACCCGCGGCGGCGGAGCGCCACCGCGGGCCTGGGTCGGGCCGGTCGGCACGGTGTTGGTGTGTGGGGCGTACGGGCTGCTGGACGAGGCGACGCAGCCGTGGGTGGGGCGGGCGATGACGGCGGCGGACCTCGCTGCCAACGGGATCGGCATAACGCTGGGGTTGGCGGCGGTGGGGTGGGCGCGGCGGTGGTGGCGGGTGGAGTTTGGTGCGCCCCGTGCGGCGGTGGAGCCGCCGCAGGCTTCTGGGGGTGTTTCCGAGGGCGGGGGCTTTGTGGGGTCCGCGGCGTTGGTGTCGGGGCTGACGATGGTGTCGCGGGTGACGGGGCTGTTGCGCGACGCGGTGCTGCTGGCGATGTTCGGGACGTCGCAGACGATGTCGGCATTTTTCTTCGGTTTCATGGTGCCGAACCTGTTCCGGCGGCTGTTCGGCGAGGGCGCGCTGACGGCGGCGTTCTTGCCCCGGTACCGCCGACTGCTGGACGACGACCCGGCGTTGGCGGCGCGCTACGCACGAACGTGCGGGTGGTCGGCGGTGGGGATCGTGACGGCGCTCGTGATCGTGGGCGAGTTGGGGTTGCTCGGGGTGTGGTGGTGGGTGGGCGGCAGCGAGAAGGCGTCCCTGGCGTTGGGGCTTACGGCGTTGATGCTGCCCTACGCGCCGCTGATCTGCGGGGTGGCGTTCTGGTCGGC
The DNA here is from genome assembly GCA_039180415.1 of Planctomycetota bacterium. Taxonomy (GTDB): domain Bacteria; phylum Planctomycetota; class Phycisphaerae; order Phycisphaerales; family Phycisphaeraceae; genus CAZIXN01. The sequence goes on along the minus strand of JBCDDH010000004.1, from coordinate 17,289 downwards.
GGTGCTGCAGGCGCGGGGGCGGTTTGGGCCCGGGGCGATCGCGCCGGTGTTGCTCAACGTCGGGATGATCGTGGCTTCGGGGCTGGCGGCCTTGTTGGCGGAGACGGCCGAAGCGCGGGCGTTTTCCGTGGCGGCCGGGGTGTTGGTGTGCGGAGCGATGCAGGCGGGGCTGATCGGGGCGGCGGTGCGGAGTGGACCCGACGTTTCGCCTCCCGCATCGGCGGGCCGTCCACGCGAAGACCAGAGCCTTTCGGGCGTGATGCGGGCGACGCTTTGGGCGATGGGGCCGATGGTCGTGGGGTTGGGCGTATTCCAGATCAACACGCTGCTGGACGGGCTGATCGCGTATGGGTTGGCGGCGCCGGAAGCGGTGGCCTCGGGGCCCGCGTCGCAGCCGGACAGCGACGGGCTTTCGTTGTTCGGGCGGGAGTTGGATTATCCGGTGGGGCCCGGGGCGATGGCCGAGCTCACCGCGGCGCAGCGGCTGTACCAGTTCCCGTTGGGCGTGTTCGGGATCGCGATCGCGACGGCGATTTTCCCGGCGTTGTCGGCGGCGGGGCGGGCGGAGCAGCGCGAAGACTTCAGCGCGATCGTGCGGCGGGGCGTGCGGCTGACGTGGTTCATCGGCCTACCCGCGGCGGTGGGTCTGGTGCTGGTGCGGGAGCCGTTGGTGCGGGTGGTTTTTGAGCGGGGCGCGTTCGGGCGGGGCGACGCGGCGGCGGTGGCGTGGGTGCTGCTGGGGTACGGCTCGGCGATCTGGGCGTACAGCCTGACGCACGTGCTGACCCGGGCGTTCTACGCGCGGGACGACGCGGTCACGCCGTTGTTTGTGGCGTTGGGCATGGTCGCGGTGAACCTGACGCTGAACCTGACGCTGATCTGGCCTTTGGGCGCGGCGGGCCTGGCGTGGTCGACGGCGATCAGCGCGACCGCGCAGTGCCTGGTGCTGGTGACGTTGCTGAGCAAGCACGCGGACGAGCCGCTGGGCCGGGGCGTGCTGGCCGCGGGGAGCAAGGCGGCGGCCGCGGCGGTCTTGATGGCGGCGGCGCTGCTGGCGGTGCGGTCGATGAATCCGGGCGAGATCTTGAGCTGGTCGGGCGCGTTGGCGCTGCTGGCGGTGATGGTGCCCACGGGCGCGGCGGTGTATTTGGCGGTGGCGATGGGGCTGCGGTGCGGGGAGCTGCGGTGGCTCGTGACGCGTGGGGCGTGACGCGTGGGGGGATGGCCTGGGCTTTGGTTGTGTTTCACCGTTCCGCGGCGCGTTCGTCGAGGGTGAGCCGGAGACGGTCGAAGGCCAGCAGGGTCATCGCGCTGGGGGTGAGGGAGAGGCGGTTGTCGTCGAGAGCGGGGCGGACGCCGCCGAGCGCGAGTTCGGGCGCGCGGACGTAGTAGGCGTCGGACGGATCGAGCATAAGTTGAGCGAGGAAGCGGGCGGCGGCTTGGGCGGTGAGTAGCCGTCCCAGATCGCCCCGGGCCTCGGGGCCGGCGTCTTCGTCGAAGGCCATCGCGGTGCCCAGCGCGAGCAGGAGCGGGGCGGTGCGCCAATCGGGCCGCGGCGCCGCGGGCGGCGGGGCGGGGGGCAGGTCGAAGCCGCCGAGGATGTCGGCCGGGACGCCCGGCGGGGGCGCGACGATCTGGAAGTCCTGGAGCCGGTCGAGCGTGGCGTCGACCGCGGCGCGGCGGTCGGCGGCGTCGGCGTCCGTGAGCAGGCCCGCGTCCCGCCACGGCCGGCTCAGCGTGAGGTGGGCCCAGGCCAGCCACGGCAGCGCGTTGCCGTCGCCCGCGGCGTTCCCCGCCCAGAGCGCATCGGTGACGGCGTCGGCGTCGGCCAACGCGTCGGCGTCCCCGTGCAACACGCCGTACCGTCCCAGCGCTAACGCCGCGATCGCGGCGGCGGCGCGCGACGCACGGCGGGGGGAGGCGTCCGGCTCGTCGGGCCGAGGAGGAGCCCGCAGGACCACGCCGCGCTCGCCATCGGGCCCGAGCTTGGAGCGCAGGTCGGCGGCGAGCCGGCGGGCGATCGGGTCGCCACCGGGGTGGAGCGCGTCGGGATCTTCGGCCGGCCCCACGCCGGCGGGCGTCGGGGGGCGGAGCGTCACCCGGGTCAGCAGCAGTAGCGCGGACTCGTCGGGCGCCAGGACCAGCGGCACCTCCGGGGTGTCCAGATCGCTGACCACCCGCACGAGCAGGTCGTCCACCCGCGACGCGACCCGGGGCTCGATCGGGTCGACGGCTTTGAGGCGTTCCTGGGTCGCGCGGTGCTGGGCCAAAGCAAACGCGGCCAGCGACGCTTCCCGGAGCGTGGCGACCGACGGGTCGAAGCGATCGGCCGAGGGCAGGTACGGGCCGCGCACGGAGCCTTGCCCGATGAAGCGGTCGACCAAGAACGCGGCGACGCGTTGGCTGCGTTCTTCAAGGGACGCTTGGTCGAGCGCCGCCCGTGGCAGCGTCGCGCCACCGCGGATCAGCACGCTTACCGGCAGGCCCGGGCGCGGGCGGACGACGTGGATGTTTTCGAACCGCCACAGCCGTGGGCCGCCTGCGCGGCCGAAGCGATCGGTCTCGTGGAACGCGACGTCGGGCCGGCCCTTGGCGAGTTGACGGAGGTACCCGATCGGCTCGGTGTTATGCGACAGCGCGCTGCCGGGCCAGACGTAGAGCCACGCGTCGTCTTGGTCGGCGTCGCCCGGCCCGTCGGCGAGCAGGCCGTGGTAGCCGGGCACGAACCGGTCCAGCGCGGCGTCCTTGGGCTCGCTCAGGGCGAGGCTGATCGGCCGAGGGGTGTGAGCGATCTGGACGTCTACGGTCAACAGGTTGAACAATTCGCGGATCGTGGGCACGTGTGCGGCCCCTTGGAGTTCGGGCCGGATGCGAGCCATGAACGCGGCGTCGGCGGCGGCGTCACGGAGACGGCGATCGGTCGCGGCGAAGGCGGCGAAGGCTGCGCGTTCCGCGAGCACGACCAGATTGATCGGCTCGGGGGGCGGGGCATCCGCGTCGGCGTCGAGCGGATCGGGATTGGCCAGGAACGCGTCGAGGTCGTCGCGCCAAGCGTCGCCGTAACCCAGCAGGTGGCCCCGGGTGCGCAGCGTCACCCGGACGCCCGCCGCGCGGTGGACCCGCACCGGGGCGGGCCGCTGCCCACCGACCGCACCCCGTTCCGCCCACCCGGCGACGATCCGGTGGACCGCTCGGCCGTGTGCGGCGTCCACGAACGGCGCGTCTAGTGCGGAGTCCTGGCCCGTCGCCGTCCCGCCGCCGCCAAACCCCACGCAAACGATCAGCGTGAGGCCCACCCATCGGCCGTGGCGTCTACGCCACATCCCGCGTCGCCCGTCCGTATTGACGCTCGTGAACAACCGATTTATCGCTTGTTTCTGCATGGCTTTAGATCATTTTTCGGGTGAGTGCTCGCCCTCGGCCGGCGGCGGTGGTTGGCTTGAGGGGACGGTTCGTTTCGCTCCCCACCTGGAAGTGTCCCGCATGGCCCCGCTCTGGTTCAAAGCCTGGTTCTCGTTCGACCCGCAGCGGTTCCCCAACCGCTGGAAGATCGTCACGCTGGCGGCGTTAACGTTTGTCGCCCTGTGCTAGTCCGGGTCGCATCACGGATCGCATCCAGGGCCTAAATCACTGTAACGCCGGTCGTACGCAGCACGGGAACCGCGGGTTGCGGAGCGGCCCGGCGGGTACGGAAAAATCAGATCGATCAGTCGCCGTTAAGCGCACCAACGTGCTAGTCTGCGGCCATGTTCACCTCCCCCCTCAACGTTGCCGTCACGGGCGCCGCGGGCCAGATCGGCTACGCCCTGCTGTTCCGCATCGCGTCCGGCCAGATGTTCGGCCCGGACCAGCCGGTGCACCTCAAGCTCATCGAAATCCCCATCGACGCCGCCATGAAAGCGCTGGAAGGCGTGGCCATGGAGTTGGACGACTGCGCTTTCCCGCTGCTGACCGGCATGACGCTCACGAGCGACCCGACCGAGGGCTTCGGCGACTGCGACTGGGCGCTGCTCGTGGGCAGCAAGCCGCGCGGGCCGGGCATGGAGCGGGCCGACCTGCTCAAGGACAACGGCAAGATTTTTGTCGGCCAGGGCAAGGCCATCGACGAGAACGCCAAGGCCAACTGTCGCGTCGCCGTCGTGGGCAACCCCGCCAACACGAACTGCATGATCGGTGCCAGCCAAGGCACCCGCGTGCCCGCCGAGAACTGGACGGCCATGGTCCGCCTCGACGAAAACCGCGCCAAGACGCAGCTCGCGCAGAAGGCCGGCGTCGCGACCACCGCGGTCGAAGACATCTACATCCTCGGCAACCACAGCCCGACGATGTTCCCCACGTTCCACGTCGCCAAGATCAACGGCGAACCCGCGCCGAAGGTCATCAACGACGACGCGTTTTTGCAGGGCGAATACTGCGAAAAGGTCGGCAAGCGCGGCGCCGCGATCATCGCCGCCCGCGGCGCGAGCTCCGCCGCCTCGGCCGCCAACGCGCTGGTCGACCACGTCCACGACCTCTGCACCCCCGGCAGCGTCCACAGCGTCGCGGTCAAAAGCAACGGCGCGTACGGCTTCCACCCCGACGTCTGGGCCGGCGTCCCCGTGCGGACCACCGAGACGGGCTACGAGGTGATCGACGATTTGGCGATGGACGACTTCGCGAAAACCAAGATTGCCGCGACCAACGACGAACTCGTGATGGAACGCGAGACGGTCGCGGAGATGCTGGGCTAAGCTCGGTCCATGCGCATCCTGAGCGGTTACCCGAACCACACCGACGGCTTCGCCGATGCGATCGCCCAAGCGGTCCCCGGCGCGGTGTTGACGTGTTTGTCGCCGAACGACGCGGGGTTCGCCGAGGCTTGGGCGGAGACCGAGGTTTTCATCGGTTGGCCGAAGTTCGGCGAGGATCGGCCGGAGCTTTCGCCGGACCGCGCCGCGAACCTGCGATGGGTTCAGGCGACCTCGGCGGGGATCGCGTCGATCAAGGGCTACGCACCGGAGCATTGGTTGCTGACCACCGCGTCGGGCGTGTTCGGGCCGACGCTGGCCGAGCACGCGTTGGCGATGATGCTCCACTTCGAACGGCACCTGCACCGCAGCGCCGCGGCTCAGCGTCGGCGCACCTGGGGCATCGGCCCCGCAACGTTCCGTGAACTCAGCGGGCTGCGTCTGCTCGCGCTGGGCTTCGGCGACATCGGGCAGAACGTCGCGACCCGGGCGGTGGCGCTGGGCCTGCGGGTCACGGGTTTGCGTCGTGAGGCTTCGGAGCCGCCGGTGGGCGTGGAGCGCGTGGTCGGCCTCGCGGATTTGGACGCGGCGCTGGCCGAGGCGGACGTCGTGGTGGCGTCGCTTCCGGGCACGCGGCACACCCGCGGTTTGCTCGATGCGCGGCGGCTGGCGCTGATGCCGCCCGACGCCGGCTTGGTGAACGTCGGCCGGGGAAGCTTGATCGATCACGACGCGTTGGCGGCGCAGCTGCGCGATCGCCCCGCGTCGTACGCCGGTCTCGACGTGACGCACCCCGAGCCGCTGCCCAGCGATCATCCGCTTTGGGATTGCCCGAACGCGTTGATCTCGCCGCACATCGCGGGCGGATCGGAGAAGCACCCGAGGCGGGTCGAAGCGCTGTTCCTGGAGAATCTGCGGGCGTTTGCCGCGGGTCGGCCGGAGGCGATGCGGAGCGTGTTCGACCCGCATTGGGAGTACTAGCTTCCGCGTTGGGGTAGCCTCTCCGGATGCTCGCGGATTGGGCGCTCTGGCAATTCGTGGTGGTGGCGTTCATCGGCGGCTTGGCCGGCACGCTGGGCGGCATGCTCGGGGTCGGGGGCAGCGTGATCATGATTCCGGCCTTGACGCTGGTGTTCGGGCGGGATCAGCACCTCTACCAAGCGGCGGCGATGGCGGTGAACGTCTGCGTGGCCGTGCCGGCGGCGCTGCGGCACCGCCGGGCCGGCGCGGTCCTGCCGGCGGTGCTCAAGTGGCTGCTTCCGGGGGCGGTTGTCTTCGTGTTAGTGGGGGTTGCGCTGAGTAACGCGGCGTGGTTCGCCGGGGATGCGGGCGGCGTTTGGCTCGGGCGGTTACTCGCGGTGTTTCTGGTTTATGTCGTGTGGGTCAACGTCGGGCGGCTGCGGCGCGAGTTTGCGGCTCCAACCCCCGAGCCGGCGACGGTGCCGCTGGATTCGCGGCCGCAGCCCTCGGCTCACGCGTCGCCTGCGCGCTGCCTCGGGGTCGGCGGCGTGATGGGCACGATCGCGGGCCTGCTGGGTATCGGCGGCGGGGCGATCGCGGTGCCGTTGCAGCAGACGGTCCTCAGGCTCCCGCTCCGCAACGCCATCGCCAACGCCACGGCCGTGATCTCCGTCAGCGCCGCGCTCGGTGCCGCCGTCAAGCTCGCCACCCTTGGTCAACACAGCACCGCCGACCGTCCGCTTTCGTGGCATGACGGCCTCCTGCTCGCCGCGTGCCTTGCGCCCACCGCGTTCCTGGGCGGCCGGCTGGGCGCGACCCTCACGCACGCGCTGCCGATCCGCTGGGTCCGCCTGGCGTTCGTCCTGCTGATGGTCGCCGCCGCGGCGCGGATGGCGTTCTAAAACATGTCAGTTCCGGGTTCATCCCGCAGCCCCCTTCGGTCCGGTCAAAACGTCCATCGCCGACGGATTCCGTCAGTGTTTTGTGAACCGTGATCCGTCTGTCCGATATTTCATGGGCAAGCCCTGCAAGCTACCGATTTGCCCTAACATGGAGACGGCGATCCCTTTAAGCGTTTCGGACCCTTTGCTCATCCGACGCACCGGCCTAACGTCACCCGTCGATCGCTCGATCATGGCCCGTCGCACGGAACCCGCTTCCTCCGGGCCCCCCGCACCCGACACCTCACGGAACCTCACCCTTGAACACCGCCCTCGAAACCGCGTCGGCCCCCGCGCTATCTCCAACCACTGCGATCGATTCGCAACATTTCGATCCGGTTGAAGCCGCCAACGCCGAGCCCCAAGACGTCGCCCACGAACAAGACGCCCACGAAACCATCTCCAACGGCGAACGCCTGGTCACCCTCGCTTTCGTTGTCGTTCCCTTCTTGGGCGTGATCTTCGCCATCGCGTCGCTCTGGGGCATCGGCGTGTCGTGGTACCACCTGGTCACCCTCGTCGTGATGTACTTCGTCACCGCGCTAGGCATCAGCGTCGGCTACCACCGCCTGTTCTCGCACCGTGCGTTCAAGACCCCCGCCTTCATGCGGGCCTACTTCGCCATCACCGGCGCGATGGCCGCCGAAGGCTCGGTCCGACGCTTCGTCGCCAACCACCGCCGCCACCACAGCCACTCCGACCGCGAAGGCGACCCCCACTCCCCGCACCACGAAGACGGCGAGGGCGTCTGGCACGTGGTCAAGGGCTTTTGGTACGCCCATATGGGTTGGTTCCTGCAAGGTCGGCCGCACCCCGACGAGGCCAAGTACGCCCCCGAGTTTTCCAAGAAGTCCGGCAAGAAGCTCGACCGGGCCGTGACCTTCGTCGACACGACCAACTGGTTCTGGGTCATCGTCGGCCTCGCCATCCCCACCGCCGTCTGCGGCGTGATCGGCCAGTCTTGGTCCAGCGCGTTCCTCGGCCTGCTTTGGGGCGGCATCGTCCGCATCTTCGTCGTCCACCACGTGACCTTTTCCGTCAATTCGGTTTGCCACCTCTGGGGCACCCGCCCGTTCCGCTCCGGCGACCACTCGCGCAACAACTGGTTCTTCGGCTGGTTCGGCGTCGGCGAAGGCTGGCACAACAACCACCACGCGTTCCCGTATTCCGCCCGTCACGGCCTGCGCTGGTGGGAGTTCGACGTCGGCTACGTCCTGGTCAAGGCGTTGGAGAAGGTCGGTCTGGCGTCGGACGTCCGCGTCCCCGCCGCGGCCCGTCTCGAAAAAGCCAAGAACCGCTGACCGTTTCTGAGCCCGACGCCGCGGCCCGGACGCCATCAAACCCCAAGCCCGCGTTCACCGAACGCGGGTTTTTTTGACGACCGCGCAACCGCACCCCGCCCCCGCGTCATTCCCATGAACGCGGGCACGACCGAGAGCGTTTCTCGGCCCGTCGCCCCGCCGCTTTGATCCATGGGAATCGACCGATGAACGCCAAGCCTCTCCTCGTTGCCACCCTTTGCGTCCTCTTGTGCTCCGCTCCGTTGGCCCGTTCGCAGAGCCTCGAAAGCTGGCCCATCGGCGGGTACATGATGCAGGCCGTCGCCAAAACCATGGGGGCCGGCGCCGACGCCTCGAACCGCGGATATGGCTTTGCCAGCGGCGTCTCGTTCCTCGCCGGGCTCTGCGAAGTGAAGGAAGAACTGCGGTTTACCCGCAGCTTCACCGGCGGTCGGGAATACATCCTGATCGGGGCCGGCGATGAAGACGCCACCGACGTGGACCTGTCGATCCACGACGCGGACGGCCGGCAGATCGTTGCCGACCGCTTGGCCGACAGCATCCCCGTCGTGCGGTTCACGCCGCCGCGGACCGGCCGGTACAGCCTGAGGCTCAAGCTCTTTTCGGGCAAGCGGGAAGCCTTCTGCTCGGTGGTGATCCTCGAGCGCAACGCCGGTTTCAACGTCCCGCTGAGCAACCTGGCCGAAGCTTCCGCCCGGTTCTTCGCCTCCTGTGCCGCGGTCAACCAGACCCACGTCCGCCTCGCCTTCCACAACAGCCCCAACGAATGGGCGATGTTCGGCCAGGTCTTCCGGCCCGGCGGCAAATCCACGATCAACAACCTCTTCCCCGAGCCCGGTGACGGCTTCGTCGTCGCGGTCGGCGACGACAACGCCAACGACCTCGACCTCACCCTGCTCACCCGCGACGGTTCCGTGGTCCGCCGCGACCACCAGTCCACGCTCGTCCCGGTGGTCGAGTACGACTATCGCACACGGATCAACCGCTCGGTCCAGACCATCAACCACGCCTCCGACGGCAACACGTTCGTGCTCACGGCGATGATGAGGGCCTCGAACCGCTAAGGGCCCGGAACCCGGAACGCCCCGACGCATCCAGTCATCGGTCACGCCCCGCGGGCTCGTTCCCGCGGGGCGTTTTTGCGTGCTCGTGCCCGGCGGTGCTTAGGCCCCGGGGGCCGGGCGACGCCGTCGGCCGGCTGAAGGTGCGGATTCACAACGCCTCATCGACCGTTTCGACGACCGGCTCGGCGTCGCGGCTCGGCAGCGTGTGGGCGAAGCCGGCGTCGTCGTCGATGCGGCGGATGAGCGCGAAGTCGTCCTTGAAGTTCACCGGAGACATCGCGTCGGCGTTGACGAAGGCTTCGGCGGCGTTTTGGGTCGGCTCGAACGCGAGCAGGGCGGCGGCGATTTTTTCGGCCAGCGCCGGGTCCAGGTCGTGGGCGTGCCCGATCGCGGCGGCGGGGAAGGCTTCGGATTCGTAGACGACGCGGAAAGCGGAAGACTCGATCTCGCCGGCGTCCACGGCGGCTTGCAACAGGTCCGACGCGGTGGCGATCACGTCGTACGTACCGCCGGCCAGGCCGGCGATGCTGCGGGCGTGGCCGTAGGTGAACGTCCAGCGGTAGTCGGTCGGCGGGACTAGGCCGGCCTGATCGCGGAGCAGGATCAGCGGGGCCTTGTAGCCGGAGTTCGAGCCCGGCCGGGTGAAGGCGACGGTGTGCCCGGCCAGGTCTTCGAGGCTTTGGATCGGGCTGTCGGCGGCGACGGCGATCACCATGCGGTACTCCGCGGGTTGCTCGGCGTGCGACGGCGCGGCGACCGGCACGAACCCCGCGACGTTCACCGCCCGCGGCACGTTGCCGGTGTTGAAGCCGGTGACGTGCAACTCGCCCGACGCGAGGGCGGCGAGCGCGGCGTCGGCGTCTGGGTACATCCTGGCGGTGACGGTCTTGCCCGTCGTTTCGGAGAGATCAGCGGCCAGCGTGGCGAGGTGTTTGAGCGAAACGTTGGCGGCAGAGCTGAGGTAGCTGAGCGTGAGCTTGTCGGGGTTGCGGGTGGTCTCGGGCGGGTCGGCGACCAGATCACCGTCGGCGTCGTCGAAGCGGGCGTCGAGTTGGTTCGATACGCCCGCGCCCAGCCCGAGCAGCAACTGTTCGCGTTCGGCTTGCACGCCCAACGTGTTGTTCCCGCCAGACGCGGCGAGATACACGGCGACGGCGGCGACGATCAGCGCAACGCAGACGAGGACTGTGACGACGGCCGAGCCGGCGCTGCGGGTGGGGTGGGACGAAGGCATGCGGGGACTCCTGGAAGGTGAAGCGTTCATCATGCGTTAACCGCCGGCTCGCCACAAGGGCAATCAGGCGGGTTGCGTGAGGTTTTTACGAGGGCTTTCCCTCGCGGGCGGAGCGGTCAGGCGTCGCCGTAGGCGTCCATCGGCGTGCAGGTGCAGACCAGGTTGCGGTCGCCGTAGGGGTTGTCGATGCGGCCGACGCTCGGCCAAAACTTGGCCCCCGGGCGGCGTTGATCGGGCATCGGGAACGCCGCTTGATGACGCGGATACGAGTGAGGCCAATCGTCGGCGGTGACGGCCTCGGCGGTGTGCGGGGCGTGCTTGAGCGGGTGGTCGTCTTGGGGCCAGTCGCCGTTTTCGATCTTCGCGATCTCGTGGCGGATGGCGATCAGCGCGTCGCAGAAGCGGTCGAGCTCCGCCTTGGATTCGGACTCGGTGGGTTCGATCATCAGCGTGCCGGCGACGGGCCAGGACATGGTCGGGGCGTGGAAGCCGTAGTCCATGAGGCGCTTGGCGAAGTCGTCGACGGAGACGCCGGCCAACTTATCGAAAGGGCGGACGTCCACGATGAACTCGTGGGCGACGGTGCCGGCCGGTCCGGTGTAGAGGATGTCGAAGTGTTCGCGGAGCCGGGCGGCCATGTAGTTGGCGTTGAGGATCGCACGCCGGGTTGCTTCGGTCAGGCCGGCGGCGCCCATCATGGCGATGTACATCCACGAAATGGGCAGGATGGAAGGCGAGCCGTAGGGCGCGGCGGACACGGCGTACTGCCCGTCGGTTTGGCCGATCGGGTTGCTCGGCAGGAACGGCGCGAGTGCTTCGACCACGCCGATGGGCCCCATGCCCGGGCCGCCGCCGCCGTGGGGGATGCAGAAGGTCTTGTGCAGGTTGAGGTGGCAGACGTCGGCCCCGATCTTGCCGGGCGAGGTCAGGCCGACCTGGGCGTTCATGTTCGCGCCGTCCATGTAGATCATGCCGCCGCAGCGGTGGACGATGTCGCAGGCGGTACGGATGGTGTCCTCGAACACGCCGTGCGTGGAGGGGTAGGTGATCATCAGCGCCGCGAGTTCGTCGGCGTGCTGCTCGGCCTTGGCGATGAGGTCGTCGAGATCGATGTCGCCGTTGTCCTTGCACTTGACGGGGACGACCCGCATCCCGGCGATGACGGCGGAGGCGGGGTTGGTGCCGTGAGCGGAGGTGGGGATGAGACACTTGCTGCGCTGGGTATCGCCGCGGGACCGGTGGTAGGCGCGGATCGACATGAGCCCGGCGTACTCGCCCTGGCTGCCGGCGTTGGGCTGGAGCGACACGGCGTGGAACCCGGTGATCTCGGCGAGCCAGCTTTCGAGTTGCTCGAACAGTTCGGCGTAGCCCTGGGTGTCCTCCGCGGGGGCGTAGGGATGGAGATTGCCGAACTTCTCCCACGTGATCGGGATCATCTCGGCGGCGCTGTTGAGTTTCATGGTGCACGACCCGAGCGGGATCATGCCGTGGGCGAGGCCGTAGTCGCGGTCAACGAGACTGCGGAGATAACGGAGCATCTCGTGCTCGGTGTGGTAACGGTTGAAAACGGGTTGTTGGAGGAAGGCGGTCTTGCGGGCGAACGGGGCGAGCGTGTCGTTGGCGGGCGTTTCGTCGTTGAACGTCTCGCCGGGGACGAAAGCATCGACCACGGCTTCGAGATCGTCGGCGGCCGTGGTTTCGTCGAGGCATACGTTCACGACCTGGCCGTGGACGATCCGAAGATTCACGCCCCGGTCGGCGGCGCGTTCGAGAACACGGGCGGCTTCCGCTTTGCCGACGCCGACGCTGACCGTATCGAAGAACGCGTGGCGGTCGACGTGGAGCCCGAGTTGTTCGAGTCGTCCGGCTAACGCCAACGCCAGCCCGTGTATCCGCCGGGCGATCGAGCGCAAACCCTCCGGCCCGTGCCACACGGCGTAGAAGCCGGCCATGTTCGCCAGCAGCGCTTGGGCGGTGCAGATGTTCGACGTGGCTTTGTCCCGCTTGATGTGCTGCTCGCGGGTCTGGATGGCCATGCGGAGGGCGGGGTGGCCGTGGGCGTCTTTGGAGACGCCGATGAGTCGGCCGGGCATCTTGCGGGCGTATTCGTTTTTGGTGGCGAAGAACGCGGCGTGCGGCCCGCCGTAGCCCATCGGCACGCCGAAGCGTTGGGCGGAGCCGACGGCGATGTCGGCACCCCATTCACCTGGGGGCTTGATCAGGCAGCACGCGAGCAGGTCGGTGGCGGCAACGACCAGAGCGCCGTGTTCGTGAGCGCGGGCGGCGAGCGCCGTGTAATCGAGGACGCAGCCGTCGGACGCGGGGTACTGGACGAGGGCACCCGAGTAGTCTTCGCCGCTCGGTTCGAACGTGTCGGTGGAGCCGACCACGACTTCGATGCCTAATCCCTCGGCCCGCGTCCGCACCACCGCGATCGTCTGCGGGTGACAGTCCTCGGCGACAAAAAACTTCGGCTTCTTCCCCCGCGCGATGCCGTGACACATGGCCATCGCTTCGGCGGCGGCGGTGGCTTCGTCGAGCAGCGACGCGCCGGCGAGGGGCAATCCGACCAGATCGCTAACCATCGTTTGAAAGTTGAGCAGCCCTTCGAGCCGGCCCTGGGCGATCTCCGCCTGGTACGGCGTGTAGGGCGTGTACCAACGCGGGTCTTCGAGGACGTTGCGGAGCAGCACGGGCGGGGTGATCGTGCCGTGGTAGCCCATGCCGATCATGGAGCGCTTGACCGTGTTCTTCTCGGCGATGGTGCGAAGGCGGGCGAGCGCTCCGGATTCGCCCAGCGGCGCGTCGTCGCTTAGGCCTTCGAGTCGCAACGGCCGATCGAGCCGGATGTCGGCGGGCACGGTCTGCTCGATCAGCGCGTCGAGCGATCCGACGCCGACCGCGTCGAGCATGGCTTGGAGGTCTCCCGGCGTTTGGCCGTGGTGGCGCCGCGGGAAGGCGTCGGGCGGGCTTGAGATGTGGGAGGACGCGGCGGCGCGGATGGCGTCGGGGGGGGTGGGCATGGGCGGAGTGTACGCGGTCCTTGGTGGCTTCTTCCCGGTTATGGCTTGGCCGTTTGTGCCCCGGAGGCCGACGCGTCACGCCGCCCCTACACTCGGCCCATGCCCAGCCGAAACGCGCAGCTTGCCGGGGTGTTCGAGGACATGGCCTTGCTGACCGAGGTGCTCGGCGGCAACCGGTTCAAGGTGATCGCGTACCAGAAAGCCGCCCGGGTGGTGGGCGAGATGACACGAGACGTTGGGGATTTTTCGCGGTCCGAGCTCACGGCTATGGAGGGCATCGGCACCGGCGCGGCCGACCGGACATTGGAGTATGTGGAAACCGGCAAGATCGCGGATTTCGAAAAGCTGGCGAAGCAAGTCCCACCCGGCGTGCTGGACGTGATGAACATCCCCGGGGTCGGACCGAAGTCGGCGTCGGTGTTCTGGAAGCAATTGGGCGTCGAGTCGGTCCACGACCTGAAGGCCAAGCTCGGTTCTGGCGAAGTGGCGGAACTCAAAGGGTTCGGCCCGAAGAAGGTGCAGAACATCGAGAAGGCGCTCAAGTTCGCCGAGTCGGCCGGGCGGCGGGTGCGGATCGGGACGGCGTATCGGCTGGCGAATCTGTTTGTGGATTCTCTTCGCGGGCTGCCGGGGGTCGAAGCGGTCGAATACGCGGGCTCGCTGCGGCGGGGCAAAGAGACGATCGGGGACGTGGACGTGCTCGCGGCGGTGGATCCGTCCGACGAGGCGAAGGTGTCGGCCGTGTTTGACGCGTTCGCGACGCACGACGCGGTGGATGAGGTGATCCTGCGGGGCGACACGAAATGCTCGGTGCGAATGGGCAATGAATTCAAGGGCATGCAGGCCGATTTGCGGGTGGTCACGCCCGAGAGCTTCGGCGCGGCGCTGATGTACTTCACGGGCAGCAAGGAGCACAACGTGAAGATGCGCGAGCGGGCGATCGCGCGGGGCATGTCGCTCAACGAGTACGGCCTGACCAAGGACGACAAGGCGACGGTGGTTGCGGCAAATCGCGAAGAAGACGTGTTTGCGGCTTTGGATTTAGCGTGGGTCCCGCCGGAACTGCGGGAAGACCGTGGCGAGTTGAAGCTGGCGGAAACGGGTGAGGTTCCGGAGCTCTTAGAGCTGGCGGATATCCGGGCCGAATTGCACACCCACACGACGGCGAGCGACGGGGTGTGGAGCATCGAAGAAAACGCGCGGGGCGCGGCGGCCCGTGGCTTTCACACCGTCGCGATCACGGACCATTCGCGCGGGCAGGTGCAGGCCAACGGGCTCACGGCCGAGCGGCTTGAGCAACACATCATCGCGGTGCGTCAAGTCGCGGAGAAGCTCAAGGGCACCATCACCGTCCTCGCGGGCAGCGAGGTAGACATCCTCACCGACGGCGGGTTGGACTACCCGGACGAGCTGCTCGCGGAGCTCGACATCGTGGTGGCATCGCCGCACGCGAGCCTCCAGCAGGACCCCAAGACGAGCACGATGCGCCTGCTCAAAGCGATCGAGAACCCCTACGTGACGATCGTCGGCCACCCGACCGGGCGGATCGTCAACCGGCGCGAAGGGATGTCGCCGGACATCGAGGCGCTCGCGAAGGCGGCGGCGCAACGCGGGATCGCCCTGGAGATCAACGCGAATCCGTATCGGCTGGACCTGCGCGACACGCACGTCCGCGTCGCGCTGGAGCACGGCTGCAAGCTCGCGATCAACACCGACGCGCACGGCGAAAGCGACCTGGACCACCTGCGGTTCGGCGTGTTGACCGCCCGGCGGGGCGGGGCCACGAAGGCGGACGTCGTCAACGCGATGGGGCAAGCGGCGCTGCGGAAATGGATCGCGTCGACGCGGCCGTGAAGCGATGAAGCGGGCGTTTGGGTCGAACACGAGGCGGTCGCGGCGTGAACCGCGTTGCCGTTATCTGATCTTGTCGCGCTTCAGGTAGCTGCGTGGCTGGACGTCGTCTTCGATGCTCCACAGCGGGACGCCGATCATCGTGTCGCCCTTGTTGTGGTCCTTCTTGACGTTGACGGGGCGGATGATGGCGAGTTCCGGGTTGGATTCGTCGGCGACGAGCAGTTGGACCTGTAGCGTCGAGACGTCGACGTGGTGGAACGCGTCGGCGAACCACTCCCAGCGCGTCGAGCGCTCCCACGCCTGCGAAGGCACGCGGACGCCGAGCAGTTCGAACTCGGGTTGCTGGCCCTTCCAGCCGTCGACGGCGATCGCGATCGCGGCGTCGCGGTCGGGACCTTGGAAGTTGTCGGGCGGCAGCGGGTTGCTTTCGATGATCGCGGTGGCGAGCGAACGCTCCTGCTCGTTGATGCGGTCTTTGGCGGCTTGCACTTCGGCGGTCATCGCGGCGTGGGCGTCGGCGTCGAGCGCTTCGAGCAACGCGAGCTTCTCGTCGGCCCAACCGAAACGCTGCGGGATCCCGCCTTGGAAGAACATCGGCTTCTGCTCGGCGACGGCTTGATCGGCGTATTGCTGAGCCTCGGCGACGTCGGCACGGATCTGTCCGGGCAGTGTGGTGGCGGTCGCTTGGGCGGCCTGGGCGTAGGCCTGGTACTTGTCGAGGAACCACTTCATCTGCCCGGCCATGCGGTCGCCCTGGTCGGTCTGCTGATCGATGATCGGCTTGTACTTCGCGACGATCCGGGCCATCTCCTGGTACGCGGCGTTGGACTGCCGGACAGCGATCGCGGCCTCGACGCGGTTCTGCTCGAGGTTTTCGGGTCGGCTGTACATCCCGCCCAGTTCGGCGAGCCGCTTGTAGTCGGCTTCGAAGTCGGGGTAGTTCGCGGGCGCGGTGAGGGTGTGCAGCTTCTCGGCCAGCGGCGTGAAGAACGAATCTGCGCCATTGATGGCCTCCACCGCGGCGTTGTATTGCTGCACCACCGGCGCGACCCCCGCGCCGTCAGCGGGGAGCTGGTCGAGGCGTTCTTTCACCAGCGCGGCGCGGTCTTTCGCGCGGGCGAGGTCGTTCATGGCGGTGAAGACGACCTTGTGGTTGATGGTGGTTTGGTCTTCGATCGGAAGAAGCTGGGCGTGCAGAGCGGTGAGCCCGTCGGCCTTCTGCTGCACTTCGTTCATGTAGAACCGCGCGTCCTTGAGCAGCTTCTCCTGCTTGTAGTCGAGCTTCGTGCCCGCGCTGTCATCGGTGGCGGGAGCGTTTTCGCCGGTCAGGAAGGCGTAGAGCCCGTCGTGCAGGGCGACGGCGTCGGCGTGTCGTTGCTTGGCGGCGGCGGCGCCCTCGGTGGCGTCGGGCACGTTGGCGAGCAGTTGGCCGGCGGGGTCGAGGTCGCCCTTGGCCTGGGCGAGGCGTTGGGCGAGCAGCTTCCCGGCCGAGCCCCTGGGCGGCGACGTCCGGCCGCGGACGCCGCTCTCGACGGATTGCAGGTTCACCTCGGCCCGCTTCATCAGGCTCTCGGCCTTCTGCAGGTCGGCCCCGGCGTCGGCGTGGACGGACGGGCCGGGAGCGGTGAGCATCGCCGAGAACAACGCGAGAAATGCGAAACGCAGAACGCCATGCGACATGATGTGTCCTCCCAAGGGTGACGTGGTCTGTGCGTGATACCCCGAGACGCGATCCGAGGTCAAGGGAAATGCCGGCGACGGCCGGGGAAACGCCTAGCGAGCCATCGTGTGTTCGGCGATGCTGCGGGCGAGTTGGCGGTAGTCGGCGGCGCCGTTGGAATCGGGGGCGTAGCGGTGGACGGGCGTGCCGAAGCTGGGGGCTTCGGCGAGCTTGATGTTTCGGCGGATGGGCGGGTGATACAGCACGGCGTCGGCCCAGGGCGCTTCGGTGCCGCGGGCGGACTCGAAGAAGCCTTCGACGTCGCGGATCACGTCGGACGCGAGGATGGTGTTGGCCTCGTGCATGCAGAGCACGACGCCGGAGACCTTGAGTTGCGGGTTGATGCCCATGCGGACCATGCGGACGGTCTCGAAGAGCTGTCCCATGCCTTGCAGCGGCAGGAAGTGGGCCTGCATCGGGACGACGATCTCGGTCGCGGCGGTGAGCGCGTTGATCGTGAGCAGG